>CAZZNO010000034.1:6115-23614 GCA_964655685.1 uncultured Prevotella sp.
GTAAGCCGTACGTAATACCCTCAAACGGCGGCTGGCTATTGTTGCCTGTTCAGCATAAACTGCGCCGTCTGCTCCATTGAGAAAACATATTTGCGGAGCCTGTTGAATAGAGGATTCGGCTTGCACTCACGCAACTTCCATCCGGGAAGGGCATTATAGCAGAAGCTCTCGCCCGTGTTTGGCTCATATATATAGCAATGGTTCAAGTCGCGCGCAACCACTTGGTTGTCGGCGGAATAAAACACCACGTCGCGATGCCGTTTCAGGAGGTTTACGCCAAAACCATCGTATAAATAGTTCACACCCATAATGCCAAGCAATGTGGGCATTACGTCGACCTGTGTGCCGAGCCCTGCATACTTATGCGGCTTTATGCCCTTGCCGAAGATGATGAGAGGAATGTGATTGTAGCTTACCGGAAGCTCAGCATCGCTCTGCCCTATCATCTTTCCGTGGTCGGCTTGCAGAATGAAAATGGTGTTCTTAAACCACGGTTCCTTTGATGCTTTGCGCAAGAAAGAGCCTATTGACCAGTCGGCATATTCTACTATTTGCGTCTCCTTGTTTTGAGTGCGTGGCTTGAACCACGATGGCACAACATAAGGCGGATGATTGCTTATTGTGAGTATTGTAGCCATGAATGGCTTTCCGCCCTTTGCCTTGGCGTTTATCCTGTCAAGGGCATAGTTAAATTCAAAATGGTCGCTGACGCCAAAGCTGTTTACAACCGAGTCGGCAGGATAGTCTTCCTGCGAATAAATGTCGTCATAACCGTTGGTTGAGAGGAAAGCCTTCATGTTGTCATACTGCGCCTCATGCGTCATGAAGAACATGTTTTCATAGCCTAAAGTCTTCAAGACAGTGGGTATTCCGCGACGGTGTGGCGTAACCGTGCCTTTCATGAGGTTGCGGAACATCAGCGCCGGAAAGCTGTAGAGCGTAGCCGTAAGCCCGTGGTTGGTGTGTATGCCGGCACTGTAGAAATTGGTAAAGGCGAGCGAATGCTGGTAAAGCGAGTCAAGGGTTGGCGTAAGCGGAAGCTGCTGCCCGAACTCTTTCATGAAGCTTGCCGACATCGACTCCATTAGTATTATCACCACGTTGGGCTTAGCTACAGGCTCCATGTGCCGAGGGTCGTTTACTATGAAACGGCGCATAACGTTCATGCTGTCCACTTTTCCGGTTATCCCGTACCATGCCCTTGTATGGCTTACAGCCTCGGGGTATGGCATGAGGCGCATCTCCTTGTTTTCTTTCCGCATGTCGTCCATAGCTGAGGTAAGGAGATTGAAAGTTGGGTTTATGCCAAGCTGGTTAAGGAAAGCATCGTCGCAATAGTAAGCCTCGCTTATCTTTATCGGGTTATAGCCCGTGCGGCCACGGATACCGAAAAGGCAAAGCAAGATAAGGACAATGGTCATAAGCCCACAAGCCACAAGTCGTGAAGGCTTTCCAAACTGCTTTTTCTTTAATTCATAGTCTCCATCCTTGGGAAGTCTTGGAGGAGTAATAAGGCTCACTATGAACGCAGCAGTGAGAATAAAATATAATATTATGTAGAGCCAATAGCTTTTCTCCTCTATAAGCATTCCAGCTGTAGTGGCAGCATAGCCAAACCAACCGAATATGCTCGAATTGATGTTCTTGAAAAAGTAGGCAAAATAGGGAGTGTTGGCTGCCGACGGAATGAAGGCTATTGCATAAAGTACGGCAAACCAAACGGTTACGCTACGGCGAAGCCACTTTCGGTAAAAGCCGAACATAGCTGACACGAGAACCACCGTCAGCGGCACTATCATGATGTAACAAGCCACTACGTTGTCAAACCACACGCCACGCAAGAAAGCCGGCAAAACACTTGCATCGGCTTTAGTTATAAGACCGTGAAGGGAAATGAACTCTACAAAACGGTAAATGGAAAATACCGCTAAAGCTGAAACATGTACCTTTATCAGCCACAAAACGCTTTTTAAAAAAGGCTTCATAATCTCTCTTCTTTTCCCTATATTTGGTTTGCAGATGCAAAATTATATATATTTAGCGAATTAAGCAAAAATAATGGTGTGTTAAAGCCAAAATATAGTAATTTTGCAAATAATATATCATATAAAATTAATGGACAGCAAACATCGTTTCATACTGTGGACAACCGTGCTTGTGGCAGCCATCACGCTTCTTCCTTTTCTCGGACTTACCGACTTTACAACAAAGGGCGAACCTCGTGAAGCCGTAGTGGCTGTGTCGATGCTTAACCAACACAACTGGATTTTGCCTGAGAACAACGGCGTTGACATTCCCTATAAACCGCCTTTCTATCAATGGTGCATAGCGGCTTTCTCATTGCCGATAGGCCATGTAAACGAATTTACGTCACGCCTGCCGTCTGCCCTTGCACTTATCATCATGCTTGCAATGGGAGCCGTGTTCTTTGCCAAGCGTAAGAACAACGACCTCAGCTTCCTCGCAGCCATGATGACGCTCACTGCATTTGAAATACATCGGGCAGGAACCAACTGCCGTGTAGACATGGTGCTGACGATGTTCATAGTCTGTGCCCTTTACGCCTTTTACAGATGGTGGGAAAAGAGCGGAAAGGGAATGCCTTGGCTCGCAATACTCTGCATGAGCGGAGCCACGCTTACAAAAGGACCGGTAGGCATAGTGCTTCCGTGCTTTGTGATGGTGGTGTTTATTGCATTTGAAAAAATCAAGGCAGTAAAGTCCTCCCCTAAAGGAAGGTTGAAAGGGCTTTCCATCTTTTTCAAGCTTTTCTTTGCCGCAATTTTAGCATGTCTTCTTCCGGCTGTTTGGTACTTAGCCGCATACCAACAGGGCGGAAAAGAGTTTCTTGACTTGGTATTGGATGAAAACTTGGGACGCTTCCTCGGTAAAATGAAGTTTGTAACCCACAGCAATCCTTGGCATTACAACATACTTATGCTCGTATCAGGTTGGTTGCCTTGGACGCTGCCCATGCTCCTTTCACTGTTTGTGCTGCCCTGGCGCAAGTTCTCCCGCTCGGCATTTGTAAGCAGCGTTAAGAAAGCAGAGCCTGTGCAAGTATTCACTTGGCTGTCATTTCTGCTTATACTCTTTTTCTATTGCATTCCCGAAAGCAAACGCGGCGTCTACCTCTTGCCATGCTATCCGTTCATGGCTGTGCTGATGGTGGAATACGGAATGTGGTTTATAAAAAAAACAGCATTTCCCATACGCTTCTACATCGGACTACTGGCAGTGGCAGGCATACTGCTCACGGCAGCAGTGGTTGTGGTGCGTGCAGGAGCCGTGCCGGACAGCATTTTCCACGGCAAGCATGCTTATGAAAACATAAACATGCTGCACGCCCTTGCCTACAGCAGCCTTGGCTTTGGCGACATTGTCCTTTTGATGTTGCCTTTATGCGCCTCGTGCCTTGGCTTGATGGTATTGCTTCGCCGCAATGTAGGTTTCATAACAAGGCGCCCCGTGCTTGCATCCACGGTCATGACGCTGCTCATCTTCATGGCTTTCGACGGCTATTACAAGCCTACGATAATGAACACCAAGAGCTTGCGACCATTCGCCATGAACATGAAAAATCTTAGAGACAATTATTCCCTCACGCTGAAGAAAGACTATAAACTATATGCTTTCACCGGTTTCTCTGAACCTGGCAGTGACCCTCTGCGCTTCTACGGGGTAGACTTCTATCTCGGCGACAGCATAAGGCAGTTTGACAAAGACCTGCCAAAGAGTGGTCTCCTTATGGTGAACGCTGGAAACAAGAAAACGCTTGCCGACACTTTCAACAAGGACTATAGCTTTACGGAGGCTTTCCGCTCTAATCACAGGGAAACGGAATTTAAGGACACCATATACGTATATTTCTTCGATAAGAAAAATTTGCCTTCTTCTTCGCGGCGTTAATAAGCAATCTTTACGCCGTAAACCTCCCTTCTCTACGCCGTAAAGACGAGACGTTTACGGCGTAAAGACGATGCCTTTACGCCGTAAACCGGTAGCTACTTAGGGTGCACCTGTAGCGGCTTATGGTGCACTTATTATCAATTATTTAAAAACTTCTCGGTCAACAGCCACGTCCTGTAGAAATTGAAAAGCCGTAAGCTCGGATTGTGCCCTTTGAGGTTTGTCAACACTTGTTTTGAGAAAAGGTGCATAATGAGGCGAGGAAGCCAAAGCGCATGGCAACGCTCCAACGTTAGCGCAAGGTCAAGAAGGCGCGAATAGCCTTGCAAACAATCCCTATATATATATAATGTGTCTATGGCTCGCGCCGTCTTTTCAAGAAAAGCCGCGTTGTTCTCAAAACCAGAATAGGCTACCGGGTTGTCTATGTGAAACACCCCTACCCTATCTTTTTCCAATTGTTTCCCAAATATCACGTCCTCATAGCCATATCCTTTCATCTGCTCGTCGAAAGGATGGCTTAGCACGATGTCGCGCTTCGCCATGAAGTTATTCACGTGAAAGCAACGATAAGGATGTTGGTTGCGCCGCTCGGCAGTTAGCCTTCGCTGCCCTGCAAGCTCATAGCGACATCGCAGGTTGCCGTTGCGAGCGGCATCCTCCGACACTGTGAACGAACCGCAAACAACATCTGCCTTGTAGGCTACGGCAAGGTATCTGCTTACGAGATTTTCATTTGGGATAGTTTCTGCATCCTGATAAAGCAATAGCTCATGGCGAGCCTCACGGGCAAGAAAATTGCGCATTGCCGAGCGGCCACTGTTTTTCCCTCGGCTTATCAAACGACAACCTTCCATTTCATTCACTGCTTCATTCACTTCAAGAAAAGCCTTTGGGCTGCCATCGTCGACTACTACTATCTCCCACTCCAGTCCGGCTTCCGTCAGAGCCTTGCACTGACTTTGCAACGAGGCTACTTGCCTTCTCACATCGTCTTTGTAAACCGGTATCAATATCGACAGCCCTGACATAATAACTGTTTTTTATAAATTATTCTATATAGCTGAAAACTAAATAATACAAGATAATAACTTTTCCACTTGCCTTTTTATTATTCTCTTTTATTTATTTTTTAAAAGAAAAAAATAAGAGTAAGATGATAGCCTGTTGATAAGTTCATAAATAAATTAGTTTTCTTTTGGCGTTTTCGTTATCAACAAATCAGCTTTGTTTTTCTACACTCAATATTCATATCTAATGTTTGCGTAAAAGGCTTTTATAGAGTTATCAACAAAGTTATGAAATTGTGGAAAAGCATAAAACTAATAACTTTTGTTAGTTTAAAACTGTTGATAAGTGCATTTTATTTATTTCACAGTGTTGTTGATATCCACAGAAAAGGAAGTAACAGCAAATGGCTGTTGATAAACCAAAAGTTATCAACAGCGTTATACAGAGTTTATCCACAAAGTTATTAAAGATTTTCTTCCACCTTGTTTATAATGCTTTCCGGCTTTATGGCGTAAAGGCAGGCATAGTCGCCACGGAAGCAAGGCTTGTTGCCAAAGATAGAGCATGGACGACAGTCGATGTCTGCCTGTACGGCATTAGTAGCTTTTTGATTGTAACCCATGAAACCGGCATAGGGATGTGTGGCCCCCCAGATGCTTACTACGGTTGTCCCGACGAGCGATGCAAGATGCATGTTAGCCGAGTCCATGCTTATCATTACATCTATATGAGCCATAAGCATGAGTTCCTCGCGCAGGTTGGTAAGTAGTCCAGGCACAACGGTGCATCTCGGCAAACGTGTTGCCATGTCCGAAAGTGTCTCTCGCTCCTTTTCTCCTCCTCCAAAAAGAAAGAACCTTGCAGACGGGTGGCGTGTGGCAAGTCCATTAATTACTTTTTCCATTAAGGGCAATGGATATGCTTTCCCTTCATGAGCCGCGAATGGCGCGATGCCTATCCACTGGCTGAAGCTTTTCTTTTCTCCTATAGTTTCAGGCAGGAGGCGCAGGCTTGCTTGTGTGGGTGTAAGTATAGACTTGAAGCAAGGCTTGACTGGATAGCCAAGCTTTGCAAACACCTCGGCATAGTTTTCGAATGCTGTCGGTATGGGCTTCATAACCTTGTTATGCTTTGCCGTAAGCATTCGTCTCTCATCACGATGCTTGTCAATGTGAGCCACATGGTTCTTGTCAAGGTTAAAACGCATTCGCAAGTAATTAGAACGTAGCACGTTGTGAAGGTCGGCGACAGCTGTGAAATTCTTTGCTACAAGTCGGCGGTAAAGGGCGTTTAGTCCTTTGATTCCTTTATATTCATGCTTTATCTCAGCCTCCATGAATCCCACGTTAGGTGCGAGGTTCTCGAAAAGAGGACGTGCGAAAGGTTGCGAGAGCATAGTAACCCTCACTTGCGGGTACTGTGTGGCAAGAGCATATACCACGGGTACGGTCATTGCCACGTCACCCATCGCCGAGAAGCGTATTATAAGTATATGCTCTGTCTTCATTGAGTTAAGTGTAGAGAATTGTGAATTGTTATTTATTATATGAATATAAGCTTTATGAAGATAATTTAGAAAAACCTTTTTTTATTTGTTCTTTTGCGACGCATATAGCACAGGATTGGTGCTTGGGTCGTTGTACATCTTCATCTGCCTGTATACTTTCATATACTTGCGCCCTGCCTTTATGTCTTCCAAGAGTTGGTCTATGGCAAGGCTAAGATCCTTTTGTTGCTCAAGCAGCACTTGAAGCTTGTCGTGGCAACGCTGTCGGTGTTCAGGCGTAGCTTCTTGCCTTTCTGCTTGTTCACGCATGTGGTATATTTTCAATGCGAGTATAGAAAGCCTGTCGACAGCCCAAGCCGGGCTTTCGGTATTAAGCCGTGCATCCGGCAATGGTGTAACGTCTGAAAAATACTGGCGGAACCAAGAGTCTATCTGCTCCACAAGATCTGTGCGGTCCTGGTTGGAACGGTCGATGCGCCGTTTCAGCTGCAAAGCCTCCAATGGATCAATGTGAGGATCACGAATAATGTCCTCGAGATGCCATTGCACGGTGTCAATCCAGCATTTCAGATATAGACGGTTCTCTATAGAATCCTTATCGTAAGGATTGTTTATCGGGGTGTCTACGTTGTTCTTTACATGATAATCCTCAATAGCCTTGTTGAAGATTTCATTGCATTGATCGGTAAATGACATACTTTATATGTTTTTAGATTTCTGCAAAGTTAGCAACTTATTTTGAACTATGCAATTGATTCTACTCAAATTTTGAATAAAAAATATGCACAAAGACATATAGTTTGTGCATCATATAGTCATTTTTTTTACGAATTATTTGTGTAATTGCCAAAAAGTTAGTTACTTTGCAGTCGCTTTTGTACAAAGATAACATTTATAACAATTAATAATAACTACATTATGTCAGAGATTGAATCAAAAGTAAAGGCTATTATCGTAGATAAACTCGGTGTGGATGAAGCAGATGTAAAGCCCGAGGCAAGTTTTACAAACGACCTTGGTGCAGACTCACTTGATACAGTGGAGCTCATTATGGAGTTCGAAAAAGAGTTCGGCATTTCTATTCCTGATGACAAGGCAGAGACCATTCAGACTGTTCAGGATGCCATCAACTACATCCAAGAGAACTCGAAGTAATCTTTGAGCTTTGAACTTTGAACATTGGGCATTATAAAATATGTTTTAGGATTATTTAGCATTATAGTAATCATAAAGTTCAAAGTTCAAAGTTCAACTTTCAAAGGAAAGTTACATAAATGGAATTGAACAGAGTAGTAGTAACGGGGCTTGGTGCCATAACACCGCTTGGCAATAATGTCGAGGAGACATGGCAGAATATGCTGTCAGGCAAGAGTGGTGCTGCTCCAATTACATTGTTCGATGCTTCCAGGTTCAAGGCTCAGTTTGCGTGTGAGGTAAAGAATTTTAATCCTCTTGATTACATAGACAAGAAGGACGCACGCAAGATGGATCGTTGCACTCAGCTCGGCATGGCAGCTGCCATACAGGCTGTCGCAGACAGCAAAATGAACCTTGACGAGGAAGACAAGAACCGTATAGGCGTAATTTACGGCATTGGCATCGGTGGCATACAGACATTCCAAGACGAAGTGATGTTCTATGGCCAGCACTACGATGAAGATCCTAAGTTCAGCCCCTTCTTTATTCCTAAAATGATATCTGATATCACGGCAGGACAGATCAGCATCCATTTTGGATTTCATGGTCCTAACTATGTGACGACGAGTGCTTGCGCTTCTTCATGCCATGCACTGGCCGATGCATACAACCTGTTACGTCTTGGTAAAGCAGATGTTATTTTGGCAGGAGGAGCCGAGGCTGCAATCACCGAGTGCGGGCTTGGAGGATTCACGTCTATGCATGCTCTTTCGACACGCAATGACGATCCAGAGCATGCCAGCCGTCCGTTCAGTGCCAGTCGCGATGGATTTGTGATGGCTGAAGGTTCAGGTTGCCTCATTCTTGAAACATTGGAGCACGCACAGAAGCGTGGAGCACATATCTATGCAGAGCTTGCTGGCGAAGGCATGAGTGCTGATGCTTATCACATAACAAAGTCGCACCCAGAAGGTCTCGGAGCAAGGCTTGTGATGCAAGCTGCCCTTGATGATGCTAATATGACGCCGGCTGATATAGACTATATAAACGTACATGGCACCAGTACTCATGTTGGTGACATAAGCGAGGCTAAGGCTATAAAGGATTTGTTTGGAGACGATGCATATCGCTTGAACATTTCATCAACAAAGAGTATGACTGGCCACATGCTTGGAGCGGCTGGAGCCGTTGAAGGCATGGTATGCGTGCTGAGTGTTGAAAACGATATTGTTCCGCCTACAATCAACCACGAAGAAGGTGATGATGACCCAGAGCTTGATTATAAGATGAACTTTACGTTCAACAAGCCACAGAAGCGTGAGGTGCGTGCTGCATTGAGCAACACATTCGGTTTCGGTGGTCACAACGCATGTGTCATTTTCAAGAAATACGCTGGATAATAAACTATTATGCTTAAAAACATAATTGACCGTATAAGGCTCCCTTTCCGCAAGGAGAAGGAGCTTTATTATTCATTATACCATATAATGGGCATTTGCCCACATAATATAAGCTATTATAAGACGGCTCTTATGCACAAGAGCGTCATGCACCGCAACAAAAAAGGCAAACCTGTCAATAATGAACGGCTTGAATTTCTTGGTGATGCTGTGCTTGACTGTGCTGTAGGAGATATAGTATATCGTCACTTCCCAGGCAAACGCGAAGGCTTCCTTACAAATACCCGTTCTAAGCTCGTGCAGCGTGACACGCTTAACAGGCTGGCTCAGGAGATGGGTATAAACAGCTTGATACTTTCGAGTGGACGCACACAGACGCATAACAGCTATCTTGGCGGAAATGCATTCGAGGCTCTTGTTGGTGCATTATACCTTGATCATGGTTACAATGCATGCATGCGTTTTCTTGAAAAACGCATTCTCAAGCAGATGATAAACCTTGATAAGGTAGCTTATAAAGAAGTTAATTTCAAGTCTAAACTCATAGAATGGACTCAAAAGAATAAAGTTCAGCTTGAATTTAAGCTCATAAAGGATGTCAAGGATGCTGGTGGCAGCCCTATTTTTGGTTATCAGGTTTTGCTTGAAGGTGTAGAAGGATGTAGCGGTGAAGGATTTTCAAAGAAAGAGAGTCAGCAGAAAGCATCAAAAGATACGCTTACTAAGCTTAGACGTGAGCCACAGTTTATTGACAAGGTGTTTGCTGCTAAGGGTGAGCGCACAAAGATGGAGGAAGAACCCATAGGCACAATTCCTACCACTGATGCTACATCGGCTTTTATGGCAACTGGAAATAATCAGGCAGGAAAGACTAAGCATGCCACAACTTTTCGTGAACGTGTTTACAGTGAGCATGAGAGCGCAGCAGACGAAGGTCAGGAAATGGTAATGGAGCAGACTGAGACTAATGGCAAAGCAAACGATGCTGACGAGTTTGACCTGAGTGACATATCGGCAAAAGCAAGAGACAGAGAAGATATAATAGCTGCGGCAGAGAAAGCAGCTTTTGAAGCAGAAAAATAATAAAGATATTTTTCTGCTGTTTCTTCTTTATCTCAAATGATTAAGTATCATATTCTATTCGAAGGTGTATATAAAATGAATTATATACGCCTTTTTCCCTTTTATAATGCTTATTTCTTTGATGACTTTATTTTATAGACTTGCCTTTACAAATCTTTGTTTGCCAAAGTCATCATTGATTATTTCAACGTTTGAAAAACCCTGGTCAAAAAGCATAGTCTTTAATTCATTTGCAAACTTTGGATTTATCTCAAAATAAAGACTGCCATTATTTGCAAGGCTCTTTGCAGCATAACTGCCAATAGAACGGTAGAAAAGCAATGGATCGTCGTCTGGCACAAAAAGGGCAAGTTTAGGCTCGTGTTCAAGAACATTTTTCGACATTTCTTGCCTTTCACTTTCAGTTATGTAAGGTGGATTTGAGACTATTACAGTCTCTCCCCCACCCTCACTTGTGCATTCTCTATTCTTATTTTCTTCTGATGGAGGTAACAAAGAAAGGGCATTGCCAATATGGAAATTAACGTTTGCGCCAAGTCTATCGGCGTTTGCCTTGGCTATGCACAATGCCTTTGAGGAAATGTCTATGGCATTGACTTTAGTATTTGGTATTTCAAGTGCAAGTGTAATGGCTATGCAACCGCTTCCTGTGCCGATGTCTAATATGTTTTTTAAATTTGGAATGGAGGAATGTGATGGATTATTGTTTATATAATCTTTAATTATAATCCTGCACAGTTGTTCTGTTTCAGGACGCGGTATCAATACACCTGGTTCTACATGGAAAAGACGGTCGCAAAACCATGCATTGCCCAGTATATACTGTACAGGTTCTCCATCCTTCAGACGTCGCAAGTCTGATAGTAGCTCTTTCTGTTGTACTTCTGTCAGTTTTTCTACTTTTCCACAGGCTATGTCAGTAAGCGAAAATCCAAATCTATAATCGAGCACCATACGTATGATGGCTTGAGCCTCGTGTGCTTCATACAAAGGAAGCAGCTTTTGCCAAAGTGTATGGAAGGAAAAATTATTATTCATTGCCATTTATTGCAAAAATAGCAATTAAAAATCATTCAAACAAAAAATAGTTGCTATATTTGCAAAGTAATAAGAGAAAACACTGTTTATGACTCAGAAAGACATTGATGAGAAAAATATGAGGCGTTGCTTGCAACTTGCTTCTTGCGGATTACTCACTACACGCCCTAATCCTATGGTTGGAGCTGTGATAGTAAGCGATGATGGACGTATAATAGGTGAAGGCTTCACGTCGCCCGTAGGGGGACCACATGCTGAGGTAAACGCTTTTGCATCGGTAAGTAATAAAAACGAGCCGCTTCTGCCCCACTCTACCATCTATGTGTCTTTAGAGCCATGCAGCCATTGGGGACATACTCCACCATGTTGTGACCTCATAATAAGCAAGGGAGTTAAGCGGTGCGTATGCGGTTGTATTGATCCTTTTGCTAAGGTGCAAGGACGTGGCATAAAGCGTATGAGGCAGGCAGGTATTGAGGTAACAGTAGGCGTGCTTGAAAACGAGTGTAGGACTATGAACCGACGGTTTATGACTTTCAATGAAAAGCGTCGTCCATACATCACGTTGAAGTGGGCACAGACACTGGACGGATATATGAGCTTATCACAAGTCCATTCCAAGGAAAATGTAGAAAGACTCTTGATTTCTACGCCTTTCACTCAAATGCTCGTCCACAAGCTGCGTGTCGAAAACGAGGCTATATTAGTAGGCAGTGGCACAATGAAAGCCGACCATCCACGGCTTGATGTCCGCGAATGGTCGGGAAAAAATCCAGAGCGCATAGTGCTTTCACATCATGCTGATAGCATTCCTGATGGTTTTACATGGTGTGACAGCATAGATGCAGTGTTAGCTCACTTGTATGAAGAACAAAAGCAGAGTCTTATTGTTGAAGGCGGAGCCAATGTCCTTAACGGTTTCATTAGCCGTGGTCTGTGGGACGAAATACGCATAGAAGTAGCTTCGTTTACTGTTGGCAATGGCGTTAAGGCACCTGCTCTGCCTAAAGATGCAAAGCTCCTTAAAAAGGATTTTTATGATGGCAACAGTATCTATTGGTTCTGCCATCTTTAATTTTGATATTTAAAAGAATATATTCTTAAAGTAAATATGGCGTTAAATAAATCTATAACAGAGGAGAAGGCTTTGAGCCGTCTTGCGGCATTGTGCGCAAAAGCAGAATATTGCAAGGGCGACATAAACGATAAGATGAAGCGATGGGGACTTGATGACGCTGCAAGAAAAAAGATAATTGATTATCTTGAAGAACATCAATATATTGACGAAACACGTTATTGCAGGGCTTTCGTTGACGACAAAATAACCTATAACCGTTGGGGCAGGCGCAAAATAGAGCAGGCTTTATGGATGAAACATATTTCTGAAAGTATTTCTGCTCCAATACTCGATGATATACCAGAGGAAAGGTATCTTGAAATACTAAGGCCTTTGCTTAAGGCTAAGTTGCCAACTATAAAAGCTGAAACAGACTATGAGCGCAGTATGAAGCTCATGAAATTTGCATTGGGAAGGGGTTTCAGCATCGATGAGATAAAGAAATGTATGTGAGCATAGTCCATCGTTTGCTTGACCTTGTGGCTCCGCGTACATGTTGTGTGTGCGAGAAAAGGTTGGCTGTAAATGAGGAAATGCTGTGTGCTTCATGTGTTCGCCATTTGCCGTGGACAGATTTTATTGACAATACCTATGAAAACGAATTGGCAAAGTTGTTTTGGGGCAGGATAAAACATTTTGAAAAG
The DNA here is from genome assembly GCA_964655685.1 of uncultured Prevotella sp. Lineage (GTDB taxonomy): Bacteria > Bacteroidota > Bacteroidia > Bacteroidales > Bacteroidaceae > Prevotella. The sequence continues at coordinate 18,962 of CAZZNO010000034.1, forward strand.
GCTTTCGCCCCTATTTATTATATACCAAGATCTCTTTCAGCCCGTCCGATATATCAGCTTAAATATTTCCATAAATCCGATTTAGGTATAGATATGGGTTTAATGATGGGCAAGATGCTGAAAGCATCAGGATTTTTTGATGACATTGATTATATATTACCTGTGCCGTTGGCGAAAAAGCGTCGAAGGGAGCGTGGATATAATCAAAGCGAAATGATAGCAGAAGGATTATGCAGTGTTTCACGCTTGCCGATGATTAAGGATGCCGTTATAAGAGTGGCTTTTAACGGAAGCCAGACCAAGAAGAACAAGGTGGAGCGTAGTGAGAATGTGGAAAACGCATTTAAACTTATAAATGACAAAAAGTTGAAAGGCAAGCATATTCTGATTGTAGACGATATAGTGACTACAGGAGCTACAGTATGCGCAGTTGCAAAACAGCTTGAATGTGTCAGTGATGTAAAGATAAGCGTGGCGGCTTTAGGATATACAAACAGTAGGTGAGGTTAGGCAAAATTGCTTGGCTTTTCTTTTGCAATGTCGCTCTTTTGCATTATCTTTGCATCGAACAACTCATTGATTTATACTTATGGACAACTTGAAACATGCCTTTGCTGAGAAACTGCTCGGCATAAAGGCCATTAAGCTACAGCCAAACGAGCCTTTTACATGGGCTTCGGGTTGGCATTCACCTATATATACAGACAACCGCCTCGTGCTTGGCTATCCTGAGGTCAGGGCTTTTGTCAAGACTGAGCTTGCACATGCTGTGCTTGCCAATTTCCCGGAAGCTACGGCTGTGGCAGGCGTTGCGACAGGTGCAATAGCAATGGGTATGGCTGTGGCTGACCTGTTGGGGTTGCCTTATGCATACGTCAGGCCCAAACCAAAAGACCACGGCACAAAGAACCAAATAGAGGGCCGTTTGCCTGAAGGTTCCAAGGTTGTAGTGATAGAAGACCTTATCAGCACAGGTTCGTCGTCGCTTAAAGCCGTTGAGGCATTGCGTCAGGCAGGGCTTGAAGTAGTTGGCATGGTGGCAAGCTATACTTACGGTTTCCCCGTGGCTGAAGAAGCATTTAAGGAAGCAGGCGTAAAGCTCGTTACTCTTGGCGACTATGAGCACACCATAGAGATTGCCGCTGAGACGGGATATGTGTCTAAGGAAGATATAGAGGTGCTAAAGGACTGGAGGAAAAACCCTGCCGGATGGAAGCAATAATGTAGAGCTTGGGAGACTGTTTAATGAATATAGAAAGTACAATACGAAAGATAAACGCTCCACAGCAAGCTGTTTACAACATGCTGAGCGACCTGGGGAATGTGGAACGTGTGAAGGACCGCATACCGCAGGATAAGGTTGAGAACTTGGAATTTGACCACGACAGCATCTCGATAAAGACGCAGCTTGGAGCAGTAAAGCTCAACATTGTTGACCGTGAGGAGCCTAAGATGATAAAATTTGAGACATCGGAGAGTCCTATGCCATTCAATTTCTGGGTTCAGGTGCTGCCGGTGGATGAAAACACAAGCAAGATGAAACTTACCATAAAAGCAGACATAAATCCTTTTATGGCAACGATGGTGAAGAAACCGCTGCAAGAGGGCATAGAGAAAATTGCTGATGCCCTGCAGATGATAAACTATTAATCAAAGAGTCTTTTGGAGGCTGAAAATGGCAAATAAACTTTGGGAAAAAAACTTTGAGGTAAACAAAGATATTGATCGCTTTACCGTGGGGCGTGACCGTGAGCTGGATCTTTATCTCGCCAAGTATGACGTTCTTGGCTCAATGGCTCACATAACAATGCTTGAGAGCATTGGATTGCTGACTAAGGACGAGCTTACGAAGCTACTCGCAGCGTTGAAGAAAATATATAAGACTTGCGAGGAGGGAAAGTTCGTGATTGAGGATGATGTTGAAGACGTACATTCACAAGTAGAGCTGATGCTTACGCGCGAGCTTGGCGACATAGGCAAGAAGATACATTCAGGACGTTCGCGTAATGACCAGGTGCTTGTAGACCTGAAGCTTTTCACACGCCATGAGCTTATGGAAGTGGTTGACAACGTGAAGATTCTTTTCGACGAGCTTATTGCTAAGAGCAACCAATACAAGGACGTACTTATGCCGGGCTACACACACTTGCAGATAGCCATGCCTTCAAGCTTTGGTTTATGGTTTGGTGCTTATGCTGAAAGCCTTGCCGATGACATGCTTTATTTGCAGGCTGCATGGCGTATGACAAACCGCAATCCGCTTGGTTCGGCAGCCGGCTATGGCAGCAGTTTCCCGCTCAACAGGCAAATGACGACAGACCTCCTTGGCTTTGACTCAATGGACTACAACGTAGTTTATGCGCAGATGGGGCGTGGCAAGATGGAGCGCAATGTAGCATTTGCAATGGCAACAGTGGCTGGAACATTGGCTAAGATGGCGTTTGACGCCTGCTTGTTCAATTGTCAGAACTTCAATTTCGTCAAGTTGCCGAAGGAATGCACTACTGGTTCAAGCATTATGCCGCACAAGAAAAACCCCGATGTGTTCGAGCTTATACGCGCCAAGAGCAACAAGATACAGAGCCTTCCGCAGCAGATTATGATGATTATGAATAATTTGCCGGTAGGTTATTTCCGTGACTTGCAAATAATAAAAGAGGTTTTCCTGCCTGCTTTTGACGAGCTTAACGACTGCTTGCGTATGGCTGCGTACATCATAAATAAGATGGAGGTAAACGAGCATATCCTTGATAATCCTATGTATGATCCTATGTTCTCGGTTGAGGAAGTAAATAAGCTTGCCGCTGCCGGAATGCCTTTCCGCGACGCTTACAAGAAAGTGGGGCTGGAGATAGAAGCAGGAGAGTTTGTGGCAAATAAGAATATCCACCACACTCATGAAGGCTCTATTGGCAACCTTTGCAATGATAAAATACAGGCGTTGATGAATGACACGCTGAAAGGTTTTAGCTTTGATAAAGTGAAAGACGCAGAGAAACGGTTGTTAGCATGAAAATAAAGACTTCAGCCCATAAGTGTCACGTACTGCTATGCCTGTTTTTGGCGGCAGTACTGGCTTCAGCCTGTGGCAGTGACGACTACACCTACAGTAACTTCCATTGCAATCTCTACGTTGACAATTCAACGCATCAGGACGCAACACTTGCTTCTGCCATGAATGCTTTGTCGCCTGGCATCTTCTGCAAGATAAGCTATGACGCGGCAAGTCGCTCATACGTTTTCAGCAGTAACCAATCCCAGGAGACGAAAAGCCGTTTCGATGCAAAGGACACAGAGCGTGGAAACGCAGGCCGCATAGGTATGAACAATGGGCTGATAGTAGGCTATGGCAACCTTTCTACAGGTGATATGGGCGGTTATGCTTTTTATGCTTATGATGCGCAATGCCCAAATTGCTTCGACTATACGGCTATTCCAAAACGCAATTATCCGTTGTCAATGACATCGGCAGGAATGGCTGTGTGCAGCAATTGCAAGCGGCAATATAATATGAACACCGGTGGCAATTGTACAAATAACAACGGAAAAGGCATGACGCTTTATCGAGCTACCACAACCGGGGCGTTGGGCATTCTGTTTATTAATTAATTAGCTTTATGAACCTTGCAATCGTAATTCCCTGTTATAACGAAGAAGAAGTGTTGCCGTGGACACTTGAAAAGATGGCAGTGCTTGTGGAGAAGCTGAAAAAAGATGCTGATACAGATGCACATCTTTTACTTGTAGATGACGGTAGCAAGGATAGCACGTGGGAGATAATCTCTAATGCGGCAAAGGAGCGGACGTATGTTCACGGTTTAAAGCTGTCTCACAACGAAGGGCATCAAAACGCATTGTGGGCAGGATTGCAGGAGAGTGTGGCTGTGAGTGATGCCGTTGTTTCCATCGACGCCGACCTTCAAGACGATGAAAATACCATTATTGACATGGCAAAACAAGTCAATAGCGGTTGTGACATAGTATATGGTGTGCGCAAAAGCCGTGAGTCGGACACGTGGTTCAAGCGTTTTTCGGCGCAAGCTTTCTATCGTTTGATGAAAAGCGTAGATAAAGAGATTATATATAATCATGCCGATTTCCGTATGATGACGCGCCGTGCCGTAGAGGCATTGATGCAATATCCTGAGCGCAATCTTTTCCTTCGTGCCATAGTAAGGCAGCTTGGCTTCAAGGAAGGCTTTGTATATTATGACCGTCGTCCGCGTACCGCAGGAGAGTCAAAATATCCGTTCAAGAAAATGCTTGCGTTCAGCCTTGACGGCATAACGTCCTTCTCTATAGCTCCGCTTAAATTCATAGCCATTATAGGGCTTTTGATGACGCTTGTTTCATTTGTCATCATAGTCATAGCCGTCGTACGTCATGCCAAAGGGGAGACAACGCAAGGGTGGACTTCTATTCTCGTATCTTTGTGGTTCATAGGCGGAATAATAACCACAGCCCTTGGTGTTGCAGGCATTTATGTAGGCAAGATATTTATAGAGGTAAAGCGCCGTCCTCGTTATTTTGTTCAGGAAAGAGTTTAATGGGGTAGGGTAGGAAAGTATGCACGCCGTATGAATCTTGTTCGTACGGCGTATTAAGTTCGTTCGTACGGCGAATGTAGCTTACTCGTACGGCGTATGTAGCTTG
>CAZZNO010000035.1:0-22886 GCA_964655685.1 uncultured Prevotella sp.
TGCTACGTTCCCGTCCTGGGGGATTCCGAGGGAGCTGGCCGTAAGAGACTTGCCCGTGTTCATCTGAGGGGCTTGCCCCAAATGCGGGTGCAAAGGTAATACATATTATCGATAAACGGCAAGCCCTAAATGAAAAAAGACTCTTTCTTTAACATAATTTTCGAAAAGCCCCTGTCGCTATACATCTTAAAATGCGTACCTTTGCAATCAATATTATGATTAATGTAGTAGCACTCGTTCAGTTAAAGGCGTTTGCCCGCCAAGACGGTTTCTTCCTGTTCCTGCTGTGGGCAGCCAGTTTCGCGGCAATGGTATCTAACCCGACATCATCGTGGGGCGTCTTGCTTGCCTTTGCCACGCCTTTCTTCGTGGGATGGCTGTTGGTACGCTTCCGCAATTATGCCCTCGACGGGGTCATATCCTTCCGGCGTGCCTTGGCATTCTCGCTTTACACTTTTTTCTATGCCTCGCTGCTTTTCGCCGTGGGGCAGTATGTTTATTTCCGCTTCTTCGACCACGGATCGTTTCTGACCATGCTTCTTTCAAGCATAAAAGCCTACGAGGCACAGGGCATATCACTTGGCGACTTTCGCCAGTCGCTTACGATGATAGGCCAGCTGTCGCCCATTCAGGTTGCGTTTACCTTTATGATGCATAACTTCCTGATAGGGATCATCCTAAGCATTCCTATAGCCATGTTCACGCAGAAGCGGAAGACCACGCCCCCTGCTTCTTTTAAAAACCATCAATAAGACACACAGGCTTTGACGTGGGATGATGGAAATATAGAAGAAGTGCTGCTTGGCGTTGTAAGACACGCGCTATGGCAAGAACCGTTGCCAACCGGCAATCTGTCGGCAAGTCGTTTTAGGCAGCTTATCAAGGCAGCCGACAAACAGGCGGTTAGCGGCATTGTGGCAGCAGCACTCATGGAGCAGGACAGCGGCATAGTGTTGCCGGGCGACCATGTCATGCGCATGATAATGCTTGTGCGCGCTGTCAAGCTGTCAAACGCAAAGGTGGCGACATCGTTGCAAAAGCTATGCATCTTGCTGTCATCTGCCGCCATTCCCTTCATAGTGGTCAAAGGACAGACCGTAGGCGCACTCTATCCGCATCCTGATTTGCGAATGCCCGGAGACATTGACTTCTACGTTGCCCCACATGATTGGGACAACGCCATGCAGCTGATAAAGACAGAATGGAAACCAAACTTCCACAAGGACGAAGGCGGGGAACAGCACGTGGCTTTCGATTGCGGCGGCGTGCTTTTCGAGATGCACTATAATCTGTACAAGTTTTACAACAAGAGGAACCAAGCCTTCTTTGACAACCTTCTTTCATATAACATAAAACATGCTGGCAACGCCCATGTGCCGGGCATAGAGGCAAATGTGCCCGTGCTCAGTGCCGCCGACAACCTGCTTTACACTTTCCTCCACCTGTACCACCACCTTGTGGAGCTGGGCTGTGGGCTGCGCCAGTTTTGTGACGTAGCCATGCTCCTAAGTCATTTTGAACAGACGAAAGACAATGTGGACAAGCTTGCCAACAGCCTCAACAGCCTTGGCTTCATGGGAGCCTTCCGCGCTGTAGGGGCAGTGCTGGTAGACAGCCTCGGGCTGCCAGCCGAAAAGTTCCCGTTCACGCTTGACAACAGCGACCGCAAGTATAGCCGCGAAATACTTTCCATCGTCTTCTGGGGCGGCAACTTCGGACTATACGGCATTGACGGCCCGATGCGCAGCGGATGGCGTTACTACGTCAAGGCTTTCTGCCGAAAGGTCAAGCGCTACCATGCATTCTATAGCCTCGCCCCTGCCGAGACACGTGCCATGCTGACACATGAGGTCCCGCGAAAGGTGTCGCAGACTCTGACGGGAAAGATTTGAAAGTCAACCGCCAAAAGCCAAAGGAGAAGTTAAAGTCAAATACTTTTTGAATAGAATATAAATCGAAAAATGGATATATCTGTAGTAGTACCTCTTTATAATGAGGCTGAATCACTGCCTGAGCTCCACGCCTGGATACAGCGCGTGATGCAGGCCAACAAGTTTACTTACGAGATAATTTTCGTCAACGACGGCTCCACCGACAACAGTTGGGAAGTCATAGAGGAATTGGCGAAAAAAGACCCTAACGTTAAAGCCATAAAATTCCGCCGCAACTATGGCAAGAGCCCTGCACTGTACTGCGGTTTCAAGAAGGCAGAGGGCGACGTGGTAATAACAATGGATGCCGACCTGCAAGACTCGCCCGATGAGATACCCGGACTGTACCGCATGATAACAGAGGAACACTACGACCTTGTGTCGGGATATAAGAAGAAGCGCTATGACCCTCTGACAAAGACCATCCCCACAAAGCTTTTCAACGCCACGGCGCGCTGGATAAGCGGCGTGCACAACCTGCACGACTTCAACTGTGGTCTGAAAGCCTACCGCAAGGACGTTGTGAAGAACATCGAGGTGTATGGCGAGATGCATCGCTATATACCTTACTTAGCCAAAAACGCAGGCTTCGACAAGATTGGCGAAAAGGTTGTTCACCATCAGGCGCGCAAATACGGCAAGTCTAAGTTCGGCATCAATCGTTTCTTCAACGGCTACCTTGACCTGCTCACGCTTTGGTTCCTCACCAATTTCGGCAAGAAACCCATGCACGTGTTCGGCTTCATAGGCAGCCTCGTGTTCTTTGTCGGCTTCATAGCCCTGTGCTGGCTGCTTGTAGAGAAAGCCATATCACTGAGCCACGGCATCTACGGCGACCTGCTATCCATGCACGCCTCATTCTACATTGCGCTGACCGCACTCATCATCGGTTCCCAGTTCTTCCTTGCCGGCTTCCTCGGTGACCTCGTGAGCCGCCAGAATCCGCAACGCAACGACTATCAGATAGAGAAGGAAATATAAGCCCATCCGTCCTTACACAAAGAGAAGGAATACAACAAAAAGTTCATTACATGAAACTGAATAATGTTGACAGGCAAAAGCCGGAAGAAAGGCATCAAGCGGCAAAAGGCAAGCTCTTGTTCTTGCCCTTATGCCTTTTTACCTTTATATTTTTTATAATGTCATGCTCCAGCATAGAGTGTCCGCTGAACAATGTAGTGTACACCAACTATCAGCTTCGCGGGCCGGTGACCACGCTGCCTGACACTCTCACCATCTCAACCATGCGCACAGACGGTCTCGATTCGGTACTCATAAACCAGCAGGTAAACACCGACAGCTTCTCTTTGCCCGTGAGCTATGGCAAGGAGGAAGACGTTCTTTTCTTTCGCACAAACCACCTTCTGGACACGGTGTGGGTGACGAAAACAAATGAGCCGCATTTCGAGTCTGTAGACTGTGGGCTTAACTATTTCCACACCCTTACCGGCGTGCGTTTCACACGCCATGCCATCGACTCCGTTGTCATCAACCATAAGTCAGTAAACTATGATGCTTCGCCAAAACACTTCTACATATATTTCAAGGAATACCGCATGTAGCCTTGCCCGCGCCATAGCTTTCTGCCTGATGCTCGCGCTTGCGCCATCTTCCTTTGCCCAAACCGGCAAAACAGGCAAGTTAGGTCAAGGACAGCAACGGCTTTCAAAAGAAGAACAGCTGAGGCTGCGACAAAAGGAAATAGACGATTCCATTCCCTTGTGGCGCGGTTTCCAAGTGAAGGCAGACCTGCTCGGAGCCGTTGAGCGCGGCGTATCGTCATACGGGCAGTACGAGGCTGGATTGAGGATAAACCTCAAGGACAAGTATTTCCCTGTCATCGAGCTCGGCTATGGCTCTGCCGACGAGAACAATGACGTGACGCAAATTCATTACAAGACATCCGCCCCGTATGGCCGCATCGGCTTGGACTTCAACGTCATGAAGAACAAGCACGACATCTACCGCCTCTATGCCGGCTTGCGCTATGCCTACACAAGTTTCAAGTATGACGTTGACCACTCGCCGCTCATTGACCCCGTATGGGGTGGCGAGACTCCGTTTGCCGGCCACGATGTCAAGGCAAACTACAGCTGGGCAGAAGCCGTGGTAGGCATCGACGCAAAAATCTTCGGCCCCGTGCATCTCGGCTGGACCATACGCTACCGCCGCAGGCTTTCCCACGACGAAGGCGAGCTTGGCAACGTCTGGTACGTACCCGGTTACGGCAAGCAGGGAGGCTCACGCATAGGAGGCTCGTTTGAAATAATGTTCGAGCTATAAAGGCGCAACACAGCTTTGCACCACTCTCCTCCATCCAACGCCAAATTCCATAAACTCAATACCAAATGACGCCAACACCACCAAGACAAAAGGACAGCCGCACGCGCATAGTCTTGAAGCTCGCCTTTCTCGCCGTGCTCATTGTCGGCACGGTGACCATCATAGCCCAACAGCGCTCCACTCCCTATCAGCACGACACAGGCTTCATCTTCGGCACCGTTTACAACATAACGTACCAAAGCAGCCGCAACCTGCAAAAGGAGATAGAGGCAGAGTTGAAAGATGTCGACGCATCGCTATCGCCATTCAACAAGCAAAGCATCATCACGCAAGTGAACAACAACCGAAAGGTCAAGTTAAACAACAAGTTCACCGAGGTGTTCAGCCTTGCCGAGGAAATATCAAAGGAAACCAACGGAGCCTTCGACATAACGGTTGCCCCGCTTGTGAACGAATGGGGCTTTGGCTTCAAAAAAGGAGTTGAGCCCACACGTCATGTTATCGACTCGCTTCGCTCCATCGTAGGTTACACGAAGGTAAGCTTGAAAGACGGGCGCATAATGAAACAAGATCCACGCATCATGCTCGACTGCTCAGGCATAGCCAAAGGCTATGGTTCCGACTGCGTGGCGCGCCTGTTGCGCAAGAAAGGCATCGACAATTTCATGGTTGAGATTGGGGGCGAGGTCGTCACAAGCGGTATCAACGAGAAGCGCGTGCCTTGGCGCATTGGCGTGACAAAGCCTATAGATGACCCTACACAGGAAAACCAAGAGCTGCAAACAGTGCTAAACGTAACCGACAAGGCTATGGCTACAAGCGGCAACTACCGCAACTTCTACTATAAAGGAGGGCGGAAATACGCCCACACCATCGACCCGAAGACAGGCTACCCCGTACAGCACAATATTCTTTCAGCCACTGTGCTTGCCGACGACTGCGCCACCGCCGACGCTTATGCCACATCATTCATGGTGCTCGGCTTGGACGGGGCAAAGAAAATACTGGAAAAGCATCCCAACCTGATGGCATACCTCATATATGCAGATGCCAAAGGGCACAACAAGGTGTGGTTCTCGCCGTCAATGAAAGGTAAGATTCTGGAAAACTGACAGCGCGGCAATACAAGCAAAACAGTGGAAACATCCGCATTATATGACAGTCTCATCCGCATGCCCCTGTTCACAGGCATGAGTTTGGACGAACTGCAACGCATCGTAAGCAAGACGAAGATAGACTTCATTAAGGCTGTCCCAAAGGAAACGATAGCGCGGCAAGGTGAGAAATGCGGCCAACTGCTAATGCTCATAAAGGGGCAAATCGCCTGCTACACATGTACCGACGATGGTCGCTATGCAGTATCAGAGACCTTATCAGGACCAACAATATTGCAATTTGGCAGCATGTTCGGACTTTTCCAGCAATTCACTCACACCTTCACCGCACAAACCACATCGAGCCTTATAAGCATTGACAAGAAGGAAGTGCTGAAACTCATATCGTCGTCAATAGTCTTCCGCCTCAACCTCATCAACATGCTGTCCACTGCCTTGCAGAGGAAGCAAAACGACACGTGGCGGTCTGAGCCACAGCAACCAGCCAAGCGCATTATCGCATTCATGCGCCGCCGTTGCCTCACGCCTACAGGGCAAAAGGTGTTCCACATAAAAATGCGGACACTTGCCGGCGAGCTCAACTACAGCCGCCTTGAAGTGTCACGCGCATTGAACGAGCTCCAGCAGCGCAACCTTCTCCGCCTCAGCCGCGGGCGAATAGAAGTGCCTGCCATGCAGGAACTCATTGTAAAGGCATAGGAAAAACAAGAAATGAAAACAATACACCATATTATAGCAATTGCCGCTTTCGGCATGTTGACAGCCGGCATGGCTTCATCATGCGGAAGCAAAGAGAAGAAACAAGAAAGCAAAACTGTAGTCAAGGACAACGGTATAAAGACTGACACGGCATTGGTGAGCCGCCTGAAGAAGTTTGCCGACGCCCCACGCCCCAGCGGCAGGTTCGGTCTTTACGTCTACGACCTGACTGCCGACAAGCCCGTGTTCGCCATAGATGCCGACCACTCACAGCCCATTGCTTCAAACATGAAGCTTCTGAGCGGAGTTGCCGCCCTCCACCGCCTCGGCACAAGATACAAATACGTAACATCTATATACACGAGCGGAACAATGCACAAAGACACGCTGTGTGGCGACATTAGCCTCAAGGCAGGGCTTGACCCGCAGCTGAAGGCTGAGGACATGAGAATGTTCACGCGCGAGCTGCGCCGCCAGGGCATACGCCACGTAAAGGGCAAAGTCATTCTCGACCTTACGCTGAAAGAACCCGTCAAGGCAGAGGAACATTGGTATCCGTGGGACTTGTCGTTCAGCAAGTACGGCATACTGTTCAAAGGCGCCGATAAGATAAAACGAGCATTGAAGCAGTCACTCGCCGCAAGCGGCATAGCCACGGTGGACAGCCAGTATGCCTTAGCCCCCACCCCAAGCGGCTCACGCTGCCGTTTCCGCTTCATACGCTCCATCGACCGCGTGACAGAACGCATGTGGAAGAACTCATCCAACACGCAAGCCACTTCTCTGCTCTATACCCTCGGCAATGCGGTGGAGCCGCACAACGAGGACATGGCATCGGCAGGAGTAGGCTATCTGCGCAACTTCCTCAGAAACGACTTGGGCATGAAGGACACCACGCTCGTGGTGCACGACGGATGCGGTCTCTGCACTCACAACCACTTGTCACCACGAGCTCTTGGAGCAGTACTCATTTACGCCTACAATCATAAACCCATTTACCGCCAGCTCATGCAAAACCTGAGCATCTCAGGCGTTGACGGAACCCTTCGCCGACTCATATATGACTCACGCCTGCGCGGCAAGATACATGCCAAGACAGGCACGCTGTCCCATCCCTACGGCATCTCGTCGCTTGCCGGCTATTGTCGTGGAGCCGACGGACATGAGCTTTGTTTCGCGCTTCTTGACAGTGAGATGTCGGTGCTCGATGCTCATGTCTTGCAACGCAACCTCTGCAAGATTCTTGTCGGAGTAGGCAAGAAGCCGATGCGCTAAACGCCGGACGAAGGCACACAGATAAGTATAAGTATTAATGTAGAAACGCAAAAAGCGCAGAACCTCAGAGAAGCTGTTAATATACGCTCTGAAGCTCTGCGCTTTTCACTTAAAACACTGTATGTTTATCCCTCCTCGTACTTTTTACGAATTTTCTTTATCTGTATCAAAAGGTCACGATAATGGAGGTTGTTAATGTCGCCGTCGTCAGTCTTTGCCAGTTCAGCGTTTATGAATTTCTCCACTTTGCCCATGTTTTGCAACAGATAGATGTACACGTCTGATGTCCTGGTTGAAGCCTGCAGCGGATTCGGCTTGTCATCGGCTGGTGCCAGAGCGTTTTTCAAGCTGTTGATATAAGCACGCTCGTTCTGGCGGCAATGGGTAGCGTCCCAGTCGCTCATGCCCTGCAACGGTTTCCAAACCTCAGCCATCACGTCATCGAGCCATTCGTTTACAGGATATTTGCCACCCTTACGCAAGCTGTTGAGCAAGTTCGGCAACAAGAGATAGTTCACTACAGCAGACGTAGTGGCTTGTATTCTGTCTTCCGGCTCAATCTCTGTTTTCTGCATCACGCTTTCCGGATACAGCCACTGCGGTACGGTGAGCACGTTGCGCCCAAGCCACTGCAGTGCCTCTTTCTGCAAGTCTTTCGATACATAATCGTAATGTTTCTCTGCCGGCCAGTTGTTTGTGTACCTGCCGCCAATCCATCGCTGCACGTGTGTATAGTAGCGTTGATACTGCGAAGTGACTGCTCCATAGATGTCGCGAAGGTTAGAATACTGTCCGTCGGGCTGAGCTGTCCACTTCTCTATGTTTGCCATGACACGCTGCAAGTTCTTCAAGCCATACTCGTTTGCACGCATGTCGTTGTCGCTCAAGTCCTCTGTCTGCGAGCGCGGGTCAAGTCCACGACCCTCATCGCCTACATAGCGCAGGCGCGGATTGTTAGTGAGCTTACGCGTAACCTCCTTGCGGAGTGCTGTCTTCTCGGTGTACTCGTCACGGAACTCCGGCCTCCACTGGTAGCCCCACTTTATAGCCCAGCAGTCATAGTCGTTGACGCGTGGGAAAAGTCCCTTCGTAGAAATACCGTCCTCCGGCTGTGCCACATAGTTGAAACGGGCGTAGTCCATGATTGAAGACGTGTGTCCGTGAGCCTCAACCCATTTCTTGTCGCGCAACTTCTCCACCGGCGTGGCGTTGCTTGCTATCATGTTGTGGCGAAGTCCGAGGGTGTGCCCCACCTCATGCGACGACACAAAGCGGATGAGTTCGCCCATGAGTTCTTCGTCGAAATCGTATTTCTGCGCACGCTTGTCAAGCGGGCCGCACTGCACCATGTACCACTGCCTCAAGATTTCTGTTACGTTGTGATACCAGCAGATGTGGCTCTCTATTATCTGTCCTGAGCGTGGGTCAACAATACGCGGGCCGTAGGCATTGGCTTTCTGCGACGGCAAATAGAGCAAAACGCTGAATCGCGCGTCGTCAACGCTCATGGTAGAGTCGTTCGGCCACTCCTTTGCCACGATGGCGTTCTTGAAGCCGGCAGCCTCAAAAGCCTTGTTCCAGTCGTTGATGCCAGCCTTCAGGTATGGCACCCACTTCTTTGGCGTGGCAGGGTCAATGTAGTAGACTATCTGCTTCTCCGGCTCCACGAGGTTGCCGTTGAGGTAAGCCTGCTTGTTCTTCGGCACAAGCTTATAGCGCGACGCTATCTGGTTGTGCTCCGTCTTGCCGTAGTCGCGGAACCGTGTGTAGCCCGTAGTGAAGTAGCCCACACGCTCGTCGGCAAGGCGCGGCTGCATCACGTCTTCGGGCAATTCCACTATGCTGGCGTTCATGCTGAGGGTCACTGTGCTTCCTGCCTCCGATGCCGGAACCACGCTCGTAGGAGTCATGCCGTACGTGCGGACGGTGGAAACTTCTATGTTTATGGGATATGCCTTCACCGTGTCCACATAGCTCAGGTCTGGCATCTGCGCGCCTATCTTCAGAGCGCTGCGGCTGGAATTATCCATACCCGTTATGCTGTTGTCCCTCAAAAGGAACGTCGAGACATCGACAAGATAACCGTGCTTGGTACCGTTGTCCTTGTCCTGAACAATGTTGAATTTCGTGATTATGGGGTCTACCGTGGCTCTATTGACCGCACTGGCTATGTCGTCATATTTGTCAGCCTTTTGTGCCTTGGCGTAGGCACGCAACAGCAACGTCTTGCCGTCACGCTTCTCAAAGTAGACCACGTTCTCGGCAATCTCCTCACCAATGTTCTTTGCGAAGTTGGCAGGTACGGATGTGAGGCGCGTTACCACAAGAAGCAGTTTACCAAGCTTTTTTTCAGGTATTTCAAAATACCACTTGCCGTCAAGGTTGCGCAAAGTGAAAAGTCCCTCCCTGTGGCTTTTCTGGTTTTTCAGCAGCTTCTGGTATTCCGACTCTGGCTCTTTCTTTTGCTGAGCCTGCTTTGTTTTCGTCGTGTCAGCCGCGGCCTTCGCCTTGATTGTGTCCGTGACGTGTTTGGTAGTGTCACGCTTCACAACCGGCATAAATGGGCTTGCCGTTGCGTTGCCTGCAAGAAGCAAGCACAGGCAAGGAATGATTAAATGCTTGGTTTTCATTAAGAGATAAGTGTTTATTTAAACTTGTTTATATTTAATATATACGCTTTAGAGTCGAAAAACGGCACACCTTTTTGTATTTTTGAAGACTATTTAAGTTATTATAAAGAAGTAGCTTGACTAATCTCGTGCGGCGTGCGTAGCAATCACAAACGGCGTATGTAACCAGTACGTGCGGCGTACGTAGCATTCACAAACGGCGTATGTAACCAGTACGTGCGGCGTACGTAGCATTCACAAACGGCGTGCGTAGCAGCCATAGGCGGCGTGCGGTCATTGTTCAGGTTGTCTGCAAAGCTGCCAAAAGGCTACAGCCGATGCGGCAGCCACGTTGAGCGAATCCACACCACGTGCCATAGGTATGCGCACCACATAGTCGGTTGAGTCGATAGTCTTGGTTGGCAATCCGTCGCCCTCGGTCCCCATGACTATCGCCAAGCGAGGCTCTGCCAGAAGTCGCGGGTCGTCAAGACTGATGCTGTCGTGCCGCAGAGCCATAGCAAGAGTCTTGAAACCAAAGCGATGGAGGCTCTCCAACGGCTCGTCAATCCACGTCCAAGGCAACTGAAACACGGTGCCCATCGACACGCGTATGGCACGGCGGTTGAACGGGTCGCAACTGTCGGCAGTGAGCAATGCGCCGTCTACGCCAAGGGCTGCCGCCGAGCGGAAGATTGCCCCAATGTTTGTAGTGTCGCACACGGCATCGATAACGACAATACGCTTAGCCGGCTTGCAAATGTCTTCAATGCTTGGCAGTACGGGGCGGCGCATGGCGCAAAGCACCCCTCGCGTCAGCGTATAGCCGGTGAGACTTGCGAGAAGCTCGCGGCTGCCTGTATAGACAGGTATGTCGCCAGCCAAGCTTATTATCTCTTGAGCGTCGCCGCTGATGTGCCGCCGCTCGCAGAGCAGCGACAACGGCTCCAGCCCTGCGGCAAGAGCCGTGCGTATGACTTTCGGGCTCTCCACTATCACCACGCCCTCGTCGGGATGCAGGCGGTTGCGCAACTGGTGGTCGGTGAGGCGGTGATAAACCGCTACGCCCTCTGTGTCAAGACTGTTGATTTCTATTACAGGCATGTCGTGACTCCTTTTACTGACAAAGCTTTTCAAGCATTGCCTTTATGCGCGTGTCGCTTGGGCGCGGCGCATTGTTGTCTATAAGGTTGCCGTCGGCGCCATAGATGAGGAAACGGGGAATGGCGTTCACATTCAAAGCCTTACCAAGGCTGTTGTCGCTGTTGATAAACTGGTTTCCGTGCAGGTCGAGTTGCTTCATTTTCTGCTTCCATGCCTGCTCGTTGGCATCTATGGAGATGGAGACAAAGGCAATGTTCTTGCCCTCAAAGTCTTTTTCAAGTTGCTTCAGATGTGGCACTTCCCTTATGCACGGCACGCACCACGAAGCCCACATGTCCACATACACCACCTTGCCACGGAACTGAGCGAAGCTTGCCTCCTTGCCGTCGGGGGTAACCAATTTTGCCGCTGCGGGGAACGGCGTGCCCTTTATCGTGGAGCGTTTTGCCTCGAAATCGCTAACGTATTTGCCGTCGAGACCGTACTTGGCGGTAAGCTCACGCAGCTCTTTCAGCCCGTCGTCGAAATGGTTTTGGTAGTCGAAATTGTTGAGCCACCTGTTCAAGACCTTCCTTTGTGCCGTCTGCTGAAGTTGTTTGTCGTTTACGAGCGTGGCAATCTCGTTGAAACGTTCGGTAAGCCCCTTGCCCTGGCATGCGCTCAAAACTATGTCCGGCGCATTGTCGAAAAGTGACGACATGGGCGTGTCGACGGTTTTCAACAGGCTGACTGCCTTGTCGTGGATGTCGAGTCCGAGCTCCGACGGCGCATGACCCGTGGCAAACTTAAGGTTGCCAAGAGTCTCAAACGATACTAACGCGCCCCAAAGCCTAAGATATTCTGCTGTGACAGGACTGGGCTTGCGTGCCGTTATTACGCTGTCGGCAAGCTTCTCATAATAGCCTATGCTGCTCATCAACTCGGCGTTGCTCATCTGCTTGCCGTTTATCCAAAAATCTTTCTGATGGCTCACATATTTGTCGTTGAAGGCGGCAAGTGCCGCATCGTCCTTGCCTGGCTTGGCAAGGCTGCATCCCGTAGGAGAAACCACTATATCGGCTTTCTTGCCGTTTACCGCCGTTATGGGAACCACGCCCTGCCGCTGGTTGTAAACGGTTACGATGTTGTAGAAGCCGTAGGGCGACTGCCTGCATGTGGCTGTATACCTCCCGCCATTGAAGGCTACGGTGTCAGGGCTTGACTGTCGCGACCCCATAGGCAATATGTAAACCCTCATGCCCTTTGGCACTTCGCCCTTCACCTTTCCGCTGAATGTCGCATTTTGCGCAAAAGCGGAAATAGGCAACAGTAACATCAGGCTCGCTATTATGTTTTTCATAAATTGTATATGCGTTTTGTAGTTATAGAAATTATGGTGGATATAGTAGTTAAAGGAGCTATGGAGAATATGACTCCTATAACTCCTTTAACGTCTGTGACTATATTAGTCGCTTTTACTTACTGTATGCTCTGCTTGTACATTATGTTGTTTATGCGGCCCGTGCAGTTCTTGTATGCCTTCTTTGGCTGAACAGACGAGGCGTTGCCGGTGCTCACGTCGGCACAGTTGTAGATGTAGAAGCTGCCACGACGCGTGCTGCTGTTGTAGGTTCCGACGTAAAGTTCCTCAGTGCTTGAGTTGGTAGTCATGTATGTCACTTCCTCGTTTTCGGGGAAAGCTATGGCATACTCGCTCAGCTTAGGCAATGCAAAGGCATTGTCGGGAAGGAACACGTAAACACGGTTGCCTATGGGGTAGAACATGCGGTGATACTTGAGCGAAGGCACCATGAGGGTTGCCTGAGCCGGCACAGCAAGGTCGCTCGTGGCATCAATGGTGGTCGGCTTGAAGCTGCCGTCAGTCATCTGGTAAGCCGAAACGTTGCAAGTCCAAAGCGTCACCGTGCTGCTTGTGCGGGACATGATGTAGCTCGGAATAGCGTAGCTGGCGTTCGGCTCAAATGCCGGGAACGCCGTGAGCAGCGTCTGACCTTTCAACAAGTCCTTGGTATTGACAAACCATGCGTCGCCCATGCCATAGCTGAAGTAAGCGTTGAACATGTAAACGAGGCTGTTGGTATAGTCGAGATAATAGTCGGTGACATAATCGCTGCCCCAATAGTTGCTCTTGCCCTGCATGATGTCCTCGGGCTGGAAGTTGTCGTACAGGTTATAGTCGAACGGAAATTGGTTCTTCACCTGTATGTGCTCAAACTTCTTCATGGCTTTGTCGTAGACGTAAGGAGCCATGCCTGACATTGCCTTGTAGAAGCCCGATGCCTTGAAGCCGGGGTTGATGTCATTGTATGTCGAAGCCGAAATGACTGTAAGCTCGTTTGGCTCGACAAAGTAGCAGGAGTCTTGAGTAGAGATTATGAGGCGCAGAATGTCCTTGTAAGTGTCTCTGTTCCAATAGCTGCCAGTCTGCACGCCCACGAGAGTCTTCTCAGAGACGCCCTCGTTTATTCTCGCCAAGGCATGCTCCACAATGACGTCGCCCGTGCCTGCGGCTATCTCCTCCGGCGTGAGCACCTTCACGAAGGTGAGGTTGCCGCCCCCGTCGGCATCAGTAGCCGTAATGAGGTAGCCCTCCTCAAACGTGCGGTTCATGTTTATCTGATAGTCAGCCGCCACGCCAACCTTACCGTCGGTCACCGTGAGGTGGGCGTAGTGGGAGCCGCCCTCATAGAAATGGTAGCGCAGCTCAGGCCCGTAACCGGCATCTTTCAGCTCGCCCTTGGTGCCATTGGCGTAGGTGCCCACCTGCCAGTGGTAAGTGAGCGAGTCGCTGCCTGTGTATGTCACTTCGGGCTTCAGCACCGCGTCCTCGCCCATGTAGAAGTTGTAAACGAGCATGGCCTCGGCGTCGCTTCCCTGCACGGTGAGCGTAGGCAGGGGCTTGCCGCCTTCTAAGCTGTCATCGGAGATGCAGGAGGTGAAAGCCGCCATCACTGCCAATGATAGCAATGGAATATACTTTATCTTGATTTTCATGTCTGTATCTTAATAAATTAGTTAGGATTTACAGTCGGCTCTCCCTTTGGCCAATTCACGGTACCCTTCGTGTCGTTGTACATAGGAATGAGCACGTATCTCGTGAGGAAAGCGTCATACATGCTGAACGGCCCCTGCATCTGCACAGCCTTGGTGAAGTAGTCGCCGTAGATGGCAATCATTTCGTTGAACACCTCCTTGTTTGCCTGTGGCGCATAGCGGTAGAAATACTCGAAGAAAAGCTGCGCGTTCTCGAAAGAATACTCAGGCAACGACACCGCTCCGTCGTTCCACCACGACGGTCTGCTCGACGGTCTGATGTCTGAATAGGTAATGTCGAAGGTGGTCTGTCCAGTCGGCCTCAAGTCGGGGCTCTCCACAATCTGTATGCGCAGGCGCTTTGCCTTTGTCAGTATTTCGGAGTCGCCGTCGCGCAAGAGGGTAATGCGCACGGTGTCTTGTACGGCGTTGGCGGCAAGCTCGTGCCTGTCAATGGTGTAGTTCACGCCCTCTTTCATCGTGGTAGAGTCAGCCACTACTTGCAGGTTTATCGTCCTTGCCTCGTTCTTGGGCATGCCCATGAGCGTGACGGGAATTGCCACCTCGTGCTGGCGCGTAATCTCATAGCCGAAGTTGTAAGTGACCGCCGAGTCGGCTTCCTCGTTATTGTTGTAATAATTGAAGAACACCGAGTCGGTCTGCGTCGTGTCATACAGCATCAGGTCGTCGTCGCAAGAGGCGAAGGCGAGTGCCGCACATATAAGTATTGGAAATGTCTTTATATTCATAGTCGTATCGTTTTGTAAGTGTGTGACAACAACCTCCCGCAAGCGTTAGTTGCGGTAGGTGTACTCGTCTTCCGGTATCGGAAGGTTGTAAATGGTCTCGCTTCCCGGTATCACACGCATCTCAGCGTTAGACTGTATGTCTTTCTTGAGCTTTTTCATGAAGTACCAAACCTGCCCTTCGCCGTACATCTCCTTATGATATTCGTCGAAGATAATGTCGTGTGTAAGCTGCTGGTCTGCCGTCAGCGCGGGCAGTCCACGCGACGAAGTCTCAGCGTTGTAGAGCGTCTTAGCCTCTGAGGGGTTGCTGTCAAGCAGCGCGTCGGCGGCTATGAGATAAAGCTCTGACACGTGCAGCAGGCTGATGCCCGATATGCGGTTGTCCCATCCGTCCGGCTTCACCGAGTTCTGGTCGAGACTGTGATAGTCTACAAGCTTCAGGCAACAGGTGTACGAGTTTTCCGTACGGAACCACTGTGTGCGGTAGTCCTGCGCTGTGGATGCCACGTTGAGGGCGTAGATCTGGTCGTAGGTCTGCATCTTCGACGAGCCCGATGCGGTGGAGTAAGGATTATACGAAACGTCCTGCGAATAGGTGTAAAGGTATGTCTGCGCCGTCTCATTGTAGGTTGACGAGTAAAGTCCCCACAGCGTTTCCTTGTCGGAAAGCTTGGCGGCGAACAGGTCGCGTATCTCGGATGTCTGAGCCAACGGGAACTTGCCGCTGTCAATCACCATGCGGGCATAGCGGGCGGCGTTGGCATTGTCGCCCATCTGCCAATAAACCTTGGCGAGAATGCCCAGCACAGCGTAGTAGTTGCAGTGGGTCTCGCGGTATTTCTGGAACTTGTAGTAGGCACTGTTGTCGCGCGGATACTTCATGTCGCTGTCCATGCCTTGCAATAAGTCAGCCGCCTCTTGCAAGTCATTGATGATGAGACGATAGTTCTCGCCTACGCTGCGAAACTTAGCCACCTGCGGCCCGTATGTCGTAACGTATGGTATGCCGGTCTTGGCGGTGTCGGTTGAGCAGAAAAGGCGCAACAGGTCGAAATGAAGGAATGCCCTCACGGCAAGCATCTCGCCACGGTAGAGGTTGTAAAGCGGCAAGTCCTCGGGACTGTGGCCTTTGAGGTTTTGCAGCACATTGTTGGCATAGCCTATTGTGCGGTACATGTTGCTCCATACGTTGGAAATCTGTGTCTCGACGTATGTGTTGTCGTACTCATATTTTGCGAGAGCCGTCATGGTTGTTGACGTGCAGTTGAGGTCCTGTGCCATAACGTCGGTAAGGCCCCACGTCATGTACCTGCCATAGAGTCCGGCATCAGCCATTGAGCCATAAACGCCGTAGACTGCCGACTCGAAGCCGTCTGCATTCTTGAAAAGATCCTCCTGTACTTTCTCCGACTTGGGGCGTACGTCGAGGAAGTCATCGCAGCTTGTGAAAAGCAAAACGGTAAAAAAGTAAAACGGCAACAATGCAAACGCCCCGGCTGCCGCCATTGCCTTCTTTGTCTTCACCTTATTATATATGTGGGTTTTCATGCTTTTTAATTTAGAACGTTACACTTGCCGACATGTTTATGCTGCGGCTGTATGGGTAGCTGGTTCCGCGCTCATACTTTGCCGACGTTATGCGGAACAAGTCCTCTGTGCCTATGCCTACATAGAGCTTCTGCACGTGCAGGCTCTTGAGCCACTCCGGCTTGAACTGGTATTGCAGGTAGAGCGACGACATGCGGAGCTCGTTGTCGCTCTGTATGAAGCGGTCGCTGTAGACAGAGCTGTTGCTTCTCAGGCTTGATATGTCCATAAAGGGCACCACGTCGCCCGGCTTTTTCCATCTCTGCTCGAAGGCGCGCACGTCTGCATTGTATTGCGGATTGATGCGCTCCACCTTCTGCACGAGCGTGCTGTTGTAAGCGTCGCCGCCGAAGCGGTAGGAGAAGCTTGCATTGAGCGAGAACTGTTTCCAACGCAGCGTAGTGGAGAACGCGCCCTGCAACTCTGGGTTGGTATCGCCACAAGACACCATGTCATCGGAATCGTAAGTATAGGTGTAGCTGCCGTCCTTCTTTATGAATATCTCTTTTCCCGATGCAGGGTCGATGCCTGCCGAACGCACGGCGTAGATTGCCGACGGCGACTCACCCTCACGGTACTGTGTGCGCGGGCCTACGTTGATGGTGCGGCTGTTGTATGTCTGCGTAGCCTGGCTGTCGTTCCAGCGGCGCATGGCATCGGATATGTCGTTGATGGTGGTCTTGCTGTGGAGACCGTTCACCGACACGCTCCACTCCCAATCATTAGTCTGGATGATTTTGCCCCAAACTGAGAACTCTATACCGTTGCTTGTCTGCGAACCGAGGTTTGCCATCACTGATGCCCAGCCTGCCGATGGAGGCAGCGACTGGCTTATTACCATGTCGGTGGTCTTCTCGTTATAGAAATCGAAGTTTACGTTGAGGCGGTTATTAAGGAACGCTGAGGTAAGTCCTACGTTGAACTTCTTAGTTGTCTGCCATTTCAGGTCGGTGTTTGCCATCTGTATTGGCACAGCACCGATACCTGTGTAAGCTGCGTACTGTGAGTCGTACTGATAAGTAGTCACTGCCTGGTTTGACGAGAACTTTACGCTACCCGTATAGCCGTAGCTGGCACGCAGGCGGAACATATCCACCCAGCCGAGCTTCTTTACGAAGTCTTCGTTGTGGAGGTTATAACCCACGCCCACCGACCAGAAAGGCGCGTAGCGGCTGTTGCTACCAAACTTTGACGAACCTGAGCGGCGATAGCTGCCGTCAACGACATAGCGGTTCTTCCACATGAAGTTGCCTGCCGCGAAAATACCAACGCTTGTAGCCACGTCCTCTGAGCCGTATGGCTTGCCGTTGGCAGGATAAGACGTAGCGTATGCTATGTCGTTCTGGTTGTCATCGAGGAAACCGGTGGCAGTGAGCGAGCTCGACGTGGAGTTCTGCTTTTTCAGTTCGCCGCCAAGGTTGACAGTGAGCATGGTGCCTTCCTTGTCAAAAGAATGTATGTAGTTGGCAACGAGCTTTCCGCTCCACTGATGGCTCTTTGAGTTGCCGAGCGTGTAACTGCCTTTTTGCTCAGGGTTGGTTACGTTGCGGTAAGAATAAGAGTCGGGCGAAGTGAAGACATCGGTGCGTCCCGACGATGTGTTGTAAGCGCCCTGGGCGGTTACGTAGAAGTTGGGCTTAAAGTTATAGCGCACGTCAAGCGATATTTGCTGTGTGCGTGTGTCCGACTTGTTGAAGCTTGAAAGCGAAGCCTCATACAGCGGGTTTGCCATTGTCGACGAGTTGTAGGTCAGCTCGCTGCGCAGGTTGCCGTGGTCGTCGTATGGAGAATCGTAAGGATTGCAAAGCAAATAGTCGGAGAAACTGCCATACTTGGAGTTTTTCACGTTAAGCTGCTCGTGAGACGCACGAAGGGTCAGGATAAGATTATCCACGGCGGTATAGCTCATGTAAAGGTTCATGCCGTAACGCTGGCGGCCGTCGTCCTTCATGACACCTTGTGTATTAGAGAAGTTTCCGGTGACGTTATAGTCGAGACCTGAGCCGCGCCCTGACACGGAAAGCGAATGGTCTTGAGAGAAGCTGTTGCGCACGGGCTTCTTCTTCCAGTCGGTGTCAATGCCTGAAGACACGAGGGCGAGCTTGTTGTAATATTCCTGATCAAGGCTTCCGTCGGTGGTGGCGTACACGCCGGCAAGACGCTCAAACTCCAGTTTCTGCGCCGCGTTCATCACGTCGTAGCTGCCGAGGTCGGCAAAGCTCACCTGCGGCGTGATGGTGTAGCGAATGCGCACGGGCGACTGAGATACGCGCTTGCGCTGGATCACGATTACGCCATTAGCGGCATTCTCACCATAGAGAGCCGTTGCCGACGCATCTTTTAGAATGTCAATGCGCTCAATATCGTTGATGTCGATGTCGTAGAGCGCCTGCAAGCTGCTCTGCTCCACACCGTCAATCACTATGAGCGGGTGGTTGAGTGCTGTGTTGCCGTCGGTGTTGAGCGACGTGGTAGAACGTATCACCAAGTCTGGCACCACGTTAGGGTTGGAGCCGGCGGCGTTGTTCACGCCGATGTTGAGCGACGGGTCGAGCGTGGCGAGGCTCTGCATGATGTTGTTCGGGGCAACTTGCAGTAGCTGGTCGCCGCTGATGGTCTGTGCAGCACCAGTGTAGGTCTGGCGGTTGCGGGTGAAGAAACCGTTCACCACCACCTCGTTAATCTCCTTTGAGTCGCCGTGCATCACAATGCGCATGTTGCTGCCTGCCTTCAAGGTTATCGTCTCCATGCCTATGTAAGACACGGTAACCATCTGGCCATCGGGCTTCGTACTTGGGATTTTGAACTTTCCGTCAACATCGGTAACGGCGGCAGCGGCAATGCCTTTTACTCTCACTTGCGCGCCTATGAGAGGGTCTCCACCCTCATCAATCACGATGCCGCCAATGGCATCGCCCACCGTCTGAGCCCTGTTAGAAGCAGCCGTAGACGGGGTTTGAGCCACAACAATACCTGTGGCTGCAAGCGCAAGAATCATACTTAGCAGAAAAAGTCTGTGCATGTAGTTGTTAAGTATAAATTATTGAAATATTAATGAATATGCTTCAAAATTACAATAAAAATATTTACAAAGCAATTATTTTGATATTAAATAACGTTAAACAAGTAAAGAAAGTGAAATATATCAAGCTAAAGGTAGTACCCATTTTTGTTTTTCGCTGCAAGAAGTGTAAACTAAAGTAACTAAAATTTACGCCGGCAATAACTGTTCTTTACGCCATAAAGAAGGAAGCCGGAAATCATGATCTTGTACAAATATTGCAGTCCTTTAATAAACAAACGGTTGCAACTACAACCGAGAATCTCGTATTTGCTACCTACATGTATTCTTGTCGCAAATACGCTATTCTCAGAAAGGGTGTTGTAAAGAAATTTATTGCTAATTAATAGTGCGGATAAAGGTGCACTACTCCACCTTTTACCTTATAGTTTATCGGCAACGCATTTTGCAAGAGCATCAGCACAGAGTCTACGGAGCCTCGCTCGTCGATTACTCCATTGTAGCGGCGCGTCATGTCAAAGCCTCCATGAACTATGACTTTAACGCCGAGCGTGCCCTCTATCTGCTTGGCAATGGCGTTGATGCTGGCATTGCGGAACGGAGTCTTATGCTCATGCCACAAGCCGTCGGCGTATGCGTCCACCTCCGACACTTGCAGGAAACCTGTCTTTTGGTCGATGCTTGCCTTCTGCCCTGGCTTCAGCACTATGCTGCCTCCGTCGCCCGTTGCCGTGGCGCGCACTATACCCTTTACAAGACTAACCTCAGCATCACTTGACGCTTTGCCACTGCGCATGTTGAACGTGGTGCCGAGAACGGTAACGTCAAGCTTGCCGCCATTGACCATGAAAGGATGGCTGCTGTCGTGGCTGACTTCGAAATAGCCTTCGCCATCAAGCTGCACCTCGCGTCTTTTCTTATCCTCAAATCTCCTGGGATAGCGTAATGATGAGCCTTTGCGCAACCATACGCGCGTGCCGTCGCTCAGGCTTACACAGATATTTTTTGTTTTGGGAGCCTGCGCCGTGAGCATCTCCATAGCCTCAGCATGTCGCTGCCATACACTCACGCCTGCCCATCCTGCCGCGAAGATAATGATTATGCCCACAAACGATGCCGCATACCTGAGCCAACGGCGGCGGTGCCTTGCCGGCTGTTGACCGCCAATCAAGGCAAAGAGCTTGCGCTCGGCATCGGCAATGCGCTCGTCGCTCATGTCGTCTGCCATGATGTCGTCGCCCAAACGCTCCATGCCAAAGAGCTCCTCTCGGTTCTCCTTGGATGCCTTCAGCCATCCGTTGACCGCTTTCAAGTCGTCGGATGTCTGCTCCCCGCTCAGGAAACGTCCCAATATATCTGGTTCTATATCTTTCATACGTATTTCTTTGTCGTTACTATCCCTCAACAATCTCTCCTACCGTGCTATATAATTATAACACCTTAAACTGCTATTCTACTTATAAGAATATTATTTAGTGTTTTTTTGGCAAAATTACTTTCAATCGCCCACGCAAATACTTCAAAGCCTTGTAAATTTGCGCGTCTACCGTGCGCTGCGAGACTCCCTGCACTTGGGCTATGTCCTTGTTTTTCAATCCATGAATATAGCTCAGCATGAAAGCCTCGCGGCACTTCTCGGGCAGTTCGGAAATGGCTTGGTCTATCTGCCGCTTCATGTCGCTGTTCTCCATATCCTGTTCGCCATTGCCTTCGCTTGACACATAGTCGGCGGCTCTCATCTCGGCAATTTCCTCCAACGAGCCGGTGTCTTGCCTACGGTTGGCACGCAGATAGTTGAGCGCACGGCGGTAGACGGCGCGGTAGAGATAAGCCTGTATGCTGTCGCCCACATCTATTTCGCCAAACCGCTTCCAAATATCTACAAACACGTCGAGCGCAACCTCCTCTGCACCTTCCTCGCCGACAATGCGCCGCGCGTAATAGTACATCTTTGGGTAATAGCGCCTAAAGAAAAGTTTGTATGCCGCCTCTTCTATTCTCTGCATTTCTTGATTGTTTGTTGGCTAATAGCCGCACTGGTATTTGATGATTTGGCAAAATTACTTAATTTATGCATTACCGCAAAGGAAAATGCGGAAAATAATCATCAAGCAGGCAACAAACCGCAGAAAAGCCTGTTTTGCGGCTGCGCTTAAAACTTCTTCGTGAGCCAACGCCGCACAGGCACGTCGTAGAAGCGCATCGACAGCCAAGCCAATGCTATGCTGCCTGCCACAACGGCTATCGTCTCAGGCAAACAGTTGCCAAGCTCGTATGTCTGCGTGCGGATGAGCCATGCGTAAAAGAGGTAAAACAGCGGATAGTGGACAATGTAGAGCGGATAAGAAAGGTCGCCGAGGAAACTGTACACGGCGGTCTGACGCTTGCCTGCCGTCTGGTCGGAAGCTCCAAGCCACAGCAGAACAGGGAAAACAATGATTATGCAAACTGCCTCAAACACGCCGTTGAAGCAGACGGGAGACTTGCCGGGGATGTATGGTACCATGAACAGCACCGTCATCACCACTGTGGCAATCCAGAAAGCGCCCTTCACCTTCACGGGGCGGAAACACCGCGACATGAGCATGCCAAGCGAATAGGGGAACAGCATCCTCACCAGTCCACCCCAGAAGTTCACCCCGTCGAGCGTCCAGCCAATGCCGAACATGCCTTCGCCCACGAAGTCGCCCACGGTCATCCATGCAAGCAAGCAGCCCAACACTGCTGTTAATATTGTAAGCGCGCGCGTGGAAAGACGGTGTATAATCAGGGCGTAGAGGATGTTGCCTATATACTCAAAAAACAGCGACCACGCCGGGCCGTTGAGCGGAAACATCTCGCCATTGCCACGAACCTCGTATGGGCCGCCGGGCCAAGCCGGAATCATGAACATGGCTGCCAACAGGGCAAGCATTGCCATTGACACCGGCACGCTGCTGCCATCCCAGTGCTCACAGCCCTGAATAAGGAATGTAATCAAACCCACCACAGCGGCAAACACCACCATAGGATGCAGGCGGATGATGCGGCGGCGGAAGAAGGCTGAGAGCGTGAAGCCGCGTTGCCAACGGTCGTCGTAGGCATAGCCAATGACGAAGCCTGAGAGCAGAAAGAAGAAATCCACAGCCAAGTAGCCGTGATTGAGATGGGTGATAGTGCCGTCGCTGACACCATTGACCGAGCCTGCAAAGGCAAAGCCTTCGAAAACGTGATGGAAGACAACGAGCAGGGCTGCCACGCCGCGAAGGCCGTCAAGCAGTTCATAATGTGGTTTGGTATCGGCAAAGCCGAAAGCCGGCACTGAAGCACGTGCTGAAGATTGTTTCATAATAAGAATATTGTGGCGCTAATGCCAAATGAGATAAACGGTTGGTGAAAAATGATGCCAACACTGTTGACGGTTACAAAGTTAATGCTTTTTTTTCGACCTATCCCCTTCTTGCCTCGTTTTTCTTCAGTCCTGCCCGCATTTTATTTCC
>CAZZNO010000036.1:0-22571 GCA_964655685.1 uncultured Prevotella sp.
ATGCTAAGGCTCCGGGAACCAAGAGGTTCACGGAGCCTTTTTCGTTTATGCATATCCTTCATTTTTATGGTTTACTTATTTTAAACTTAGCGCTACTTTGAGTGAATTAATCTTGACATTTATCAAATAATATTGCAGAATGCACTGATTATCAATATTTTTTCGTATCTTTGCATCTGTATTTAGGATTTCATCTTCGATAGATTTCGATGGATGATGGTTGACCTGATTTAGGTCATTTATGTTTAACGGGACGATGGTCTTGTGTTCTTTTTCTCATACACATTGCCACGGCAGCTGCAAGAGGCTGTGTTGTTCCAGAAAATATATGTTATGGAGAAATTTGTTAAGTATTTATTCTTGATTATTTTCAGTTTTATTTTAATGCCAGCTCATGCGTCCAGTGCAGATAGTGACGTGGTCAATTCTGATGCTGAGTCACATTGGAAACCTGTAATAGATGCCATTATTCAAGTTGAAAGTAATGGTAAAACGAACGCCAAGCGTGGAGCTTCAGTAGGTGTTTTGCAAATCACGCCAGTTCTTGTAGCTGAATGCAACAACATCCTTAGGGCAAGAAAGTCGAAGAAACGGTATAAGCTATCCGATCGCAAAAATCGTCAGAAGTCGATAGAGATGTTTCTTCTTTTTCAATCAAAATATAATCCCATGAGAGATATAGAGCTTGCAATACGCTCCTGGAACGGAGGCTTGCACTATAGCGTAAAGCGAACTCAGCGATATTTTGAGAAGGTAATGAAGATTTTGAGGAATAATTAAATACGGTAAAGAGAAATAAGCAAATGGGCGTGCCAAAAACAGAGGTTTGGCGCGCCCATTTCTTATCTATGAACAGCTGATTTTTCCTAATTGTAAACTTATTCTGAATTGCCGGCTAATTTTGAAATGTCGGTTTATTCCGAGAAGTAGACTTGTTTTTCTTATTAATAGTGTGGAATAATTCTACAAGTCAAGCTTGTTTCTTTTTGAGTATTATCAGCGTTACAGCACTCAGTATCAGCACAATGCCTATGGCAAGGCGCAGGGTGAACTGTTCGCCGAACAGGGTGCACGAGATGACCACGGCGGTCATTGGCTCTAATGCTCCCATGATGGCAGTAGGTGTAGAACCTATGCTTTTAATGGCAATGTTTATGAAGAATAACGAGAGAACCGTTGGCAGTAGCGCAAGCTGTATAGCCCATAACCATTCGGTGCCATGAAGAAGTTGTGGAGCCTCGCGAGTGAATGCCATGTAAACCATTACGGCAATCCATCCAAAGAACACTACCCAGAAAGTATATTTCTCTGGTGACATGACCATTTTGAATTGGCTCACATAGACGATATACAGTGCGTAAAGCAATGACGAAAGCAACACCAGGAGCATGCCCGTGGTAGAGAGCACCGAACCGCCGTTGCCGCCGCCGTGATAGAGCATGCCTATGCCTGATAGGGCAAGGACAATGGCTATAGTAGTGCGCCATGTGATACGCTCATGGAAGAACATCACCATCAGCACTGCCGTCATGATAGGGTAAGAAAAGAGTATTGTAGAAGCTACACCAGCGTTCATGTAATGGAACGAAACGTAGAGCGTAACCGACGACATGGACATTAGCGTGCCAAGGATGGCGAGCTTGATGGCGTAGCCCCATTTAATTTTCAGCGACTCGCCACGCAGAAGCAGCCAGATGGCGAATACAAGCACGGATATGCCATAGCGGTAGAACAATACGTTGCCAGACGTTATGCCGTCGGCATAGAGCGGCAAAGTGCCGAGAGGATTAGTGCCATAGAAGATGGCGGCAAGGCAACCGGCAGCGATTCCCTTGCCTATATTTGCAGAAGAATTGTTTTTAATAGTCATTTTGCTTAAAGCTCAATGAAGCTTAAACTTCGTACAGCAGGCCGTTTTTCAGGTCTTCAGCGGCAGTTTTCTTTATTTTGAAGTGTAGCTTTTTGCCTGTGGCATTGAATGGTATTTGCGATACGAAGCGGTAATAGCGCGGGCGCTTAAAGTTGGCAATGTCAGGCGATTGCTTGCAATATTCGTCAAGCTCCTCAGGTGTCAGGCTTTCGTCGGCACACACCACGTAGGCAGTCACTTTCTGCCCGCGTATCTTGTCAGGAGCCGAAGTAACGATGCAATCTTTCACCTTTGGGTGGCGATTGAGTACTTCCTCTATTTCCGTAGGATAGATGTTTTCGCCCGATGAAATTATCATGTCGTCCTTTCTGCCGCAGATGGTAATGAAATGCTTTGCATCCCATGTTGCCAAATCGTTGGTGTAGATGAAGCCTTTGTAGTATTTCTTTTCCGTTTCCTCGGCATTGTTGACATAGCAGTATGGCGACTTTGCCGGCGAGCATATTATGACCTCTCCAACGGTCTGCCCGTCGCATGGCACTAAATCGTCAGGCTCGGCACGATGGTCTTCATAAACCCTCACAACGCGCACGTCGTCGTCGACCTCTGATATACCAGCCGTGCCGGCGTTTTCGGGCAAGTCGAACGGGCGCAGGAAAGTATTCCAGAACGTCTCGGTGGTTCCATAGCCATTGTAGATGTTTGGTGTCAGCACGCGCTGATAGCGTATGCACGCCCCGCGCTCCAACGGCGAACCCATTGTCACGATGCCATGCAGCGACGACAAGTCATAGCCCTGCCGCTCTTGCTCGTCAGAGAGTTCTTCGAGCACCGTCGGCACGCCGATGATGAACGTTATCTTATAGTGTGACACATATTGCAGGGTCTTTTGCGCGTTGAATTTCGGCATGATGACCAGTGTGCCACCAGCATAGAGCGTTGGGCAGGGACCGGCGCAATGAAGCCCGCCACGATGAAACCACGGCGTGGTGTTCATGGTCACGTCTCGCTGGTTCATTGGGAAGTGTATCATTACGTCATGAGCAGACAGCACTTCGTTTATGGAGGTTAATGGCACGCCCTTGGGTCTGCCTGTGGTGCCGGAGGTGTACAGACGCGTGGTTTCGTCGTAGATATTGTATGGAATCTCCGAGCGAGGTTCATCGTCGGGGAAGTTGGCTACGTAGTCGGCATAAGAAGTCACAATCCTGTCAGAATTGCCGTCGATGGTGATGAGCCGTTTTGGCTTTATTCCTGCTATGCGTATTGCCTCAAGCACGCTCAGTCGGTGGCGTTCGTCGAAGATTATGGCTATAGGGTCAGAGTCTTCGAGGTTTTTTGCCAGTTCGCCGGGCGAAAGGCGGTAGCTCACGGGCGACGACACGGCGTGGAGCTTCTGCGTGGCTATGTACGTGAACACGAATTCCGGGCAATTAAGCAACTGCATCATAACCACCTCGCCTTTTCTTACACCGTCGTTGCGGAGCGCGTTGGCAAGCCTGTTGGCTTCGCTGTTTAGCTGCACATAGCTCCACATTCTGTACTTGTCGGGGTAAATCATGGCAATCTTGTCGCCGTATCGGCGCACGTTGCGCATGAAGCCTTCTATCCATGTATAGTGGCTTTCGAATATCTGCTTGAATGTTTCCATGTATTTCCTTTTGAGTAGAAATCCAAATCTTTTTCAACCACAAAGGTAGCCATAATGTGAAAGTATATCAAAAAGTACAGCTGCTTTTATGCTTTTTTAAAGAGGTACGTGGCTTTTCCTGCACATAATGGCATGATTGTGCATGTTTTGGCGGACTAAAACGACAATGCGCATTTCGACATTGTTTCGGTATTTTTCGGCAAAAGCTGCAAAATTATAAATAAAAATGACAAAAATCGGCAGGGGGCAAAATAGGTCTAAAAAATGAGAGGCAATAGGGGCTTGAGCCACGCGCGGCGGCTTAGCGACACTCAATCGCCGCGCGTGAGTTGCTTGTACGGCGCTTTTGTCTCATTTGTACGGCGTAAATAGTGAGTATTTACGGCGGCAATAACTGTTGTAAACTTATTTCATTGGTTGAGAGTAAGGTGGCAGTGCCTGTGTTTAAATCAGGCGCATAAAGCTGGTGGCAATGCAGGCTTTACTCATGCCCGCTTTTATTTTCTTTTATAACTTGTCGTCGTAATAAAATATAATTATGTGCATTTTTCTTTGTATAACCGTTTGAAATCATTAACTTTGCGTAGTAAAAAACAGCAAACAATAAAACGTGCAGATGAAGGACGTTAAGAAAATAGTGCTCACGGGCGGGCCTTGCGCCGGCAAGACTACTGCGCTGGTAAAGATAATGGAATATTTCTCCAGCCGCGGCTATAAGGTCTTTACCATTCCCGAGGTTCCCACGATTTTCCTGCAAGCCGGCATGGACTACCTGACAAAGAACGAGCGGTGGTTTTATGAGGGCGAGAAAGACACGCTGAAGACCCAGCTTGCCTTGGAGGACTATTTTTCGGCTATGGCAGACACTATCGAAGAACCGGTTCTGATAGTTTGCGACCGCGGCACGCTTGATATTTCCACTTACCTGCCCCCGGAAATGTGGGCTAAGATTACAGGCCTGTGTGGCGTGACCAACCAGCAGCTCCTTGACCGCTACGACGCCGTGCTGCACCTTGTTTCTGCCGCCGACGGTGCCGAGCAGTTCTATAACACCACTTCAAACGAGGTTCGCACGGAAGGCTTGGAAAAAGCCCGCTTGCTCGACCGCAAGATAGTGCAGGCTTGGACGGGGCACGGACATCTGCGCGTGATAAACAACCACGACAACTTCGACACTAAGCTCAACCGCGTGTTGCAGGAGATAAGCTCCGTGCTGGGGCTGCCGCAACCCATAACCGAGGAGCGCAAATACATCGTAACCACCGACGGCACAAAGGTTCCGAACACCATAGAGTGCGAAATCATCCAGACCTACCTTGTTGCCGACCCCGACTGTGAGGTTCGCCTGCGGCGGCGCATTTGGCCTGGCGGCAAGACGGCAAACGTTCACACCACAAAGAAACACCTGCCCAACCATGAGCAGATAGAGACCGAGCGGCAGGTGAGCGACGCGCTCTATGAGTCGCTCTTGGCACAGGCAGATCCATACCGACATCCCATACACAAGATGCGTGAAAGCTTCATATACGAAGGCCAATATTTTGAGCTTGACCGTTACCTCGACCAGTTGCAAGGTCTCGTGATACTTGAGACCAAAGGCATTGCGCAAGGAGAAAGAGTGAAGTTGCCGCCGTCGATAAAGATTGTGGAGGACATAACAGGCAAAAAGGAGTATTACAATTACAACTTGAGTTTGGTTTCAAAAAGATAAATGGGGACTGTTAAAGACGAAAAAGAGAAGGTAAAGACTCGCAGAGAGAAAATTGCGGGATATTATCTTGATATGTCAAAGCTTGCGTTTGCTACGACTGTCTTAGGGGGATTGGGACCTATGTTCAAGGAAGTATCTTGGACTAATTTCATATATTTCGTTGTTGGCATTCTTACCACAATTGTCTTTGAAAGAATTGGAAATAATATTTTAAAATAGAGTCAGATGAATTCAATAGGCTTCATTTTAATGCTCATGCTTGTTTGGGGTGTTGCCATGCTGATTTGGATGAAGACCCCCAAAGGACGCAAATGGTTAAAAGAGTTGTAGCATGCACATAGTTATTGCAGGAAACATAGGCAGCGGAAAAACAACGCTCACGAATATGCTGGCGCGCCATTATGGTTGGGAGCAGCGCTTGGAGAGTGTTACCTATAACCCATACCTGTCCGACTATTACAAGGACATGCAGCGATGGGCGCTGAACCTCGAGGTCTATTTCCTCAAGGAGCGTTTCCGCGACCTGCTCGACATAGCCCGATCTGAAAAGACCATCATACAGGATCGCTCAATCTTTGAGGGTGTATATATCTTTGCAGCCAACAACCACGATTCCGGCAACATGTCCGACCGTGACTTTGAGACCTATATGGGGCTGTTCCAGTCGATGATGATGGTCATCAAGCAGCCCACGCTCATGGTCTACTTGCGTGCTTCGGTTCCGCATCTCGTGGGCAACATACAGCGGCGAGGCCGCGACTATGAGCAGGACATGCGGCTCGACTACTTGAAAAGCCTCAACGACCGCTACGACAACTTCTTCAAGTATCAGTATCACGGCCCGAAGCTGACGATTGACGTAGACGACATCGACTTCCTGCACTCGCGTCAGGACTTTTCTGATATAGTGGGAAAAATAAACACAGTGCTGCATCTTGACGGAGGCAACCTGTTTGAAGGTATTTGAGCAATGGACAAGGATGAAAAGGAAAAAGCGTTGAAGCTTGACAGCCGTTATCTGCGCATGGCAAGGATATGGGCTGAGAACTCATACTGCGTGAGGCGCAAGGTGGGCGCGCTGGTGGTGAAGGACCGCATGATAATCAGCGACGGATATAATGGCACGCCGATAGGTTTCGAAAACGTGTGCGAAGACGAAAACAACCTGACCAAGCCCTACGTGCTGCATGCCGAGGCGAACGCCATAACCAAGCTCGCCCGCTCGAGCAACAACAGCGACGGAGCCACGCTCTATGTCACGGCATCGCCCTGCATAGAATGTTCGAAACTCATAATACAGTCTGGCATCAGACGCGTCGTCTACGGTGAGAAATACCGCCTCGACGATGGCATAAGACTGCTCGAAAGAGCTGGCGTAAAAGTAGAATTCTTAGATTTGGAAAAAGATGAAGAAAGAAAATAAAAACCGTTTCATGCCATTGGTAATGGCAGTTTGCGTGGTGCTCGGCATAGTGATAGGCTCGTTCTACGCCAATCATTTCTCCGGCAACAGGCTCACGGTAATCAACAACGGCTCAAGCAGGCTCAACAACCTACTGCGCATCATCGATGACCAATATGTCGACAAAGTAAACATAGATTCGCTTGTTGACAAGGCAATACCAACCATCCTTTCCGAGCTTGACCCTCACTCAGTCTACATCTCGGCAAAGGACGTGCAGGCAGCCACCGACGACCTTAAGGGTAGCTTTTCGGGCGTGGGCATAGAGTTCACCATACGCCAGGACACCATTCGCGTGCAGAATGTCATAAAGAACGGGCCGGCTGATAAGGCTGGAATCATTGCCGGTGACAAGATAGTGTACGTAGACGGCAAGAAGTTCGTGGGCAAGCAAGTAACCAACACCGAGGCTATGCGGCGGCTTAAAGGGCCGCAGGGGTCGAAAGTGAAGATTGGCGTGCTGCGCTATGGACATAAGAAACCGCTGACATACACGGTTACGCGTGCCGAGATACCAACAAAGACGGTCACGGCTACGTACATGATCGACGAGAACACGGGCTACATAAAGATAAAGAATTTTGGCGAGAAGACC
This sequence comes from uncultured Prevotella sp., assembly GCA_964655685.1. GTDB lineage: Bacteria > Bacteroidota > Bacteroidia > Bacteroidales > Bacteroidaceae > Prevotella. The sequence goes on from CAZZNO010000036.1 coordinate 7,290, forward strand.
TATCCGGAACTTCTCATAGCCCTTGCCAACCTGCAACAGGAGGGTTTCCAGAACCTCATAATTGACTTGCGCGACAACACCGGTGGTTTGCTCCAAAGCGCTGTACAGATGGCAAACGAGTTCCTGCCTGCCAAGAAACTCATAGTTTATACCGAAGGCCGCAAGTCGCCACGCCAGGATTACCGCAGCGACGGTCACGGAGCTTACCAGACTATGCCGCTCGTGGTGCTTATCAACGAGGGCACGGCTTCTGCCGCCGAGATATTCGCCGGGGCTATGCAGGACAACGACCGCGCTACGGTCATTGGCCGCCGCTCCTTCGGCAAAGGCCTTGTGCAGCAACAGATTCCGTTCTCCGACGGGTCGCTCATCCGCCTTACCATAGCACGCTATTATACGCCTTCCGGCCGCTGCATACAGAAACCGTATGTTGACGGCGAAGACCCCGACTATGCGCAAGACCTGCTCGAGCGTTACCAGCATGGCGAATATTTCTCGCGCGACAGCATCAAGCACACCGGTCCGGCTTATCACACAGGCATAGGGCGTGTGGTCTATGGTGGCGGCGGCATAACGCCTGACATCTTCGTGCCGGAGGACACAACCAACATGACTTCTTATTACAAGCAGGCAGCCATGAGCGGCCTCATCCTTCAGTTTGCCTTCACTTACACTGACAACAACCGCCAGAAGATGAAGGACTTCAAGAAGATGCTCGACCTTGCCAACTACCTGAAGCGGCAGAACACCGTGGATCAGTTCGTTGACTATGCCGACAAGCATGGGCTTCAGCGCCGCAACCTTCTCATTCGCCGCAGCCACTCGCTGCTTGAAAAGTATATCGACGGCCGTATCATCTACAATATGCTTGACGAACAGGCACTTGACGAATACCTTAATCAGGACGACCCTGTCATCACGACGGCATTGCGAGTGTTTGCCAACAATGCGGCTTTCCCCAAGAAGCCAGCGCAGGCAGCTAAGAAGCGCTGAGGAAAAGGAGGTATGGAAAAGAAGGAGTTGAGGCGAATTGTTGCCGAAAGAAAGCGGCAGCGGTCTGAGGAAGAATTGCTTGAACTGTCGCTTTCGGCAGCGAAATCGCTTCTCGCCAATCCACATGTAAGGTCGGCACATACGGTCTTGCTCTATTACAGCATGAAAGGAGAGACCGACACCCACCGTTTGGTGGATGAACTGTACAGGAGGGGACTTGAAGTCTTGCTTCCGAAGGTTGTTGGTGACGGCATCATGACGCTCATTCCCTATACGGGGAATGATTGCCTTAAGCCGTCGGGCAAATTCCATATCCTCGAACCTGAAGGCGAGTCTTTTACTGATTATGGCAAAATAGATGTTGCTATAGTCCCAGGCATCGCCTTCACCCGTGACGGCAAGCGCCTGGGGCGTGGCGGAGGCTATTATGACAGGCTTCTGCCGTTGTTGCCTCATGCCTGGAAGATTGGCCTGTGCTTTCCTTTTCAAGTCTTTGACGACATACCCACAGAGCCTTTAGACATTATGGTGGACGAGATAGTCTGCTGATTGCATAAAAAAACAAAAAAGTTTAAAGATTTCCTCTTTTCCTCATGCCTTATATGCGGAAAAAGCAGTAACTTTGCACCGATTATGCCGTGGAGGCTCGTAAAAGTGGGGGCAAACGCCGTCCGCCTCGCGGTCAAAACCGTTTTATATAAAAAACAAAATGTACGCAATCGTAGAGATTAACGGTCATCAGTTTAAGGTTGAGGCAGGCAAGAAGCTCTTTGTGGATCACATGAAGGATGTCGAGGCCGGTAAGACTGTTGAATTCGACCGTGTGCTGCTTGTAGACAATGAAGGAGCAGTGACAGTCGGTGCGCCCACAGTGGATGGCGCAAAAGTAGTAGCCGAGGTAGTGAACCCGCTCGTAAAGGGCGACAAGGTTGTGGTGTTCAAAATGAAGCGCCGCAAGGATTACCGTAAGAAGAACGGTCATCGCACACATTTCACCGAGGTTGAGGTAAAATCAATTAACGCTTAAAACAGGAGGTAAAACAGAATGGCTCACAAAAAAGGACAAACCAGTTCACGCAACGGTCGTGAATCAGCAGCTCAGCGTTTAGGTGTTAAGATTTGGGGTGGCCAGCGCATTACCGCCGGCAACATCATCGTGCGTCAGCGTGGCAACAAGCACTTCCCGGGCGAGAACGTAGGCCAGGGCAAGGACGACACTCTGTATGCATTGAAGGATGGCGTGGTGTACTTCCACAAGGGAGCACGCGACAAGAGCACCGTTTCAGTGCTTTCACCCGAGGCTTACGCTGAGAAAACGAAAAAGCCAGAGGCTTAACACAACAAACAACAAAACTTATTCCAAACAAACATAGAAGCCCGTTCCTGAGAAGGAGCGGGCTTCAACCTTTTATATATGAGCCGGATTATATTTATTTTGTCTTATAGCCTATAGACCTTTGCTGAAGTCGGGGATGCCATAACCATATACATTGTCGGGGCAGTCGTATTGGTTGCCGAGCTTTCTTACGAGTTCAATCATCTGCTTTGCCGTAAGTTCGGGATGTGCCTGCCACAGGCATGTCACCATTCCGCACATTATGGGAGATGAAAAAGACGTGCCGGAGTTCAGCGTAATCCTCCCTTGCCCGTCAACAACGTAGGCGGGACTGCCCATTGCGCACACATCGGGTTTTACGCGTCCGTCTTGTGCGGGTCCTACGCTTGAGAATGTCGCGCTCTTGCCTTTTGGCGTTATGGCACCCACGGTAATGATGTTGTCGGCATCGGCAGGCACGCTTATCTTGTGCCATGACGAGCTCCCTTCGTTGCCGGCACTGCTGCAAAGTATCATACCCTTGGATGCGAGCAGGGAAGCTGTTTGTGATATGTATGTTGTCTTTCCGTCAAGGTCGCGCAGCCTGAAGGGAATGGAGTCGCCATCCCAATAATAGTAGCCGAGCGACGAATTAATGACATCTGCGCCTATGGAGTCGGCAAACTCCACGCCCATCGTCCAAGAATCTTCTTCAGCCCTGGTTTCAGTGGGCGTGTCCTCGGTACGGATAAGCACGTAGTCGGCATCAGGAGCTGTGCCAATCATTGTGTCGGGGCGGTTCATTGCCATTGTTGAAAGCACCATAGTGCCGTGGTAATGTTCCGCGAAGATGTCCTCTGTTCGCCGTGGCCCGAAGTCTTTTGTGGCTATTATGTGTATGTTCTTAAAAGCCGGTATGCTATCGGCGTTATGAAATCCGGCATCGAGAACGGCAATGGTCATGCCACGTCCTCTGAAACCGGCTTCGTGGAGCTTGATGCCGCCCAATTGGTTTATTTGCCCGAAGCCATTGCCATATCTGCCATGTGCGGTTGAGTCAGGCTTCATTTTCCACGTCACGAGCTTTCGTGTAGGCTTTTCTATTGAGTCTGGCGAAACGTATAGCCTTGTCACGCTGTCTACAAAGGCGAGCGTGCGTGTCCTTTGCGCCACATCGTCTTGTTGCGACGACACAGTCACGGTGTTGTGCCAGCGGCTTGTGCCCATTATTTTAAGTCCAAGGCTTTGCAATTGTTTTATATAAGCACGTGAGACGGGCAGGTCGGTTGAGTCTACATCTATTCCCTGCCGTTTGCGCCTTTGAATAGCTTTTGCTGAAAGGAATTTCTCAGGATGCTTAAGGCTGAAGGATGTCCCCTTTTTGTCGTGCAGATAAATACGGTATTGGTAACTCTTTGGCAGCTTTATGGTTGTGGCGTGGCTGCCAAGACAGAAAAACAATAAAAGTATTGCGATAAGTTGTCTCATGGTCGTTTTTATGAAAATAGATGGTAACAAGCTTACAAGCCTGCACTTGCGATGAAGTCTTTCAGCTGTCCGCAGCGTTCAGTCGCAGGGGCATATCCGAGGGCGGAAGCTTTTTCCCAAAGCTTCACTGCACGCCCCGCGTCTTCCACAACTCCTGTGCCACGCCAGTAGCACCAGCCGAGCAGATACATGGCTTCGGCATGTTTGTAACGTTCGGCATAGCGCAGTATGCGGCATGCGTCTTCATAATTTTCTTCTTCGATAAGATGTTTTGCCCGTCCTACGGCATGTTCGTATGTCTCTTTTGGGTCGTCATCGTCAGAGAATCCAAAGAAACTTCTCCACAAGCTGCTCATGTTTTCCTTGCGATATTTATTGTTGGAGCGTGCATCGAAAGCTTTTAGGGCTTTCTTTGGCATTCCTCCTTTTTCGTGCAAAGTTAAGCATTTTTATTTGTTTGCTGTCATAAATGCTTCGTAAAGACGCATAAAAAAGGCTGTCCTTCTTGCGCAGGGCAGCCTTAACTGTAAGAGGACGCTGTACAGTGTCCTTTGTTCTCAATATGCAAACATTTACTCATACCAGAGTTCTCCCCCAAGTTTATTTTCGTGAATGGGGTTTCCGGTCTCTTTCTTAAAGTCCTCCTGGAACACTCCAGCAAGCTTTTTCAAAGTCTCTTTACTCATAGTTGCTTGTTTTTGGTTTATAGTGTTTATTCTCTATCATTCGTTGCAAATATAGAAAATGTTTTTGACATATCCAAATATTTTAGCTATTATTTTCTGCTTTAATATAGTTTTCATACTTATGCAACAGATATTTAGCAAAACAAAACAATTGCGGCAGCTTTTCATCAATTGCGGATTTAGTTCCTAATTTATCTTAAAATATTGCGCATTATTTGTGTAGTAGTGAAATTATAGCGAAAATTGCACAAAGTTTTTGAAGTTTAAGATTGTATTCACCCCAGGATAATAAAAGAAGTGTCATTTCTAACGTAAAATCATTATCATGAGACACCAAGTGCTGCTAAGCCTTGCTATGGCTGTTTCCGCCACTGCACAGGCTAAAGGAGCTGAGCCCGACGGGCCGCTATTTCGTGACAGTCTTTACCTCGACGAGGTAGTGGTAACAGGCCAAGGTGGAGCCTTGCAACGTCGCCGCTTATCAGCAAAGGTAGACAAAGTATCAGCAAAAGACCTGGGGTCGTTGCCGGCAGACCGTCTTGACCATTTGTTGCAGGATGCCCTGCCAAACGTCCAGGTGAACATTAACAGTGGTCAGCCTGGCACCACGTCAAACATACGTGCGCGTGGACTCTCGTCGGCTTATTCCAATTCCACGCCTGTCGTTTATGTAGACGGCGTTCGTGTTGACAACCTTAATACAGGGGCGACTATCGGCTTTCGCCCCAGCGGATACAGTTCAGAGCCTTACGGTTTGAGCGACCTGCCTATGGGAGAGACGGCGGCTTCAGGCTCGCTGAGCGACATCCCGCTTGAGAATATCGACCACATAGAGTATCTTACTGGAGGCGCGGCAACAACGCTATACGGTTCGGATGCCGCCAACGGAGTCATTCTCATAACCACGAAGAAAGGAGGCGACGGCAAGTTTCACGCTACTGCTGGAGTTGATTTCGGACTGACTACAGCCGACAGCCATTGGTATCACTTCAACCGCACGTCAGACCTTCTACACCAGACAGGCATATATCAGAAATACAAGGTTGGTTTCAGCGGAGGTAACGACCGCTTTGGCTACAGTCTCGGGGCTTCGATGCAGCACGACGACGGCATGATGATACACAATGGCAACGAGAATAAGAAATATGACCTGCGCTATGGCTCTCGCCTGAAGATAAACCGCTGGCTGAAATATGACAACTCGTTCGGCTTCGTGGCAAGCGACTTCTCACGCCGCCGCAACGGCAACCAAGGTCTTTACACTGCCCTTTGGACTACGGAATGTAGTGCTGCCGCCGATATGCACTACACTGCTGCCGACGGCACGCAGCGCAATTATCAAGCCGACATCGACGCAATGGACGATTATGAATATTCGTCGTTCAAGAATTTCGTGGACAAGGCTGAGGCTCTGCAAGACAACAAGGAAAGCATTAAGCGTTTTCAAATGGCGCATACGCTCACGCTCACGCCGCTTACCGGACTTACAGTAAAAGGCATACTTGGCATAGATTACCGTGCCGACGACTTTAAGGAGATTATAACCAACGCATACCTTATACACACCCAGGTAAAGCCGGAAGGCACTACGGATGCCGGGCGTGTGAACAACACGTCGCGCAACACCTTTGGCATTACGGCTGACGCAAGTGCAGAGTACCGCTCGCGCTGGGCTGATGTGGTGAGCAATATAGCCACGGCGGGCTTCCAATATTTCTCTACCGACGATCACCAGACCGCCTACAACGGGCGTGGCGTGCGTGACGGGGCGTGCGTCATGAGCGGAGCTGCAAGCATTACTGCCAACGAGGTAAAGAGCCATATCAACAGTTATGGTGTTTACATGCAGGACAACATAGGCTTCTTCGACCGCTATTATCTTGACTTAGGGCTTCGTGTGGATTACAATTCGGCTTTCGGCGACAATGTGGGCTGGCAGGCTTATCCCAAAGTGGGGCTTTCTTACATGCTTACTGATGAACGTTTCATGCAGCCAGTGGTTGGCAGTGGCATTATTAATAATGTGCGGCTGCGTGCCAACTACGGCGTGGCAGGAACCTATCCGCCTGCCTATTCATACGAAGCAACCGTCAACGAGAGTCCTTATCTCGGTCAGCAGGCAGCCACGTTTGGGCAGCAAGGCAACCCTGACCTTGGTCCTGAGAAGAAACATTCATACGAAGCAGGATTCGACGCTTCGTTTTTCAACGATATTTTTGATATTACTTTCACATATTATTATAGTGTCACACGAGACGCGCTTTTCAGCGTTCCCACATTGCCATCGTCGGGACGCGAGAGCTATTATCTTGCCAATGTGGGCAAGATAAGCAACCGCGGCATAGAGCTGACGCTCGGCTTGAAACCTGTTGGCACTCGCTCGTGGACAGTAGACGTGCATGGCTCGCTCAATACAAACCGCAATCGTGTAGTTTCCACTGGAGGCTTGCCCACATTCCAGATTGGCGGTTTCTCAAGCAGGACTATCATGACAGCCGTCACCGAAGGCAAGCCCGTGGGCTATCTTTATGGCGCAAAGGCTGTGCTAAATGCCGACGGCACGCTGAAAGAAGTGGAGCAGGGGGCTGACCTTGGCTCAACCATCCCTACTCTCTACGGCAACCTTCGCGCCAACGTGCGTTACAAACAGTGGCAGCTGTTCGTAAGCGGCGATTGGCAAACGGGCAGTTATCTGCACGAGTGGAACCGCCAATTCCGCTTTCGCAAGGGCTTGAAGGACAGCGCCGTGCCCGACGCAGCTCTCATGGGACAGACACAGGGGCAGGCTTGGCTCAACTTCACCAACTTCTTTGTGGAGAAAGCCGATTTCTTCAAGGTGAGGAACATCCGGCTCGATTATACATTCCATCCGCGCAATATCGGCGTGCAAAACATCAACTTGGCATTTAATGTCTATAATCCTTTCTCATTCACTTGTGCGCAAGACGACCCAGAGGCTACTCTTTCCGGCGCACGCTCGCAGGGAGCCGTATCTACGGGAGGCATCAACTATGCTTCGTTCTCGGCGCCACGCCAGTTTATATTCAGTGTAAACGTGAGCCTGTAGTCCTTTTTATTATAATTTCAAGCCGCCAGGTTATTTGCCGTCTGCGGCAAGTATTTAAGAAGAAATCATGAAAACAACAAAGCATCTTTCTATAATCGCCATTGCCTTCGCCTTCCTGCTGTCCTCCTGCGACCTCTTGCAAGGCGACGGGAATAGCGACCCCAACGTAAACGAAGACGACTTTCTGAACTCCAACAACGCCATGAAAGCATGGGTTGCAGGCTGTGAGCTCCAGCTTTCGCAAGCCGTTGGTTCATACACGCAACTCTTGGAAATCCTTTCAGACAATTATTATAACAACTATTCACGGTCGAGCAATGTCTTCGACCAACCCTTGTTGCTCAATACCGACGACGATGTGAAGGAGCTGCAACGGTGGATAGGCACGCTACGCGAATCGGTGGACTATGCTTTCAACACCGTGGCGAAGCACGATAACAGCATGACACAGGAACAGCATTTCCGGCTCGACTGCATAAAAGCTTACGCTTTCATCCTTGGTGGCGAAACGTTCACTGGACTGCCTATGGAGAGCGGCGGTGAGGTAAAGCCTTGGAAAGACAACCTTCAGGAGGCGGCAACATTGCTGAACCAAGCCCTCGATATTGCGCCTGCCGACAGCGACCGTGCTTTCGTACAGACGCTCCTTGCCCGTACTTACTATCGCCTTGGCGACCGCAATCAGGCAGTGGACTGGGCAACGAAGGCACTCGGCAGTGACGCGTCGTTCGTGAGGTATGCGCGCTATGACGGCGACAATGCCGTGAGCAATATTGCCCAGGAGGCAATATGGAGTTTTTGGTTCCAGCCGCTTCCGAGGCTCGACTTTCTTGACCCGAAATATTTCCAGACAAGCAATTCCAACGAGCAACGCCCCATCTGCATAGCCAAAGCTGAGGAAAACTATCTCATCCTTGCCGAGGCAGCGATAGCTGAGGGGAGCCTTGACCGTGCGAAGGAATATCTTCGGCAGTTGCTTGCGCTCGTAGGCCGCCGCCCCGTAGCACACGGCATTAACGATGCTGTTGACAACCGCTACAATGGTGGCACCAAGCATTATCCTGCCTCTACGGCATACCGAGTGCGTGCCTCTGCCGACGACCCTTATCACAGCGGATTGGTGCATGACCATTCGTCTACTGTAACCAACGCCAATGGCGAAGCCGTGGCAAATTACATAGTCGATATTCCTTATGTGTCAGGCACGTCAGTCGACACGGCTATGATAGAAGCTGCCGATGGTCACGACAGTTTGCTTGAGCTTGTCTATCTCATGCGGCAGGAGATATTCTTTGCCGAAGGCCGCCGTGTTGCTGACCTTGGCATACGCCTGCCAGTAAGCGATGTAGAGGCAGCCCACACGCCGTCGGCAAGTGGCTATACAGAAGCAGTTGTTCCGCAATTCATTCCGCTCAATGGCGAAATGGACGCTTTTGACATGGACGAAGCTGCCCGAACCGTTACTATACATTACAACATGAACCGTGTGATAGTAACAAATCGCAAGACAGACTATGTAGTTCCGTTTGAGTAAGAAAACATTGTAGGATTGAAAAAGACGTTTAAAAACGACAAAACAGATAACAAATTGTTGCTTTTGTTTTGTCGTTTGGAAACAATGTGGTACTTTTGCATTGCTTAAAAATGAAAACTATAAGCAGAAGATCATAAAAGAGAATGAAAATGTGGTAGGGAGATTTTTCTCTCAGTTATTCATTTCTCGCTCTTAATTCTCCACTTTTCAATACATAAGATGGAATACAACAAATTTTTCAATCCCGAAATAGAAGGCATGACGCGCAAGGAACTTGACGCGTTGCAGCTGTCGCGTTTGCAGAAGACGGTGCGTCATTGCATGAACTCGCCTTTCTATCGCAAGCGTTTTGAGGAGGCAGGGTTAAGTCCTGACGACATCAAGACCCTTGACGATATACGGCGCATACCCTTCACCACCAAGCAGGACTTGCGCGACAACTATCCTTTCGGACTCGCCTCAGCTCCGTTGCGCGACTGCGTTCGCTTGCATTCTTCGAGCGGCACTACGGGCACGCCTACGGTTATACTCCACACCCAGCACGACCTTGACGTGTGGGCTGACCTTGTTGCGCGCAGTCTGTGGATGGTAGGCGCGCGGCCTGAAGATGTGTTCCAAAATACGTCGGGCTATGGCATGTTCACAGGCGGACTCGGCTTCCAGTATGGTGCCGAGAGGCTCGGGATGCTCACCGTTCCTGCCGGTGCAGGCAATACCAAGCGGCAGATAAAGTTCATGCGCGACTTTGGAACTTCCGTGGTGCACATCATTCCCAGCTACGCCACGCGTGTGAAGGAGGTAATGGACCAGCTTGGTGTAGACCCAAAACGGGATACCAAGCTCCGTGTATTCGCCATTGGGGCGGAGCCGCACAGCAATGAACAGCGCATGAGGATAGAGCAGATGTTCGGCGTGAAGGCTTACAACTCGTTTGGCATGAGCGAGATGCAAGGCCCTGGCGTGGGTTTCGAATGTGAAGCGTGCCGGCAGAGCGAGGAGAGCGGCAACATAGGTGGCTTCCATATTTGGGAAGACTGCTACATCGTAGAGATAGTAGACCCGCAGACGCTTGAGCCGGTGCCTGACGGTGAGATGGGCGAGCTTGTGCTGACATCTATCAACCGTGAGGCAATGCCGTTGTTGCGTTATCGCACGCGCGACCTCACCCGCATAGTGCCAGGCACATGCGCTTGTGGGCGTGTGCATCGTCGTATCGACCGCCTGCGTGGTCGCTCCGATGATATGATAGTGCTCAAGGGCGTGAACATCTTCCCCGTGCAGGTGGAGAAAGTGCTTATGACCTTTAAAGAGCTTGGCAGCCAATACCTTATCAATCTTGATACAGAGGAAGACAACGACGCCATGACCGTTTCGGTGGAGCTGGCGCAGGATTTCAGCACCGACGACTACGGGCTTTTACAGAAGCTTACGAAAAGGATTGCCAGCTCGTTGCACGACGAGATATTGCTCACGCCGCACATCAAGCTCGTGCCTTTCGGCAGTCTGCCCACAACCGATGGCAAGGCTGTGCGTGTGGTTGACAACCGCGCATTCCTCTCTCATTAAATCAAAAGTCACCGGTACACAGTTAGTTAGTCCACGGTACACATTTTTTAGTTCAAAGTTTACAAAAACATGATTAGCCAGCTATCAATATTCATAGAGAACAAGCCTGGTGCGTTGGAAACCGTTCTGAGCCTGTTCAAGGATGCTCACATAGACCTTATAACCACGACGCTTGCCGACACGCAGGATTTCGGCTTGTTCCGCGTCATCTGCACTGAACCCGAGAAGGCGTGCCTTGTGCTGAAGGAAAACGGCATAACCGTGACGCTCACCAAAGTGCAAGCCATAGAGCTTGACAACCGCCCAGGCATGGCGGCAGATGCGCTGAAATGCTTCGCTGCCGATGACCTCAGCGTAAAGTACCTTTACTCTTTCCTGCTGAAGGGAAAGGGTATCCTTATTTTCCGTACCGACAATGTTGCTAAGGCTTCCGCCATCATTGCTGGGAAACAGTTCCATTCGCTTGACGACGACGACATGCGGGCGTTGGTGAGCGAAGATTAATGCAATGAGAAAATCAATGGGTAATTCAATGATGATTTAATGTTCAAACGGAAAGGGCTTAACATAAATTATTTTTCGTACTCAATAGACGAATTAAATCAAATTATGACAATTATTCGTTGAAAGCTAATACACCCTTACGTCCACAATCACGCTTGCCCCTACGGCGCTGTTCAGCCGTTGGGTGAGCTTCGTGCGCATCATGCTGAGATCTTGGCGCAATGCTGGATTTACTATCTTCACGAACAGCACTTGGTTCTTGATGAACTTTTCGCGGGTGTAGCCCGCCACCATGTGCCCTGTCACCTGCTCCCACGCGTCTATCACGCGCCGTTGCAGGAGCGGTGTTTCAAGTCCCTCGTCGCGCAGGAACTTCTGCAAGATGTCGCCAAGCGGTTGTACGTCTTTCCTGAACATATATTAAGAGCTGAGAAATTAGAGCTAAAAGCTGAGAACTGAAAAACTGACAGTTAAGAGCTTATGGTTTAAATGCTTATCTTGCCGTCATCTACGTGGAACAGTTTGTAGTCGTTGTCACCGTGGCTCAGAATCTTGTCGAGGTGTTCCCTGTTGGTGTCGGTAATGAAAATCTGGCCGAAGCGGTTGCCCGACACGAGCCTCACTATTTGCTCCACGCGGTGGGCATCGAGCTTGTCGAAGATGTCGTCAAGCAACAGCAGCGGCGTAGTGGTGGACGACGTGCGCCGCAAGAAGTCAAACTGCGCCAGCTTCAGCGCCAGCACATAAGTCTTGGTCTGTCCCTGGCTGCCTTCGCGCCTCATGGGGAATCCGCCTATCAGCATCTCGAGGTCGTCGCGGTGAATGCCGTGTAGCGAATAGCCCACGGCGCGGTCTCTTGCCCTGTCCCGCCTTATCACGTCCAAGAGCGGACCGCGCTGGCAGTGTGAGATATAGCTTAGTGAAACCTCCTCTCGCTCGCCGGAGATGGTGCTGTATATGTCTTGGAACAGGGGCGTCAGCTCCTTCACGAAGGCGTCGCGCTTGGCGTAGATAGCCTCTCCTGCCGTCGCCATCTCCTCCTCCCACAGCTCCATGAGTGTAGGGTCTGGCTCAGCCTCGGCACGCAGTAGGGCGTTGCGTTGTTGCAACGCCTTGTTGTATCGCGACAGCATGTCGAGGTATTGGTGGTCATATTGCGAGATGACCACGTCCATCAGTTTCCTGCGCTCCTCTCCGCCGCCGGTTACGAGCGAGTTGTCAGACGGCGTGATGAAAATCAGCGGTATCAGTCCGATATGCGCCGAAAGTTTCTTATAGTCCTTGCCGTTCCTGCTGAAACGCTTGTGGCGACCACGCTTCATGCCCGCGTAGATGCGTTCCTCGCCGTCGTCGTCGGTAAGGTAGTCGCCTTCTACCACGAAGAAATCCTCACCGTGGGTGATGACTGTGCTGTCTTGGTTGGTGAAGCTCGAATGACAGAACGACAGGTAGTAGACCGCGTCCAGCAGGTTCGTCTTGCCCACTCCGTTGCTGCCTATGAGGCAGTTTATCTTAGGCGAGAACTCCAGTTGCGCCTGCCTGATATTCTTATAATTGACTATAGAAATTTTCCTGAGTATCATAATTCTTTGGTGTGGGGCACTGCAAAGTTAAGCCTTTTAAGCTTGAAAATGAAAAAAAGAAAGCAATAAATTTCAATATGTGGGATAAAATAAGTAATTTTGCCACAATAAACAGACAGGAAACAAAAAAATAATAAATAATAGCAATGGCAAACAACAACGAAAAGAAAACTTTTGATGCCGCCCAAAAATCGGAGGCGTTTTTCGACAAGAACAAAAAGACAATAGGCGGTGTCATCATCGCAGTCATCGTCGTCGTGGCAGCATGGCTGTGCTACAGCCAGTTTGTATCAGGCCCACGTCAGGAGAAGGCAAGCACCGAGCTTGCCAAAGGTCAGGACTATTTCAATGCCGACCAGTTTGACAAGGCTCTCAATGGCGACGGAGCAGGCTATGCAGGCTTCGCTAAGATAGCTTCAGACTATAGCAGTACCGATGCCGGCAACCTTGCAAACCTCTACGCCGGCCTGTGCTACGCCAATCTCGGCAAGTGGCAGGACGCCGTGAACAGCCTCGAAAAGTTCTCGCCAAAGGGCGACGCTATGGTAAGCCCGGCTGCCGTTGAGGCTCTCGGCAATGCATACGCACACATAGGGCAGGTTGATAAGGCAGTGAGCAAGCTCAAGGACGCAGCTTCAAAGGCAGACTCAAGGGCAAAGGACGGTGTGAGCAACAGCCTTTCGCCAACCTTCCTCTTGCAGGCTGGCGAGCTGCTTGAATCGCAGGGCAAGACTGACGAAGCCAACAAGCTCTATCAGGACATAAAGAAAAAGTATGTCAACTCAGCCCTCGTGCAGAGCAACGACATAGACAAGTACATAGAAAGGACTACGAAGTAACATGGCAACCGAGCTTCACAACAGTGCCGACAATAGCGTCGTCATACCCGATGCCTCGAACATGAACTTCGGCATAGTGGTTGCCGACTGGAATCAGGAGATAACCGGCGCATTGCTCAAGGGGGCTGTTGACACCCTTGAGCAGAATGGTGCCCTGCCCGAGAACATACACGTAAAGCACGTGCCGGGCAGCTTTGAGCTTGTTTACGGTGCGCAGCAACTGTGCAAGAACGATGGCTTTGATGCTGTCATAATCCTCGGCAGCGTCATACGCGGCGAGACTCCGCATTTCGACTATATCTGTCAGGGCGTCACCTACGGCATTGCCCACCTCAACGCTACGCAGAACATACCGGTCATCTATGGCCTCTTGACGACCAATGATATAGAGCAGGCACGTGAGCGCAGCGGCGGAAGGCTTGGCAACAAGGGTAGCGAATGCGCTGCCGATGCCATACTCATGGCAAAGTTCTGATGCGTGCTCAAACCAAAACACTTTCATCATGCGACTTTACGAATTGCTTCAAGCCTACGACTTCGATGAGATAATGCCCGTGGTGGTGGACATGTTTCCAGGCACGGGCAAGTTCAAACCGCAGCTGCGGCAGGCATGGGACATGCTTCTCGACATGAAGCCCGTGCCATCAAAGAAGACCATATCCTACAAGATCATGGACGGTTCGCGGCCCAACGAGCACTATGTTGGTGCTGAAGACGCTGCCTTCTATGACACATGGGAAGTCATCATAGGCAAGGATCTCAAGCGCGAGCGAGGCGTTGACCTCAATGATGCAGAGCTCGTTGCCAACTGCCTTGTCAACATCTGCTTGCTTGGGCGGCATCCGCGCTCGTTCGATCAGGCTTATAAGATACTCAGCACGCCCGACCGTTAAGGTGCGTGCCACAGCCTCCTACCATTGCGGTGGGAGGCTTTTTTGTGCCAATAATTTCTTTATTCCGTCTCTATATATTCATTTCCTTAGTCTTTTGAAGAATAGTAGAAGCCTCTTGAAAGCATTATTTGGTAATGTTTCTACGGCAATTAACTTACGATATTAATTGACTGTTTCAAAAATTGGATGTACAAGGAGAGAACTTACTTCGCATTGGCTATTACTCCTCGTCTACGTCCTCTATCTTCTTTATGGTTACACCACCAGTGGGGGAGACGCTGAGCTCCAAGGGCACGAACTCATCGCTCGCCTTGTCGGGATTGCCCACGGTGACGGCGAACTTCAAATTGCCTGCCTCCACCTTGTCGAAGACTATGGCGAGCAGCGCGCCGTCTTTGTAGAAGGCGTTGTCAACGTAGTTCTTGAAGTCGGCTTTGGTGAACGAGCGCTCAAGAAACGTGGTGCCGTCGGGGCGCAGGATGGTGAGCGTGGCGCGGTTGTCGTAGTAGTCGGCAACGCCGTCGGTAGCCTTGTCGAGCGTGGGGTCGGCTTTCAGGCTTAGCTTGACGGTGTAGCGCGCTCCTGCCCAGCTGACGGTTTTCTCCTGTTGCATGCCGCCCGTGGAGCGTGTCTCCTGCTTTTGTTCGGCGGCAGGTTTGCTCACTATTATTAGGTCGTCTTTCTTCTTGTCCTTACATGATGCCACGGCGATAGCTACGAGCAGCATCAGGCAGTATGTCATCGTTTTTTTCATATTCTTTCTCATGTTCTTTTTGCCTTTGCTTTTTAAACTTGTGCAAAGTTAAGAAAAAAC
>CAZZNO010000037.1:0-4790 GCA_964655685.1 uncultured Prevotella sp.
CATTGTGCCTTATATACCATAGGTAGCCGGATATGTTTTTATAACCCATGTCGGCAAGCAGGTGCATGTATGAGCGCACCTGTGTCTTGTGCTTTTCCAGTTGGCGCCCTGTTTTGAAGTCTATGACAATCATCTGCTTGCCGTCATATATCACGCGGTCGGGACGTTGTTCTCGCACATGTCCGTCGGCATAGTCATAATAAAGTATCGAGCATTCGTTGAATACTTGCCAGCGTGGCGAGAACCATTCTTTTATCTGCGGCAGGCTTAGTTCTTGCTCTATATAGGCGCGCAACTGGCTGCGTGTCATGGGTTTCTCGTAGAGCACGCCGTCAAATTCAAGTTCGTCTATTGCCTTGTCAATCTCGTTATAGTTATGAATAGAGGCAAACAAGGCATGTAGAATGTTGCCGGTGCTGATGTATTCTTTACGTTTCTCTTTCTCGTCGAGCTCGTCATCCGGGGTCATGAAGTCGGTGCTGGCATTGCTTTGCATGAATACGGGCACCTTTCCAAGTCCTTCTCTCGGGGCGGAAGAAGATGACGAACCGCCTATGTTCACATAGACACCTTGCTCCTTTTGGTCAAAAATGTTGAGGCTTTTTGTGCGATTCTCCCCGTTATTCGAAGCGGATGTTTGTGGCGCATCCTCAGATAAGCACAAATTGCCATATTGGAAATTTAAAGCGTTGGTTTCGGCGTCTTCCATAGGAGGGCTTGCCAAGGAAATGTTTTCCAAGGTCTCCTTTATTATCTCAGATGGATATTTAGCTCCCTCTTTTTTGCCGAATACAAACAGGTTGCGCGATGCGCGGGTAAAGGCAACGTAAAGAATGTTCAGGTTGTCAACCAAATTCTTTATGTGTTCCGATTCATAGTCGTCAGCATAAATTGACTGCTTCATCTTTTTTGCCTGTATGTGCAAAGGCACTACCGGCAATTGGCGATAAGGCTCCGTGCGAGGTTCTGCCCACAGAATGTCGCGGCTGTCTTCCAAGTCCCAGTCGCAGAAAGGCATGATGACATTGTCATACTCCAGCCCCTTGCTCTTGTGAACGGTGAGCATTCTCACCCCGTTTATTTCGTCGCTGTGGATGGATTTGGCGCATAAAGTCTCGTTCCATTCTTCAAGGAAGTCATTGATGTCTGCGGCATGCTTCTTTAGATAAGCCGACAACTGGTCGAAGAAAGCACAAACGTATGCGCCTTGGTCGTTAAGCCTGTAGAGATTGAAAATGTTGTAAAGTCTTTCCGCAAGGTCAACGAGAGGCATCGAAAGCAATGCCGCACGCCCGACAGTCAGGTCATTGGGCAAGAGCTTCTCAATGCTTTCCTTTTCTTCAAAAAGTGGCTTGCCGTTTATTATCGTTTGATATGCCTTTGCAAGAAAGGCTGCGGTGAGCGAGTCGTCGGGGTGGGTGAGCCAATAGAACGACTTGACTATTACGTTCACGGCGAGCGAGGCATCGAGACGGAAAGCCTCGTCGGAAACCATGTTTATCATAATCTCCTTGCCGTTTACGCTTACGGGATTGTGCAAAAAGTAATCGGCAAGCAGCTTTATGTGCTTGTTTTTCCTGACGATGACGGCTATTTTGTTTTGCGGTATGCCGTTTTCAAGCAGATATTCAATCGTCTCTTTCACCTTAGCCACCATTGCATCATCGTATTCTTCTTTTGGAAGAAGCGAAATGCTTACAAGTCCGGCGTGCGGTTTCTTGTCAGGCACTTTCTGTTCTACGTCTGCATAAGCTTCGGCTATAGCCATTGCTTCTGCTGCCATGCGGCTGTTTTCTTCAGAGTTTGCAGTAAGCATTGTTGAACTTGATGCCGACGACACTTGCAGTTCTTCAATGGCGTGTTCGGCAGTAAGCTTAGCGGCAATATTGAAAAAGGCATTGTTAAACTCCACAATGTTGCGTTGCGAACGGTAGTTGGTGTCGAGATGCTTTACGTTCAGCAATGTCGGATAGTTGTTTTCATTAAGTCCTTGCAACAGCCTCCAGTCGCCGTTGCGCCAACGATAGATGCTTTGCTTGACGTCGCCAACTATCAGGCTTCCGGCTTGGTGGGCTATGCAGTCGTCGAGAAGAACCTTGAAATTTTCCCATTGCGTGACGCTCGTGTCTTGAAACTCATCAATCATTATGAATCTCAACTGTCCGCCAATCTTCTCATATATGAACGGCGAGTCTTGCCTGTCTATCAGGTTGCCAAGCAGTTTCTGTGTATTGCTGAGAGGGTAGTCGTTGTTTTCGGTGTTTATGCGGCTCACCTCGCGCTCTATGCGGCCCAGCAGGCGGAGCTGGTTGACGTTCTGCAAAGTAAGATCTACCGAATTGACCGTTACCGCAGCCTTTCTTCGAGCTTCCTCTGCATCGGCTAAGAGCGGTGCCACTTCGTTAATTATAGCTTCGCCTTCCGGCTTGCCTACGTATGCCTTCTTTACGAGTTTGGAAGGGTCGGCAAGCCCGTTGGCAACTGTTTTATTAGGTATTTCGGTCTTCTTACCGAGGTAATCGCCCGATGCGAGTTTCTCAAAATATCCGGGAGCATTGCTGTGTCCGCGCAAAAAACAGTCGTCGTTGAGCCCATAGTGGGCGGCAATGGCAAAATATCTCTGAGCATATTCAGCCATATCCTTGTTTGCCTTCGCCTTAAGCTCATGCAGCGATTGTTTATATTTTGAAAAGAATGCGCCATCGTCCATGAGTTTACGCAATTCTTCCTCATGGTCTTTATAGAAGTCGGTAAAGATGTTCTTGCCGAAGTCTTTTATCTGCCCTATGACATTCCAGCTTTTATCATCGTCCATTCGCTCCTGCACAAAGTCCATTATCCAAGAAAGCAGAGGGTCGCTCTCGCTGTCGATGTCCTCTACTATATTGTCCACAGCCTGGCTCTCCACTTCATTGTCGTTGAGCGACACTTGGAGGTTTGCCGTGAGTCCAAGCTCACGCGCAAGGTTCCTGAGCACGCGTTGGAAAAAACTGTCAATGGTTTCAACGCGGAAGAAACTATAGTTATGAACCAGCAGCGTCAGAGCCTTGTCGGCACGGTCGCGAATAGTCCTTTCATCTGTGTTGGGAAAAGCGGCCTTCACTTGTTTGAAGTAGTCGTCACTGTCAGGCAAGGAGTGGGCTATCCCATAGAGCTTTGACAGGATGCGCTGCTTCATCTCTTGCGTCGCCTTGTTGGTGAAGGTCACGGCAAGGGTGTAGCGGTAGTTCTGCGGGTCGCTGACGAGCAGCTTAATGTATTCCACGGCAAGGGTGAATGTCTTGCCTGAGCCAGCGCTCGCTTTATATACAGTTAAGGGAGCTGAGTGAGGAGTGAGAAGTGAGGAGTTAAGAGTTATGCTGGGCGTCTTCATTTGTCTTTGGATTGTTTAGAGAATTCTTTGTTGATTTTGTTATAGAAACAAACATTTTCTTTAATTCAATACAATCATTTTCTTTAATTCAATACAATCATTATTTAAAGACTGATATTGCTTATCCGTAATGTAATTTGCTTTTAGAAGAACTTCAAGCCAATAGCAAGTTTCGTAGCTTTCTCTGAGGCTAATATAGCATTTTGCAAGAAAGTCTTTTTTACTTGTACCATATTGAGCCTCTGAAAGATTAGCACCAATACTTGTGCCACTCTTACATATCTGTTTAGAAACTACATACTCATGCATTTCCCTTTGAAGATACTGTGTAAGTTTCACTATTCTTACAGAGAAACTTACACATTTATCATAAAGGAAGACTCCGAAATTCTCCATAATTCGAATCTATTCGTCCTGTTAACTCCTAACTTCTAACTTCTAACTCCTCACTCCTCACTCCTAACTTCTAACTTCTAACTCCTAACTTCTAACTAATAAGCGCGGGCAATAATCACTTTATTCACTGCCGGCTTTCCGCTCACCATATCTTTCAGACCTTCGACATTCTGGTCGTAGGCGAAAGGAATGCAGCGGATGGTTGCCTGCGTGTCTTCCTTTATCTTAGCCTCAGTCTCGGCTGTTCCGTCCCAAGGGCAGAGGAAGAAGCCGCCGTCCTTGATGCGCTCCTTGAACTCGTCGTAGTTGTCGCACTCGTAGACGTGGGCGTCGCGATAAGCCTTAGCCTTCTCGAAGATAGCCTTCTGCATGTCCTTCAAAGTATCCTTCACGCGGTCTGCGATGCCGTCGAAGCTGACGTTCTCCTTTTCGAGAGTGTCGCGGCGCATAATCTCTATGGTGTTGTTCTCAAGGTCTCTGCCACCCATGACAAGGCGAACAGGAACACCCTTTAGCTCGTAGTCTGCGAACTTGAAGCCCGGACGCTTGTTGTCTGCGTCGTCATATTTAACGCTGATGCCGGCAGCGCGAAGCTCGTCGATGACAGGCTGAAGCTTTGCGGTGATAGCGGCAAGCTGCTCAGCATTCTTGTTGATAGGCACGATGACAACCTGAATAGGAGCAAGGCGCGGAGGAAGTACGAGTCCGTTGTCGTCAGAGTGAACCATGATGAGCGCGCCCATCAGTCGGGTAGAGACGCCCCAAGAGGTTGCCCATACATACTCAGGCTTGTTATCCTTGTTAAGGAATGTAACGTCGAAGCTCTTTGCGAAGTTCTGTCCGAGGAAGTGGCTGGTACCGCTTTGCAGAGCCTTGCCATCCTGCATCATTGCCTCGATAGTATATGTGTTGAGCGCGCCTGCGAAACGCTCTGTCTCACTCTTCACACCCTGGAGAACAGGAACATCCATCCAGTTCTCTACGAAGTCAGCGTAAACGTGCAGCATCTTCTGTGCTTCTG
>CAZZNO010000037.1:4890-6612 GCA_964655685.1 uncultured Prevotella sp.
TCCATCCAGTTCTCTACGAAGTCAGCGTAAACGTGCAGCATCTTCTGTGCTTCTGCTTCAGCCTCCTCCTTAGTAGCGTGAGCAGTGTGGCCCTCCTGCCAGAGGAACTCTGATGTGCGGAGGAACGGACGTGTGCGCATCTCCCAGCGCATGACGTTACACCACTGGTTGCACATAATTGGCAGGTCGCGCCAAGAGTGAATCCAGTTCTTGTATGTGTGCCAGATCATCGTCTCAGAAGTAGGACGGATGACCAGTGGCTCGTCGAGCTTTGCGTCCGGGTCGACGACAATCTTTCCGTCGTCGGTAGCCTTCAGGCGGTAGTGTGTCACCACAGCGCTCTCCTTTGCAAAGCCTTTTACGTGCTCTGCCTCGCGAGCGAAGAAGCTCACGGGGATAAGCAGCGGGAAGTAGGCGTTCTGAACGCCTGTCTCCTTAAACATCTTGTCGAGCTGTGCCTGCATCTTTTCCCAGATGGCATAGCCGTAAGGCTTAATAATCATGCAGCCGCGCACAGGGGCGCTTTCCGCGAGGTCTGCTTTTACAACCAAGTCATTATACCACTGACTGTAGTCGTCAGCGCGCTTGGTCAGTTGTTTCAGTTCTTTTGCCATAGTATATTTTATAAATCAAATTTCAAAATAGGGAAAACCCTACCGTGAAGTAGGCATTCTCCATTGATGCATATCAGTAAATATACTTAATTTTGCTGCAAAGTTAATAAAAAAAGATTGCATAAGGTTCACGCTTGGCAAAAAAAGGCTACCTTTGCATAAGAAAATATAGATTTAAAACAAATAGTTATTATGAAGAATGTGAAGACTGTTGCACTGGGAATGTGCATGCTTACTGTTGTGAGTGGATTTACTTTCACAAGTTGCTCTACTAAACAAGGCACTGGTACTCTCATTGGAGCTGGTGGCGGCGCTGCTCTGGGCTCTATCATTGGTGCCATTGCCGGACATGGTAAAGGCGCTGCTATCGGTGCTGCCATAGGCGGTGCTGTAGGCGCAGGCGCAGGCACTCTTATTGGCAAGCACATGGACAAGGTTGCCGCACAGGCAGCTGAGGTTGAGAATGCCAAGGTAGAGACTGTGACCGACAACAATGGCCTGAAGGCAGTGAAGGTGACCTTTGACAATGGCATTCTTTTCAAAGTTGGCAAATATGACCTTCAGAGTGGTGCCAAGACTGACCTGACCAAGTTCTCGCAGGTGCTGAAGAACAACTCCGACTGCCTTGTCGACATTCAGGGCTATGCTTCGTCTGACGGTTCTGACCAGCTCAACCTCACGCTTTCACAGAACCGTGCCGATGCCGTGAAGAACTACCTCACAACCATCTGTGGCGTGCCTACTTCTCAGATAAAGAATTCTGTTGGCTATGGCGAGACAAACCTCGTGACCAATGCCGATGGTTCTGAGAACCGTGCTGCAAGCCGTCGTGTAGAGGTTTATCTCTATGCTTCGCAGGCAATGGTTGATGCTGCTAACGCAGGAACACTGCAGTAATAATTTAGAAGTCCGGAATGCAGAAGTCCGGAAGACAGAAGTCCGGAATGCAGAAGTCAGAATATAGAAGTACAGAAGACAGAAGTCCGGAAGTTCAGTCATTACTACAGCTTTTTGCTTTGTATAGATTAAACATTTGACAGGACTTCTGGACTTCAGAGCTTCAGGACTTCAGTTATAGATTAAACATTTGACAGGACTTCTGGACTTC
>CAZZNO010000037.1:6712-21074 GCA_964655685.1 uncultured Prevotella sp.
CGAAAGCTTAAGCTTTTGTTTGTGCCTTTTTCTATTTTGGCTGAGTGATATACGTTTTTAGGGCAATTTAAAAATACGTTAAATGTTTTAATCTGAAACAGAGAGTGCCTTATAAATGCACGATATGGAGCTTTGATAGCTCAGAAAAGTAATAAACTGTAAGCAGAAAGCTTTGAGGAACGTTTGAATTGAAAAAATAAATCCCAAGTCTTGACGTTTTGTAATGTTTTTGTGTAATTTTGCAAACGAATTGATAGGTGATAAAACAAAAACATTAGCAAATGCAAAGTAACGGATTGTATAACAGTGCCTACGAGCACGATGCATGCGGCGTAGGTATGGTAGTGAACATCCACGGTGGAAAGAGCCATCAGCTGGTTGACGACGCATTGAAGGTGCTTGAGAACCTGCGCCATCGTGGAGCTGAGGGTGCCGACGGCAAAACAGGCGACGGTGCGGGCATTTTGCTCCAAATCCCCCATGAGTTCATTCTGCTTCAGGGTATCCCCGTGCCAGAGAAGGGCAAGTATGGTACGGGTCTTATTTTCCTGCCGAAAGATGAGAAACGTCAGCAGGAGATTTTGTCCATTATGATAGAGGAAATAGAGCGTGAGGGCTTGCAGCTCATGCACTTGCGCACGGTTCCGACCAATCCGTCGTGCCTCGGCGAGGCGGCAGCCGAGACGGAGCCTGCCATAAAGCAGGTATTCGTGACAGGCGTTTCCGACGACAAAGTGCCTGTCTTTGAGCGTACGCTATATATAATAAGGAAAAAGATAGAGCGGCGCGTCCACGACAAGGACTTCTACATCTGCTCTTTGTCGTCGAAAAACATAGTCTATAAAGGCATGTTGTCGTCGCTTCAGTTGCGCCAATACTATCCCGACCTTACTAACAACTATTTCACCAGTGGGCTTGCCTTGGTGCACAGCCGTTTCTCCACCAACACCTTCCCCACATGGTCATTGGCTCAGCCTTTCCGCCTGCTTGCCCACAATGGCGAGATAAACACCATCCGTGGTAACCGCTCATGGATGAAGGCGCGCGAGGCAGTGCTCTCGTCGGAGGCTCTTGGCGACATCAAGCAAATATCGCCGATAGTGCAGCCGGGCATGAGCGATTCGGCTTCTTTGGACAACGTCTTCGAGTTCTTCGTCATGAACGGCATGTCTTTGCCAAAGGCGTTGAGCATTCTCGTGCCAGAGAGTTTTAACGACAAGAACCCAATATCCGAGGATATAAAGGCATTCTACGAATACCACTCTATATTAATGGAGCCGTGGGACGGCCCTGCCGCCCTGCTCTTTAGCGATGGCAGGTATGCCGGCGGCATGCTCGACCGCAACGGCCTGCGCCCTGCCCGCTACACCATAACGAAGACAGGCACGATGGTTGTGGCTTCAGAAGTGGGCGTGATGGACTTTGACCCGACGGTCATTGCCGAAAAGGGACGTTTGCAGCCCGGCAAAATCCTCCTTGTGGACACTCAGGAAGGCAAGATATACTATGACGGCGAGATAAAGGAAAGGCTTTCGCATGAGCATCCTTACCGCCAGTGGCTGAACACGAACCGCATCCAGCTTGAGAAAATTCACACAGGGCGAAAAGTCAGCAACTCGGTTGAAGGACTTGAAGCAAAGGAGGTTGAATTCGGATTCGGCGAGGAAGACATTGCCGACACACTGATACCGATGGCAACCAAAGGGCAGGAGCCAACTGCCTCTATGGGCAACGACACTCCGCTTGCCGTGCTGTCAGACCAGCCGCAAATATTCTTCAACTATTTCAGGCAGCAGTTTGCCCAGGTCACCAATCCTGCCATAGACTCTATACGTGAGCAGCTCGTGATGAGCCTCACCGAGTATATAGGCCGTGTGGGCACGGGAATATTAAATCCGGACGAAACCAACTGCAAGATGGTGCGCCTGCCTCACCCTATACTTACCAACGGGCAGATTGACATTTTGCAGAACATACGCTACAAGGGCTTCAACACACGCAAGCTCAGCATGACCTTTGAGGCATCCGACGACCCTGCAAAGGGTGGCGAGAACCTGCGCCTTGCGCTCGACCGCCTGTGCCATGATGCCGAGCAGAGCGTTGACGAGGGTTATAACTATATCATACTCTCCGACAAAGACGTGAACCCTGGCGCATCGTCTGCCGCCGATGGCGGAGAGGCTGTCCCAATACCGTCGCTGCTTGCCGTGAGTGCCGTGCACCATTATCTTATAGACGTAGGCAAGCGTGTTCAGACGGCGCTTATAGTGGAAAGTGGCGAGATACGCGAGGTGATGCACGCCGCGTTGCTGCTGGGCTATGGAGCCTCGGCTCTTTGCCCTTACATGACCTACGCTATACTTGACGACCTCGTAAAGAAAGGAAAGATACAGGAAGACTATAATACGGCTGAGGCTAACTATATAAAGGCAGTGAAGAAAGGCTTGCTGAAGATAATGGCAAAGATGGGCATTTCCACCATCCGCTCTTATCGTGGCGCGCAGATATTTGAGGCAATAGGCCTCTCTGAGAGCCTGCTGAAGTCTTATTTCGGCACAGACAGCAGTTCGGTTGGCGGCATAGGGCTCGACACGATAGCTTATGACGCAGTCCGTTTCCATGACAAGGCAAAGGCAATGGCTAAGGCAGACGTTGAGCGTCCGCTCCCGAATCTCGGACAGTTCCACTGGCGTGAAGACGGCATTAAGCATGCCTGGAATCCGGAAACTATCGCTACGCTGCAACTGGCTACGCGCACGGGCAACTACGAATTGTTCAAGAAGTTTGAGCATCTGGTTGACGACAAGCCGGAACCGGTGTTCTTGCGCGACTTCCTCGATTTTAAGCGTAATCCTATAGATATAGACAAGGTAGAGCCTGTAGAGAATATTGTGAAGCACTTCGTGACCGGTGCCATGTCGTTTGGTGCGCTTTCAGCTGAGGCTCATGAGGCATTGTGCCTTGCCATGAACGCCTTGGGCACAAGGTCGAACACCGGTGAGGGCGGCGAGGATAACGAGCGTTATCACGCCGAGGTAGACGGCATAAGCCTTTCGTCGAAGACAAAGCAAGTGGCATCGGGACGCTTTGGTGTTACTACTGAATATCTTGTAAACGCTGAGGAAATTCAGATAAAGGTGGCGCAGGGAGCCAAGCCTGGCGAAGGAGGGCAGTTGCCCGGCTTCAAGGTCAATGAAATAATTGCCAAAACACGCCATTCCATCCCCGGCATATCCCTTATTTCGCCGCCGCCTCATCACGACATTTACTCCATTGAGGACTTGAAGCAGCTCATATTTGACCTTAAAAACGTGAACCCCAAGGCAGCAATAAGTGTGAAGCTCGTAGCCGAGAGCGGGGTAGGCACTATTGCCGCAGGTGTGGTAAAGGCAAAGGCAGACCTCGTGGTCATTTCCGGAGCAGAAGGCGGCACGGGAGCTTCTCCTGCGTCAAGCATGCGCTTTGCTGGCATATCGCCGGAGATTGGCGTTGCCGAAACACAGCAGACACTCGTGAAGAACGGGCTGCGCTCGTTGGCACGGCTGCAAGTGGACGGACAAATGAAGTCGGCACGCGACGTAATCATAATGGCTCTTCTTGGTGCCGAGGAATTTGGTTTCGGCACGGCTCCGCTGATAACGCTTGGCTGTGTCATGATGCGCAAATGCTCACAGAACACATGCCCGATGGGTGTAGCTACACAGGACAAGAAGCTGCGTGCCCATTTCCGTGGAGACTATCATTATGTGATAAACTATTTCACGTTCCTTGCCCAACATGTGCGCGAGTATCTCGCAGAGATGGGCTTTACGTCGCTCAACGACATCGTGGGCCACACCGAATTGCTTACCCGCAGGGACACATCTTCTATTTGGAAGCCTGTAAGCAAGGCGGTTGAAAGCAAATGGGACAGCCTTGACTTCTCACGCATGGAGAAAAAGGAAACGGGAGACGTAAGCCTGTACTGCACCAAGACTCAGGACCATGAGCTTGACAACCTGCTTGACCAGCAACTGATTGCAGGCGCACAGAAGTCGATACAAGACAAGGAGGAGGTGAACCTTGACTTTGCCATACGCAACACCAACAGGGCTGTGGGCACTATGCTCTCGGGAATAATAGCTTCGAAATATGGCGAGGAAGGACTTCCCGAAGACACTGTCAACGTGAAGTTCAAAGGTTCGGCAGGACAAAGCTTTGGCGCGTTCCTCGTGCATGGTGTCAACTTCAAGCTCGAAGGCGAGACCAACGATTATTTCGGCAAGGGTCTTTCGGGCGGACGCATAAGCATTCTTCCGCCGATACGCAGCAACTTTAACGCTGAGGACAACATCATAGCCGGAAACACTGGGCTCTATGGAGCCACGAGCGGCGAGCTTTATATCAATGGCAAGGTGGGCGAGCGCTTCGCTGTGCGCAACTCAGGCGCGATAGCTGTCGTTGAAGGTGCTGGCGACCACTGTTGCGAATATATGACAGGCGGGCGCGTAGTGGTGCTTGGCAAGACCGGGCGCAACTTTGCCGCAGGCATGTCGGGCGGCGTGGCTTACGTCTGGGACAAGGACCACGACTTCGACTACTATTGCAACATGGGCATGGTGGAGATTAACCTCGTCGAGGAAACCACTTACCGCAAGGAGCTTCATGAGCTTATCCGCCAGCACTATCTCTACACTGGCTCAAAGCTTGCGCGGACGATGCTTGACGATTGGAACCGCTACGTTGAGGACTTCATACAGGTGGTGCCTATAGAATACAAGCGTGTGCTGCAAGAAGAGCAGGTAAAGAAGCTACAGCAAAAGATTGCGGACATGCAGCGAGACTATTAAGGAGAGTGGAAAATCCACCCCGCCACTCCTTAAGCCTCTCCTCCCCTTCGGATGGAGAATGGCTGTAGGGATGGCAATACCTTTTATATTTTTAAGGCTGCTTTAAATCAATAAATAAACAATTTTCCTGCATCCCGCCCGATAGGTAAAGCAGGGCCCCCCTCTCCGAAAGGGGAGGGCAGGGGCGGGGTTCTTTTAACAATGGGAAATCCAAGAGGTTTTTTGGAGGTAGAGCGCAAGGAAGCGGGCTATCGTCCTATACATGATAGAATACACGATTTCGGAGAAGTGGAGCAAACGCTCAACAGCAAGGACAGGCGTTTGCAGGCAAGCCGTTGCATGGATTGCGGAGTTCCTTTCTGCCATTGGGCTTGTCCGCTTCATAACAAAGCTCCCGAATGGAACGACGCCTTATACAGGGGCGACTGGCAGCTTGCCTACGAACTGTTGTCAGAGACCAACGACTTTCCTGAGTTCACCGGGCGTGTATGCCCTGCGCTGTGCGAGAAGGCATGCGTGCTGAATCTCATGGAGTATGAGCCTACGACGAATCGCGAGAACGAGGCTGCCATCATAGAGCATGCTTACAATGAGGATTATGTGAAGCCACATATTCCGCAAAGAAACGGCAAGACGGTTGCCGTGGTAGGTGCCGGTCCTTCGGGGCTGAGCGTTGCAACACAGCTGAATCAGCGTGGATATGAGGTGACGGTGTATGATGCCCGTGAGGATGCAGGAGGACTGCTCCGTTTCGGAATCCCTAACTTCAAGCTCAACAAGGCAATCATCGACCGCAAGCTCAACATATTGAAGCAAGAAGGCATCAAGTTCGTCTTCAACACTATGTTAGTGCCTACTGAGCCCACTGAGCCTATTAAACCCACAGTAAACATCCAGAACGACCCTACGCTTTCCAACGATAAGACCGTCACAGCCGGGCAGCTCTCTAAAGCTTTTGACGCAGTGGTGGTTTGCACAGGCACGCCGCAGGCACGCGACTTGAACATTCCGGGCCGCGACCTGAAAGGAGTTTATTTTGCGTTGGAGATGCTGTCACAACAAAACAGGGTGCTTGCCGGCGCTGAGTTTAAGAAAGACCAGCTTGTAAATGCCAAGGGAAAGGATGTCCTCGTCATTGGCGGCGGAGATACGGGTTCCGACTGCATAGGCACTGCCCATCGCCAGGGCTCAAAAAGCGTCACGCAGATAGAAATCATGCCGCGGCCGGTGGAAGGCCCTGACGACCCGAACAATCCGTGGCCTAACTGGCCGCGCACCCTAAAGACGACCTTTGCCCACGAAGAAGGATGCGTGCGGCGGTGGAACATCAACTCCCTGGAGTTTCTTGGCAAAGACGGAAAGCTTACGGGTGTCAAGGTGCAGGAGATTAAGTGGGAGCCGAACCCTCAGGGCGGACGGCCGATAATGAAGCCGGCAAAGGAGCCTGAGATAATAAAGGCAGACATGGTGCTGCTGGCTATGGGCTTTCTGAGGCCACAACAGCCGCAGCTGCCCGATAATGTCTTTTTGGCAGGCGACGCTGCCAATGGCGCAAGCCTTGTGGTGAGAGCCTTGGCGAGCGGAAGAAAGATAGCTGCTGAAGTAGATGCTTACTTGAGAAAGTAAACATCATCCTATCAATTTATAATTTGGCAGATGGGCGAAGTGTCAGCGGATACTTCGCCTTTTTCTACCATAAACATGGGGTTATAATTAACCAATATCATTTTTTTGCCTAAAACGAAAATATTATCAGCAAAAAATTTTGTATTCGAAAAAAAATATCCTAATTTTGCACTTGAAAAAATAGAATAACGTACTATTTATTATAATTTTATAAGCTTATGAAAAAGTTTCTATTCGCTGCTGCGCTCCTGGTTGCAGGTTTGGGTAGCGCAAGTGCACAAGAAGGACTCCAGAAGGCTAACTTTTGGGACAACTGGTACATAGGCCC
Source organism: uncultured Prevotella sp. (assembly GCA_964655685.1). Classification (GTDB taxonomy): domain Bacteria; phylum Bacteroidota; class Bacteroidia; order Bacteroidales; family Bacteroidaceae; genus Prevotella. The sequence continues at coordinate 13,496 of CAZZNO010000037.1, forward strand.
GAAGATTGGTGTTACCACTCCGTTGACCTTTAATCACACATTCCCATTGAACCCTGCACTGGGTGTCAAAATCGGTAAGAATTTCTCGCCTGTGTTTGGTGCCAATATTGAAGTATTGACCAACTTTGGCGACAATGGCTTCTCTGCTCAGAAAGGTTCTTTCCTTGATTCAAAGACTTTCTTTAAGACTTTGAATGCAGGTTTGAACGGAACTATCAATTGGACTAATCTTTTCCTTGGCTACAATGAGGACAAGGTGTTTGAGCTGAGCTCTGACCTCGGTGTTGGTGTATATCATGTTTTTGGCGATGACATACTTGTACAGCCCGAAAATAAAGGCGACAATACTGAGCTCACTGCAAAGACCAGCCTTAACTTTGGTTGGAACCTTGGCTTGAAGAAAGCTTGGCAGCTCTATGTTGAGCCTGCTGTTTATTGGAACCTCACTCACGGACCTGGCGATTGTGTTGCAATGAACAAGAATGCCGCACAGGCTGCCCTGTTCGTAGGTCTCAACTATAAGTTCCTGACCAGCAATGGCACACACAATTTCAAGAAGATTGACCTTGGCGACCTCAACGACCAGATCAACGACCTGCGCAACCAGCTGGCTCAGAAGCCTAAGGAGGTTGTTAAGGAAGTAGAAGTGGTTAAGGAAGTGCCTGTCAAGGAGTCGAATGAAGTACGTATCGACAACCTTTTCTTCGTTACCTTCCAGCAGGGCAAGTCTGTTCTCGTGAACGACGCAAAGAAGGCTCTCAACAACATCAAGGCTGGCAGCCACGTAGAAATCGTTGGTACAGCATCTCCTGAAGGTTCTAAGGAGCTCAATGACCGTCTGTCGCAGGCTCGTGCCGATGTGGTTTCGAAGTATCTGCAGGATCGTGGCGTCATTGTTGACAGCGCTACAGGTAAGGGTGTACAGGGTGTCACCTCTAACCGTCTGGCAGTTGTTTACGTGAAGTAAGCTACATAGCAAAAGAATATTCCGAGCGGAGCAGGGTTTCCTGTTCCGCTTTTTGTTTATCTTTGTGGCAATGGTTTTAAGCAAGGCGGCTTAATGCGGCAATATGCAAAAGTAAATTCAAAAACTATCAACTTATTATCCTAAAACTCAAAAACTCTTTGTAACTTTGCATCAGACAAACATATTTAAAACATTATAGCGTTATGCTTACATTAAAACTCATCAGCGAGGAAACCGAGCGCGTGGTAAAAGGTTTGGAGAAAAAACATTTTCCAAATGCGCGTGAGGCTGTGGAGAAAGTTCTCGAATATGACAAAATCCGTCGTGAGGCTCAACAGAAACTTGACTCTAACAAACAGCAGCAAAACCAGCTGTCAAAGCAGATTGGCGGCTTGATGAAACAAGGAAAGAAAGAAGAAGCCGAGCAGGTCAAGAGCCAGGTGGCAGAGCTGAAGGCAGCCGACAAGGCATTGCAGGAAGTCTTTGACAAGGCTCAGCAGGACATGACCAACGAGCTTCTTGACATACCAAACATACCTAACGACGAGGTCCCTGAGGGCAAGGACGCAACGAGCAATGTCGTCATAAAGGAAGGCGGCGTGAAACCTGACCTGCCGGAAGACGCCCTCTGCCATTGGGATTTGCTGAAGAAGTTTAACCTTGTAGACTTCGATCTTGGCGTGAAGATTACAGGCGCCGGCTTCCCTGTCTACATAGGCAAGATGGCGCGTTTCCAGCGTGCCCTCGAGGCATTCTTCCTCGACGAAGCACGCAAGGCAGGCTATGTAGAGATACAGCCGCCATACGTGGTCAATGCCGCATCGGGCTATGGCACGGGCCAGCTGCCAGATAAGGAGGGTCAGATGTATCATGCCAACCTCGACGACCTTTACCTCATTCCTACGGCAGAGGTGCCGGTGACCAATCTTTTCCGCGACGAGATACTCGACGAGAAAGACCTCCCCGTCAAGCGCTGCGCCTATTCGGCTTGCTTCCGTCGTGAGGCAGGTTCCTACGGCAAGGACGTGCGTGGGCTCAACCGTCTGCACCAGTTCGACAAGGTAGAGATAGTGCGCATAGACACGCCAGAGCATTCTTACGAGTCATGGCACGAGATGCTCGACCATGTGGAGGGCTTGCTGAAGAAGCTCGAACTGCCGTACCATCTCTTGCTGCTTTGCGGAGGCGACATGAGCTTCACGTCGAGCATCTGCGTAGATTTCGAGACATGGTCTGCTGCGCAGAAGCGTTGGTTGGAGGTCAGCTCGGTGTCTAATTTCGAGAGCTATCAGGCAAACCGCCTGCACTGCCGCTTCCGTCGCTCCGACAGCAAGAAGATAGAGCTCTGCCATACCCTCAACGGTTCGGCGCTCGCCCTGCCCCGCATCGTAGCCACCATCCTTGAAAACAACCAGACGCCTGACGGCATCCGTGTCCCGAAAGTGTTGGTTCCATATTGTGGCTTTGAGATGCTCGACGACAAGATGGACTAAAAAAGACTTGCTATAAATTAGTCAACCCCCATTTTATCAGGCATCTTGAAATGCCAATATCGCTAAGGCAGGAAACACCCACGGTGAGTGTTCCTGCCTTTTCTTATAGCTGCTTAGCAGTTTCCCAAATCATTATTTGTAGGTATCTTAGCTCGATTTTTATCTGTTACTTAGAACTCTTGACCAATACATTTTACCTATTTCAAGGTATTGTGTCAACAGATAAAAGGAGCTACCTTTGCATAAACAAAGCCGATATCAACAGATGAAGAGATTTGCCGTACTGCTAATATCTTTTGTAAGCATGACTTCTGCCATTGGGCAGACAATTCGAGGTACTGTTAAAGATGCTTCGACCAATGAACCTGTAATAGGAGCAACAGTCAGTATAATGGAAAATGGCGGCAAGACTGTCGTGACCGACACTAAAGGCATTTTCCAACTCTCTCCGCCTTCTGATGGGCAGCAATGCCACGTCAAGATAACAAGTATAGGTTACAAGCCGTTGTGGGCAGTTCTTCGCGACGGTGCCATATATAAGCTGAAAACAGATGTATCAGCCATTGGTGAAGTAGTGGTTACGGCACGTGAAGGCCGCGGGCCGGTAACATCATCTGTCATAGGCAGAGATGCAATGCAGCACTTGCAACCTAACAGTATAGCCGACCTTATGGAGCTTTTGCCGGGCGGCTACAGCAAAGACCCTGACATGGGGCAGGCAAACACCATACAGTTGCGTGAAACAGGCACACTGGGAGCTTTCGGGCAAAGCACACGCAGCAACAATTTCTCAATATCTTCTCTTGGCACACAGTTTATAGTAGATGGCGCCCCCATCAATACAGATGCCAATCTACAGTATTCTCCACTTGGTGACACGCAGAGTGGCAATACCGGTACGCTTGCCGAAGACTATCGCAACACTACCAATAAGGGTGTCGATATGCGCTCTATAGGTACTGACGACATTGAACGTGTTGAAGTAGTAAGGGGCATTCCCTCTGTAGAATATGGCAATCTCACCTCGGGCATTGTCAACATTCGCAAGATTCGTCGTGCCATGCCGCTTACAGCACGTTTCAAGGCAGACGGCTATTCTAAGCTCGTGTCTATAGGCAAGGGCGTGGTATTGGGTGAGCGATTCGTGCTTAATGCCGACATTGGTTGGCTTGACTCAAAGATAGACCCAACCGACAACCTTGAGAGTTACAAGAGGCTTAATGGTTCTGCACGCCTTACCTATAAATATAATAAGGAGGATATGCAGTGGCAGTGGAACAGCGGTTTTGACTATACAGGTTCATTCGATAATGCCAAGCAAGACCCTGACATCAACTTTGGCCGCATAGACGAATATAGGTCAAATTATAACCGTATGGCTTTTACAAACTCTCTGCTTTTTGAATGGCCCAAGCGTCTTTTCCGTGAACTTGAAGTAAACACATCGGCTTCGCTTGAGCTTGACCGCTTGCACGAAAAGCGGCTTGTTGCGCCGCAACGCTATGGGCTCGTACCTACAAATTTCGACGATGGAGAGTATGAAGCGGGGGCTGTCTATGCAGAATATGTTGCCTCCTACCTCAGCGACGGCAAACCGTTCACAGGATACGTCAAGGCTAAAGGCATCCTTGCTTTTGATTTTTCCAAAACATGGCAGAACAGGGTAAAGTTTGGAGCCAATTATGACTATACCAAGAACTATGGCGACGGCCAGGTCTATGACATGTATCATCCGCTTACCGTCACAGGTTGGTCTTCGCGCCCGCGTCGTTACAAAGACATTCCCGCTATACAAAATCTATCTGCTTTTGTTGAAGAAAACTTTACATGGAAACAGCCGTTTGGCACTGTTACCGGCATGGCAGGCGTGCGACTTAACACTATGCCTGGATTGTCGTCAAAGTTTGACATGAGAGGCAAAGTATATGCTGATCCACGAGTAAACATAAACTATCAGTTGCCACACTTTGACGTTGCAGACAAGCCAATGACAATCGCCTTAAACGGAGGCTGGGGACTGACTACAAAAAATCCGACGCTTAATTATCTATATCCCGATCCTTATTACAGCAATTTTATAGAGCTATCGTATTATGATGCGGCAAATCCCGAGCGTGACAGTCGCTTCGTAGTGCAGAGCTATAAGCAAGATCCTACTAACTACCGCCTTACACCGGCACGCAACCACAAGTGGGAGATTCGCCTTGACATTGATTGGGCTGACAATTCGTTGTCCATTGACTATTTCCATGAGCGGTTGAACGACGGCTTCCGCTATTCCGCCATTTACGGCGTCTACAACTATAAGTCGTATGATGTTTCTCAAATGGCGGCAGGCGTAGACTGGCACACGTTGCCATATACAGAGCGCCAGGTTCTCGACGGCTATCAGCAAGCTTCCAATGGCTCGCGCCTTGTAAAGCAAGGCATAGAGTTCCAGTTCCGTTCTGCACGCATTAAGCCACTTTACACCCGCGTCAACATTTCCGGTGCATGGTTCCACACCGTTTACACTAATTCTCAGCCAATGTTCTCGGCTGTTACAGGAGTTTATGGCGACGAAGCCATTAGCGACCATTATGTAGGTCTTTACGATTGGCGTGATGGCAGGGAAAACGACCGATTCAACACCAACTTCACTTTCGATACGCAGATACCACAATGGGGGCTAATCTTTACCACTTCCGTACAGTGCATGTGGCTCGTTCGCACACAAATGCAGGAAAAGGACGGTTACCCTATCGGATATATATCGTCTGACGATGGCAAGGTGCATCCATACACTTCAGAAGATGAAGCAGATGCCGTGAAGCAACATCTCGTGAGAGTGTACAACGAGACGCAGTTCCAGCCGTTCACTGTACCAATGTCATTGATAGTCAATTTCAAGGCAACAAAGACTGTTGGTAAGTATCTTCGCCTGTCTTTCTTTGCCAACAAAATCCTTGACTATTTGCCAGATTACGAGTCAAACGGGAATATAATCCGTCGTAATGCATCGCCATATTTCGGAATGGAGGCTAATGTAACTATTTAGTTAGGAGTTAGGAGTTAGGAGTTAGGAGTTAGAAGTTAGGAATTAGGAGCTAAGAGTTAAAAGTTTTGATATAAGAAACAATAAGATTTTAAGCAAATGCATAGCTATATAAGAAACCTTAAAGCGATAGTGTTGTTAATGCCATTCGTATTTATGGCTTGTGTTGACAACGATACCGACGTGCCAGTGACGCAATCGACTGTGAACGTGCAAATACCGAATGATGTCAATAGTCTTGACATTGTGCGCGACTCACTTGTCTACACTAATCTCACGACAGGCGAGAAACTTGTTACGCCAAGAGGCGTTACCACATCGTTGCCGCAAGGCATCTACGACTGTGCCTATGGTGCTGACGTGACCTACAAGAATGGCAACGACTCTGACGCAGTCATAGCCAAAGGCAGGCTCACTGGCAAAGTGGAAAACATTGAGTTTACAGGGCAGTCAAAGTCTGTCAGTATGGAGACTTTCCTGTCCACCGTTAATGATGACTTTATCTTCGAGGAGATATTCTTTACCGGTACGCTTCGTGCCTCTGGCTCACAATATTATGGCGACAGCTATATCAAAATATATAATAATACCGACCATGTGCTTTATGCGGATGGTCTTGCCTTCTGCGAATCGAAGTTCAAGTCAACGCTTCTTTTTGACTATCACCCCGACATTCGCCGGGACACGTTTACTGTATGGTCGTGCTATGTCATACCAGGCTCTGGCACCGACCACCCCGTGCAGCCAGGCCATTCAATGCTAATAGTAGATACAGGCATCGACCATCGCGTGGCAAATCCAAATTCGCTTGACTTCTCTGCTGCTGATTTTGAGTGGTATGACATAAGCATACACCCTGCCCACATGGACATAGATTCCCCAACAGTGCCTAATCTTGACAAATGGTATTGCTATACAGAGAGCTTCTATGTGTTGCACAACCGTGGCTTCACGTCTTTTGCGTTAGCGCGCATACCAAAAGGCATGACAAAAGAGGAATGGCTGAAAGACTACCATTATTGGTATGATTACATTCAGCCTACCAAGATAGGCGATTTCTATATGACCCAGGAGGCTTACAAAATACCAAATTCGTGGATTGTCGACGGCGTGAACTGTTCGGTTGAGGCTAAGCACCTGTGGAACATTCTGCCGCCGTCAATAGATGCAGGATGGACTCACTGTGGTACAGTTGACCATGACAAGACGCGCTATTTCAAGAGCGTTCGCCGCAAATTGGAATATCTTAACGACGACGGCACCATGCACCTGAAGGACACTAACAATTCGACAGAAGATTTCAATACAGAGTGTGTGCCGTCGGAAATAGAGATACAGCATTCCGCTACAAATGCGCAGGGTGACAAATGCACGCAAATGACATACGACGGTGTAGTACCAAAGAGCCAAAAATAGAATTATGAGAAGGTATATTGTTTTAGCACTGCTCTCGACGGGATTAAATCTCATGGCGCAATCTGTGAGTAACCAATCTTCTGTAGAGGACAAGCATTTGGAGCATGCCGAGGTTGTCAGTGGGTTCCGTTCCCAACTCTATGACAACCCTGCCTGGCAGCAGTCACGCTATGCCACGTCGCTCAACCGCATAGGTATGAGCTATGACAATCGCCATGCCACGTCGCCCTACATGCTTGAGGATGGCGACGGCAATGTGTTTTGGGGAGGCAGTGCCGATGCATATCTGCGCAAGGGCAAGACTGCGCTCTGGGGCTTCGCACGATACAAGAAAGGCACGGTAAGAAATATTAAGTATAACGAAACAGAGGACTGGCGGCTTGTATATCCTTATGTCATGGCTGACACTGTTGGCGGTGGCAACAGCAGACAGGAGCACTACGATTTCAGTGGAGGTTTTGCCACGGCTCTTGGCAAGAGGTGGACGATAGGCGGCGAAGGCAGATACACCGCTCTCCTGGATTATCGCACACGTGACCCGCGCCCCAAGAACCTAACGTCAGACCTGAAACTGCGCATCGGTGTCACATATCGCCCTTGGCAGAAATACGCATTGGGAGCCTCGTTCGCCTTCCGTCGTTACAAGCAAACCAATGAGGTTAAGTTCTA
>CAZZNO010000038.1:0-6995 GCA_964655685.1 uncultured Prevotella sp.
TAGTAGGCATGGTAGATTTAGTTTGATAAATAATTATGTTGAAATCCATTATTAGGTTTTATTATAATGTAGTTCGTTGGCCACAGTCGCATGGCTTTGGTGTTCAGTCTCCTTTTGCGTATGGGTTTATTAAAGATGTTGTAAGAGTACGGTGGCCTTATTACGCATACGCTTCATTGGCTAAGAAATATCCTAACGAAGACAGTAGCAGGCTAAGATTGCTACGTTTCTATCTGCGTCTTTCTAATTTTCTTCAAGCTAAAGTGTGGATTGAAAATAATTTGAAGACAGAAGATTCTGATTATATTAATGCAGGATGTAAGCATTCTGTTATTTATTCAGGTAATCCAAACCCTAATGTAGCAATTATAGATATTGCAGATAGTGATTATGCATATTATGAGCATCTTCTGGAGTCTTTGCTTATAAAAATGTCGGAGAAGTCAGTTTTGATTATTGAAAATATTCATTGTAATAGGCTTGCAAAACGCCTTTGGTTTAAGTTATTATCTGACTCTCGCGTTGGGATTACTTTTGATTTGTACGATTGTGGGGTCGCTTTTTTTAATCTAAATATGTATAAAACCAATTATAAAGTAATGCTCAAATCGTAAATTAAGTTTTATTACATTATAATCCACAAAAATATTATCTAAAAAGCTTGCAGATAAAAATTATTTGTTTACTTTTGCGCCACAATTTATAATACGTAAAACTAACGACTATGTATTGGACTCTTGAATTGGCCTCTAAGCTCGAAGATGCTCCTTGGCCAGCAACAAAGGATGAGTTAATAGATTATGCCATTCGTTCCGGTGCTCCTGATGAAGTGCTACAGAATTTACAGGAGATAGAGGATGAAGGTGACGTTTATGAAAGTATAGAAGACCTTTGGCCTGATTACCCTTCGAAAGAGGATTTTCTTTGGAATGAGGATGAATACTGATTTCTAAGGTTAGGGTGATTTTCAAGGTTACGAGGGGGTTAAAGACAGCTGTTGTAAGACACGCGATTTTTTCGTATGTCTCTATAATATTTGTCTTTAACTCCCTTGTTTCATTATAGCCATTGGCATACTAAACTCAATATTCCTGCGTTATATAGGTGTGTTAAGACCCAAATACATTCTTATGGTTATGCTATTGGGCTATTGGCTGACAGCCAAGGCCCAGTACGACCCTTCATTCAGTCATTATTTCGACATGGAGACATCGTTCAATCCAGCAGCTGCTGGTAAGCAGTCGAAGCTGAATGTTGTTGCTGCTTATGCTCTTGACATGGCAGGTTTTGAACACAATCCACAGACAGCTTATGCTTCTGGCGATATGCCTTTCTATGCTTTGAAGTCTTATCATGGTGTAGGATTGCAGTTTATGAATGACAAGTTAGGTCTTTTTACGCATACTAAACTTGCCGTTCAGTATTCTTATAAGTTTAAGCTTTTTGGTGGCAACATGGGCATTGGGGTGAATGCAGGAATGTTGAATGAAGATTTTGACGGTAGCAAACTTGATGTCGAAGACAGTAACGACCCTGCTTTTTCAACATCGCAGATTTCAGGCAATGCTTTAGATTTGGGCTTAGGATTGTATTATTCACAAAAATATTGGTATGCTGGTTTTTCTGTACAGCATCTTACTTCGCCACTCGTAACTCTTGGAGACAACAACGAATTGCAAATAGACCGTACATATTATTTGACTGGTGGAGGCAATATTCGTTTAAGAAATCCGTTTATTACAATAAAGCCATCATTTCTTGTTCGTTCTGACGGAGTGAGTTGGAGAGGCGACATCACAGGTCGAATGATATATACAAATGGTGACAAGATGATGTATTGCGGAGCAAGCTACAGCCCAACGATTTCTGCAACGCTTCTTATAGGAGGCAGTTTTCATGGCATTGTGCTTGGCTACAGCTATGAGTTTTATACATCTGCCATTAATCCTGGCAATGGAAGTCATGAGCTGTTTATTGGCTACCAGCATGACATTAATCTCGTGAAGAAAGGCAAAAACAAGCATAAGAGCGTTAGAATTCTTTAAGTTGAAACTGATAATTGAATTTCATAAGTCGGAAGTTTGAAGTAGAACATTATATGAGGAAAATAATATCTATTTTGGGTGTAGTATTACTCACCCTGCTTATTTCAAGCTGTTTCAGTGCCAAGTCTGCTTCTACGTCGGGGCGAGGCGGCGAAGTAGTTGGTGTAGGCGGTAGGGCTTTCACTGAACCCACTCCGTATGGTATGGTGCGCGTAAATCGTGGCTACTTGAAGATGGGCTTGGAAAAGCAGGACAGCCTATGGGGGAAGCAAACTCCCGTGAGGGATATTTCCGTAGACGGATTTTGGATGGATCAAACTGAAATAACAAATTCCCAATACAAGCAATTTGTGATGTGGGTACGTGATTCTATTCTCCGCACGCGCCTTGCCGATCCTTCGTATGGTGGCGATGAGACCTACATGATAACGGAGGATAAGAATGGTGATCCTGTAACTCCTCATTTAAATTGGAAGAAACGTTTGCCGCGTAAGCCTAACGAAGACGAGCAACGCGCAATAGAGAGTTTGTATGTCACAAATCCGGTGACTGGCGAGAAGCTGCTCGATTACAGTCAAATGAATTACAAGTATGAGATTTATGATTATACGGCTGCAGCTCTGCGTCGCAATCGCTTAAATCCACAAGAGCGCGACCTGAATACAGACAACGTGGTAAACTATGACGAGGAGGTGATGATAAGCAAGGATACGGCTTATATTGATGATGAAGGTCGTATAGTTAGGGAAACTATCAATCGTCCGCTTTCCGGTCCTTGGGACTTCCTCAATACTTACATAGTAAATATATATCCTGATACGACATGCTGGGTAAACGATTTCCGCAATGCCGACAATGAGGTTTATCTACGCAATTATTTTTCCAATCCGGCTTACAATGATTATCCTGTCGTAGGCGTGACGTGGGAGCAGGCAAATGCTTTCTGCGCCTGGCGTACGGACTATTTGCTTAAGGGTCTTGGTCCCGAAGCACGTTATGTGCAGCGTTATCGCTTGCCGACTGAGGCAGAATGGGAGTATGCCGCACGTGGCAAGGACCAAACAGAGTTTCCTTGGGACAATGAGAATGTGGCAAATGGGAGCGGGTGTTTCTATGCCAATTTCAAGCCGGACCGAGGAAATTATACTAAGGATGGTAACTTGATAACAAGTCGTGTAGGCAGTTATTCGGCAAACAGCAATGGTTTGTACGACATGGCTGGAAATGTGGCTGAATGGACGAGCACGGTCTATACAGAGGCTGGAGTGGATGCTATGAATGACATTAACCCACAGTTGCGCTATAATGCAGCCCAAGAGGATCCATACCGTCTGAAAAAGAAAAGTGTAAGAGGTGGCTCGTGGAAAGATCCAGAGAGCTTCATCCGTTCAGCATGGCGCACTTGGGAGTATGAGAACCAGCCGCGCTGTTACATTGGCTTCCGCTGTGTACGTTCGTTGGCAAATACCACGAGCACAAAGCAAAAGCGTAAATAATTCAAAGTAATCAGAAGAATAAAACATAATTGAGATTATACGTATGTCTGGATACAGTAATTATAACTTGATTTATCGCCTGCAAAAGTGGATGGATACCGTTGCAGGCCAGACATTCCTCAACTACGCTTACAGTTGGGGTGCCTCAATAGTAATCCTTGGTGCGTTGTTCAAGCTTACCCACCTTCCTGGTGCAAACTTGATGCTTTTCATTGGCATGGGCACAGAAGTCTTTGTGTTTTTCATATCTGCTTTTGACAGGCCTTTTGACAAGACCGCCGATGGACGTGAGATGCCTACGCGCCTTACTGAGGAGTGCCTCGCAAGTGGCAAAGTGACTTATGATAATGGAAAGGATGTGTCTGGAGAGGTTACTTCAGAAGCATCGCCAATGCCACAAGCTCAGACAGCGTCACCAGTGGCAGCAGTCTCGGCAGAGCCTGCCTCTGCTCCAGTCAATGCTTCTGACCAGCCACAACCGGTTGTCCAGCCTACCTTCGTTCCACAGATGTCGGCTGAGGAGGCTGAGAAGCTCAATGAGGCACAAGGCAACTATGTGGAGGAGCTTAAGGCACTTGTCGACACATTGAAGAAAGTCAATGAGCAGAGTACGCGCCTTACACGAGACAGCGAGGAAATGGAGAACCTCAACCGCACGCTTACGGGAATCAGCAAGATTTACGAGATGCAGCTTAAGGGTGCGAGCAAGCAGATAGGAACCATAGACCAGATAAACGAGCAGACACGCAAGATGGCTGAGCAAATAGACCAGCTCAATCATATTTATGCCCGCATGATAGAGGCTATGACGGTGAACATGCGTGCCGCAACGCCACAGCAACCGCAACAATAACAAGGAATAACAAATGGCGATAAAGAAAAGACCAGTTTCCCCTCGCCAGAAGATGATAAACCTTATGTATATCGTCTTGTTGGCTATGTTGGCGCTAAACGTTTCAACGGAGGTGTTGCAAGGTTTTGCCGTTGTGCGGGAAAGCCTTGATAGGACTACGCGAAACGCTTCGTCGGTCAATGATGAGCTTTATGGCAACTTCCGTGAGCAGATGGCCTCTAATCCGGAAAAGGTTCGTGCATGGTTTGAGAAAGCTACGCAGGTGCGTAACATGAGTGATTCTCTTTACAACTTTGCCGAAGCCTTGAAGATTGCCATTGTCAAGGAAGCTGATGGTCCTGATGGGGATTTACGCAATATTGACAACACTGACAATCTTGATGCTGCCGGCACGATTATGCTTTCGCCAATTAGCGGCAAAGGGCAGAAGCTCTACAATGCCATAAACTCTTACCGTGAGCGCATCTTGACATTTGTTACAGACCCGCGGCAGCGTGACATCATCACAAGCAACTTATCAACAACAGTGCCACGCCACAAGAACAACCTTGGCAAGAATTGGCAGGAATACATGTTTGAAAACATGCCTGTGGCTGCTGCCGTGACGCTTCTTTCAAAACTGCAAAACGATGTGCGCTATGCTGAAGGCGAGGTGCTGCACACGCTTGTGTCTAATGTAGACGTTAAGGACATACGAGTCAATAAGCTTCAGGCTTTCGTTGTGCCTGAGAAGACAACCCTTTACCCCGGTGAACGCTTTACCGCGAACATAGTGATGGCTGCAGTTGACACCACCCAGCAACCTGAAATATATGTCAATGGCTCACGTGTGTCGACGCGCAACGGGCAGTATAGCTTCACGGCAGGTGGAGTGGGTGAGCACCAGTTTGGTGGTTATATTCTCATGCGCAATGCCAAAGGCGACATTTTAAGGCGCAACTTCTTGCAGAAATATAATGTCATCCCGGTGCCAGGTGGAGCCACCATTGCCGCAGACCTTATGAATGTGCTTTACGCAGGATATGACAACCCAATGAGTGTCAGTGTACCGGGCGTGCCACAGACTGGTGTGTCGGTGAGCATGACAGGTGGGCGGCTTGTGTCTAAAGGCCCGGGTCGTTATGTTGCAGTACCATCTGCTGTGGGGCATGATGTTACGTTTCATGTCACTGCGCGCGATGGCGACAAGACGCGTTCGTTCCCGCCGTTCACGTTCAAGGTTCGCAAGCTGCCTGACCCGACACCATATATCGCCGTGGGTGACAACCGTTACAAGGGTGGCAACCTTACTAAGGCAGGGCTCATGGGTGCCAATCAGCTCAATGCAGCCATAGACGATGGCATATTGGACATACAGTTCCGGGTTACCGGCTTCTCAACGGTGTTTTACGACAATATGGGTAATGCCGTGCAGATGGCTTCGCAAGGTGCAGCCTTCACTGACCGTATGCGTGAGCAGTTCCGTCGCCTGTCTCGTGGCCGCAGGTTCTATATAACCGAGGTTCATGCTGTAGGCCCGGATGGCATTGCGAGGACACTGCCCGGGGCTATGGAAGTCAAGGTGAGGTAGTGCCAATCCTTCAATCTTTCCTCATAAAGGAAAAAGACACGTGTGATAAACAATAAAACAGAAATAAAAAATACCCTTATGAAGAGGTTTTTATTCATAATGATTGTAAGTTGCTTGGGCATCATTGCTGTAAATGCCCAGCCACAGGCGCGTCGCCAGCAGCAACAGCAGGCGGCACAAAAAAGCAACCGCAACAACATGACATTACGTTCGCAAATATCTTTCCCAACGGAGCAGGCTATGAATGAGGACGTTGTTTGGAGGCGTGACGTCTACCGCGAACTGGACCTGAACGACGATGCCAATGCCGCTCTCTATTATCCTACCGAGCCTCTCGGCACGCAGATGAACCTGTTTACCTACATTTTCAAGCTCGTCATGGCAGGCCCTACTCATGGTGGTATTGCGGCTTATAGCTACGATGTGAACAGCGGCAATGAGCGTTTCGACGAGTCGTTGAGGGTGAAACCTCTGAAGTTTCTTGACGATTACCACATTTTCTACGAGCGCACCGACCGTGGCGTCCACATTGATGATAGCGACATTCCATCGGCTGAGGTAAAGGCTTATTATATAAAGGAAAGCAGCTATTATGACCAAAACACGTCGTCTTTCCACACAAAGGTGCAGGCTCTTTGCCCCGTTATGTTCCGCGAGGACGACTTTGGCGACGGCGTTACCAAGTATCCGCTGTTCTGGATCAGGTATGATGATCTTGCGCCGTTCCTTGCCAAGCAAACTATCATGACGAGCAATCTCAACAATGCCGCAACGATGAGCATCGACGATTATTTTACGATGAACTGCTACAAGGGCAAGATTTACAAGACAAACAACATGTTGGGCAAAACCCTTGCTCAGGTTGTTGGCAACGACTCGGCAAAGCTTTCAAATGAGCAATTGCGCATCGACAAGGAAATTTCTGATTTTGAGAGCCACATTTGGGGTGACCAGGCAAAGAAAGATTCTTTGGACTCAATAGCCAAGCTTGACCCGAAGCAACGCCGTGCCATGCAGAGAGGCGTGCGTAG
>CAZZNO010000038.1:7095-20956 GCA_964655685.1 uncultured Prevotella sp.
ATAAGGAGAACCGTACAGGATTCTATATCGGTCCGACGGTAAAGTTTACTTTTCTTGATACTGGCTTTGGTCTTGACGCGTCTGCCCTTTACGATCAACGCTCTGCCAATGTAAATCTTTACTATGGAAACGAACAGATTACTGAGAATGAATATGGTGTAACGCAGAAACAGATAGCCATTCCTATCAACCTGCGCTATGCCATCGGCATTGGCAGTGCGGCAAACTTTTTCTTCTTTGGAGGTCCGCAGTTTGGCTTTAATGTCGCAGGCGATAGGGACGACATCAACTGGAGGTGGAAAGATTCTAACTTCAGCGTAAATTTGGGTATGGGCATCACTGCTTTGAGCCATTTACAGATTAATGTCAACTATAATATTGTCTGTGGAAAGACATGTGAAATGAAGCCTTCTGAACTTGTGCATGATGTTACCGGCAATGTTCGCAGCCGTTACAATGCATGGCAGATAGGATTGGCTTATTACTTCTAATATTATGCCTATAAATCACTTGTTCTTTTTACAATATGAAGCATAGTGGAAGTTGATAAGTCCATGTTAAAAACATGAATTTCCATGAATTGCACATGAATTTCTCATAAATAACAGGTTTTACACCTATGGGGAAATTTATGTGCAATTTATGATATTGCGGCGTGCGTGAGTTGTACGTACGCCGTGCGTGAGTTGTACGTACGCCGTGCGTGGGTTGTACGTACGGCGTGTGTGAGTTGTACGTACGGCGTACGTAGGTTGCTCGTACGGCGTGCGTAGGTTGCTCGTACGGCGTACTAAGATATACGATTCTTTGAGTGAGAATTTATATTATAAAAGCCATTAGAAAGCGCAAAAAGCATTATCTTTGCAAACGGGATGAGATATGTTGACGTAATATTGCCTGTGCCACTTGACGGCACGTTTACTTACAGCATTGACGACAGTCAGGCAAAGCTCCTCCGGTCTCCATCGGGGATGGAAAGCGCGGGACTTGGCATGCGTGTGCTTGTGCCTTTCGGCAAAAGCAAGACGTATGCTGGAATTGTGGTGCACGTGAATGATGACATGCCCGACCTGCCTGATGACAAAATCAAGCAAGTGCTGGCAGTGCTTGACCCCGCTCCTGTGTTGCTGTCTCAGCAATTGAGGCTTTGGCGATGGATTGCTGCTTACTACATGTCGCCAATAGGCGATGTGATGAAGGCTGCCTTGCCTGCGGGGCTTAAGGCGGACACGGAATATCGTCCGAAAACAGTTGCGGTGGTGAGCCTGGGAGCTAAGTTCGGTGGCGAACAGGGCATTTCCATAGCCTTGGAAATGCTCAGGCGAATGCCCAAGCAGTTGCAAGTGTTCAAAACTTTTGTGACCCTTGTCCAAAATCGCAAAGCGCAGGTCACGAGCGAGGAGCTTCTGAATGAAGCACACAGTACGTCAGCTGTTTTGAGGCGGCTCGTTGACCAAGGTTTCTTGTGCATAAGCGAGCAAGTGGAAACTCTTTCTCAATCATCAACTCTCAACTCTCAGCTCCCGGCTCTTAATCCGCTCAGTGAAGCTCAGGCGGAGGCTTATGACGTGATAAAAGAGCAATGGAAACAGAAAAATGTGGTGCTGCTGCATGGCGTTACGTCGAGTGGCAAGACCGAAATATACATCCATCTGATACAGGAAGCAATAGAGAAAGGGCAGCAGGTGCTTTATCTGTTGCCTGAGATAGCTCTTACCGTGCAGATGACGCAACGGCTGAAGCGGGTTTTCGGCACACGGCTTGGCATATATCATTCAAAGTACAGCGACTCGGCGCGCATGGACATCTGGCGCAAGCAGCTTTCTGCAGAGCCTTATGACGTGATACTTGGAGCGCGTAGCGCGGTGTTCCTGCCCTTTCGGCGGCTTGGACTTGTCATCGTAGACGAGGAGCATGTGCAGAGCTTCAAGCAGCAGGACCCTTCGCCGAGATACCATGCGCGCAGTGTGGCAATAGTGCTGGCTCAGATGTATAAGGCAAAGACATTGCTTGGCACTGCCACCCCGTCGGTGGAGAGCTTGTATAATGCCACGACTGGCAAGTACGGGCTTGTGAGGCTGACACGCAGGTTTATGGGCATACAATTGCCGGAGATAGAAGTCGTAGACACTAAAGACTTGCGCCACCGCAAAATGATGAACGGGCCGTTCTCGCCCCGCCTGCTCAGTGCCATGCGCGATGCCATTGCCAAAGGCAAGCAGGTCATTTTGTTTCAGAACCGCCGTGGCTTTGCGCCGGTAGTGTCATGCAACGTGTGTGGCTGGACGCCTAAGTGCAAAAACTGTGACGTGACGCTTACCTATCATAAACGTCTCAACCTGCTTACGTGCCACTATTGCGGCTATACGGAGAAGGTGCCTGATGCTTGCCCCAATTGCGGCAACACCCATCTCTCTGACAGAGGCTTTGGCACGGAGAAGATAGAGGACTTGGTGCGCGCCCTTTTCCCGGAGGCAAGCGTGGCTCGCATGGATCTTGACACGACGCACACGCGCAACGCTTATGAGCGCATGATAAGAGATTTCGGGTCCGGCAAAACCAATGTCCTGATTGGCACGCAGATGATAAGCAAAGGACTTGACTTTGCCAACGTGGCTGTGGTTGGCATTCTTGATGCCGACTCCATGCTCAATTATCCCGATTTTCGTGCCTATGAACAGGCTTTCCAGATGATGAGCCAAGTGGCAGGTCGTGCCGGGAGGAAAGGCAAGCGGGGGTTGGTAATATTGCAGACCAAGGAGCCTACATTGCCTGTCATACAGCAAGTGGTGCACAACGACAGCGACGGGTTCTTCCGCGATGTATTGGAAGAACGTGCCATGTTCCATTATCCGCCTTATTTCCATCTCGTTTATGTTTATTTGCGACATAAGGAAGACGGAATAGTCGAGGCTGCGGCTCAGGAGATGGCAGGCAGGCTCAGAGGCAGTCTCTTGCGTGGTAATAGTGCCCAATCGTCTGAGCTTAATGATGATAGAATACTTGGACCTGATAAGCCTGCCGTGGCAAGGGTTAAGAACATGTGCATCAGGAAGATTGTGGTGAAGCTTGAGCTTGGTGCTGACCAAAAGCAAATCCGCCACACACTGTACGCAGTGCGTGACGGAATATTGTCGCAAGCTTGCTATAGGTCTGTGCAAATCTATTTTGATGTAGACCCTTTGTAGGCGTTGGCTTTAATTTTTGCCTGTATCAAAGCATCAATCTTGTGGTAGCGATTTTCCACTTTGGCGTTGCGTTCTTGTGCTGACTTCACGTTAATCATCATCACGGGCGGCACGTCGCCGTTGTTGTTGTAAGTGTCCCATTGTGGTAGTCCTAAGCCGTTGGGGTTGCCGTTCTTCACGAAGTTGACGTACATCTGCTGGAATATCTCCGACACGGCATAGTCGTCGGCATTCCAGGGAAAAGCCTTGTTTGTAGAAAGGTTGCCCATAGCATATTCTATGTCGGCAGAGTGAACGGCTCCAGGGTTTGAAGGAGGCTTAGGAGCGTTTGGATTCACGTCCACCACGCCGCCGGCAAGTCCGGCAGTCTTGCCTGCTATTTGCATGTCCGGGCGTGGGTGGCAATAGATATAGCGGTAAACAGGATGCTTGCTCGACTGCCTCACCATGTCTGCCCACTTCCATGTGGCGTAGGCAATGAACATGTCACCGCCCAGCTGATAGCCTTGCATCTTCTTCAGATCGCTGTCGGTATGTATGTCGTAGAGGTCGAATATAGTCTTTGCGTCGGCACCGAAATAGTTTGCCACAATTGGTGACATTGCCTCAATCGTTGGTGCTGAGGCTGAGCCTTCGGCATTGTTGTTGCCAAGCAGGCAAGGCACTTGCGCCTGCTTGCCTTCGGCAATGGTCTTGTTTGGGTCCTCGGTTAGGAATATTCCGTCAATGCATTTTGTGGCTTCGCCAAAGGCTGCTTTTGACATTCGTTGCAGCTCCTCTGCCGGTATCTTGCGCAAGTCGGCTATACTCTTGTAGCCGTTTTTCTTTGCCCAGTCCTCACCAATCTTTTCCGATGCCTTTAGAGTAGTGGGCGTAGCGTTTGACACAATCGAACCGCTTGAGCACATGTAACCGGCAATAAGGTTTCTTGACAATGGTGATACGGTCAGCGCGCACACTGATTGCGACCCTGCCGATTCGCCGTTGATTGTTATTCGGTCTGGATCTCCGCCGAAAGCAGCGATGTTGTCTTTCACCCATTTTATTGCTGCCGCTTGGTCAAGCCAGCCCTGGTTGCCGTTGCAGCCGCCTTCCTTGGTCAGTTGTGGATGGGAGAAAAAGCCAAATATGCCCTCACGATAGTTAGCCGTCACGACGATGATGCCGCGGCGAGCGAGGCGCAACCCTTGATAACGAGGCTCTGAGCCGCTGCCGCATATAAGGCCGCCGCCATTGAAATATATCAGCACGGGAAGCTTTTCATTCATATTTTTTGCCGGTGTCCATACGTTCAGGTAAAGGCAGTCCTCACTATTGCCTTTGCCTTCAAAGTTCATATCGCCAAAAAGTCTGGGCTGCATAGGGTCGTCGGCAAAGGCTTTGGCAGGGCGCACGCCTTGCCATGCCACCACCGGCTGTGGGGCTTTCCAACGCAGATTGCCTACGGGTGGGGCGGCGAACGGTATGCCGCGGAATATCTTTACACCTGATGAGTCGATGCCTTCAACTATTCCGCCTTCCACTTTCACTTGTGGTCCTTGCTGCGCCATTGCCATTATGCAGAGCATGAGCGCGCCTAATGATAATAACAGTTTCCTCATATATGGTTTTATATAAAGTATTTCCCTATGGCTTTGCAACCATCCTTTCGGTTGCAAATATAAGAAAAAAGACAATCATAAGGAGGCTTTTAACAAAAAAAAGCGGTAAAAACAAAGATTTCGCATTCACCAGTGCAAAAGCTCACGTTGCCCTTTAAAGGAACTCGTGTGTTTTTGCAAGAACTTAATAGCCTTTTTGGAAGCTTTAAGCTGGTGTTGCGAAATCTTTTATATTTTTGCGGCTGAGGTTCTTTTAAGTCCTGCCGCCTGTTAAGCCCGATTTTGCTATAGGTCAAGGTCGAGGCTCACGCCAAACACGTCGTTGTTGCGCGTATAGTCGGCTCGGTAGTTCAAACCTGTATTTGCTGAAACCGAGTTGGTCTTTTTTGTTTCATAGAAAGTGTGGAAGTAAGCCACGTTCACTCTGGCTTTCTTGGTGACATTCAGCATTATGCCTCCGCCAACGCTGTGTGAGCTTACAACAAACGACTTGTCGTCCATATATTCGTCTGTAAGTCCATAATTTGTGCGCTGATAGCCAGCCGATACCGTGAGCCATTTTGTTGCGTCATACTCTGTACCGAAGCTATATTCCATTGTTCCGTGGTCAAGCTTTTTCTCACGATGATTGTAAGCTGTGGCTTGCTTGTCGAAATAATAGTGGAAGCCGGCGTTGAGGCGCAGCTGGTCAATGGGAGTATAGCCCACGCCAACACTGAGTATCCCCGGCAGGTCAGCTGCAATCTTTTTGCCGTCTTGGTATTCGCCGGTGGCTTCTTCTATTCCTTCGTCGAACTTGGTTTTCAGTTGTCCCATTACGGCTGTCACTTGTGGTGTAGACAGGGCGTTGTTTGCCATATTTTGTATTTCGGCTTGTGCCAATATCTGCGTCTGCTCAGTTGACAATGTTGGGTGCTGCTGTTGCAGCCTGGCTGCTATTGATGGGCCAAGCGCACCATTGAGCATGGTCACGATGTTTCCGTTGAGATTGCCCTGGAGGTTGCCGATGGAAGGAAATTGGTTCACTGCCTCATTCTTAAGCCTCATGCGAGTTTTGAACTCATACTTTGCTGCGAAATTCCATCGCCCGAGCTTGTAGTCAATGCCGATTATAGGTGTTACGCCAAAGCCGTGCTGGTCGCTATTAAGCTCAATGTCGGCAGCGTTGGTCTTCGTTGGGTCAAGCACTTGATAAAGAGGGACATTGCCCACCTTTATATCCCTGACGTATCCATAATAGTTGCACGACGCATACACGCCCCTTGCTCCTGCAAAGACGCCCAAATTTGGCAGTAGCTTGTAAGCCACGCCAAATGACAGTCCGTAGTAATATTGTCTTCCGCGCATGAAGCTTCTTGCGCTATAGTTGCCGTTGGAACCGAAGTATTGGTCGCTGGAGAAACCGCGTGAAGCAAAGTTTTGTATTGCAGCCTGCGGTACTCCTGCGCTTGCGAGAGTAGCTGCAAGCGAAGCATCTACCGCCTTTGCGAGTCCTGATGCAGCGAGCGCTGTTTCTGATACAAGCTTTTCGAACGAGCCAAGACCATCGTCGAAGATGCACTTTCCACCGCCTGCTCCTACTCCGGCAGCAGCCTGGAAGGAGAATTTGCGCCAGTTGTAGGCTAATTGAATCGACGGAAAGAAAGGTGCCAAAGCGTGGCCTTTGAACTTGCGTGAGTCTGTGGGGTTGGCTGTATTGTTGGTGAACAGAGGATATGTGTTTTCGATGTATCGCTTCTGTGTGATAAGTTGCCAGTTTATGGACATGTGTATTCCTGGTGACAGAAATACTACTCCGGCGGGATTGAAGTAAACACCATCAATGGCTATTACGGCATCGCGTGAGAGCGTGCGCGAGAAAGCTACACTCATGTTAGTATTAGTGTTAATGCCGCCGGCGTTGGCGGTGATGCTTGTGGCCGTCACCATCGCGGCTAAGGCCATTTTTAGTTTTGTCATCTTGTGAAAAATATTAAAACAATCTTTTGAAAAGTGGCAGCAAAGTTACATAGATTGTTCTATATTTCCACAAACTTCGTATTTCTTTTAAGGTAACTTAACAAAATAATAGGGTGGACTAAGAGGCTGATAATCTCAAGCCCAGTTTGCAAGCATCTAAATTTTCAATATTTATTGAACTTTGTTTTGATATTTTGATATAGTTATTATACTTTATGCCCTGGGAGAGGCTTTCCATGTATGCGGAAATCTTCTTTTACGGTTTCTCTTTTTTAGACTTTCTTCTTTGGATATTGTATGCGCGTGTGGTAAATTGCCTTTAGGCGTTCTATGAGCACCTGCTTGGCTACGGCTATGTCGTAGAATGTTATTTTGCACTCGCTGAAGAAGCCGTCTTTCACCTGTTGGTCTACAAGCTTGTTCACGAGGTTGGATATGCTTTCCTCGGTGTATTCCTTAAGTGCGTGGGAAGCAGCTTCGCATGTGTCTGCCATCATGAGTATTGCCTGCTCGCGTGTTGACGGGTTTGGACCTGGATAAGTGAACGGGGCTTTGTCCACAATCTCATCGGGATGCTCGTTTTGGTATTTTATATAGAAGTACTTCGTCATGCCGTGGCCGTGGTGGGTGAGTATGAAGTCGCGTATCACCACTGGCAGGTTGTATTCTTCTGCAAGCTTCACGCCATAGGTGACGTGCCCTATTATGATTTGTGCGCTCTCTTTCTCAGTCAGATTGTCGTGTGGGTTTATGCCACCTTGCTGGTTTTCGGTAAAGAATGCAGGGTTCTTCATCTTGCCTATGTCGTGGTAGAGCGCGCCAGTGCGCACGAGCGTCGCCTTGGCACCAATCTTGTTGGCTATTTCAGAGGCGAGGTTTCCCACGGTTATGGAGTGCTGGAAAGTGCCTGGTGCCACCTCAGAGAGCTTGCGCAGTAAGCCCTTGTTGGTGTCAGAGAGCTCGATGAGTGTTATCACCGATACGAAGCCGAAAGTCTTCTCCACAATGAACATAAGAGGGTAGGCGAGTAGCAACATCACTCCACAGATGAGGAAGTGGTAATACATGCTTGGCTCCATCTTGAAGTCCTCGCCACTTTGCATGAGTTTCATTGAGAAATAGGTTATGCAGGTGGCAAGAAACACCCATACGGCTGTGCGGAAAAGCTGCGACCGCGACGACATTTCGCGTAGCGAATATATGGCGACAGAGCCTGCTACGGTTTGCACTACAATGAAATCGTACTGATAACGCAATGCGCAGGCGCATATAAGTATCATTATGAAGTGGGTGAAGAAAGCAGTGCGCGAGTCCATGAAGATGCGTACGAACATTGGCACGAGGGCGAAGGGCAGCACGTAGACGCTGAAGTTGAAATAGCTGTTCTCCATCATGAGCGATACCGCTATGGGGAATAGGGCTATGAACGTGTAGAGCATGGTCACGCAGCGCGGCTTTGAGAAATAGTCGCGGCGGAAAAGTGACAGGTAGACGGTGAAGAGCGTCACGAGAATGAGCACGTAGAGTGTGTTGCCTATCAGGTGGTTGGTCATCTGGGCTTTACCTTCTTGCCGCCTTTGCATCTCCCTCTCCATCGAGTTGAGCACCCTGTAGTCGTATTCGTTGACCATGTCGCCTTCGCCAATTATGCGCTGCCCTGCCATTACCATGCCGCTTGCCGGCGACACTCCGGCGAGCAGGTCGTTGCGTGCCGATTCAGTGCGCTCGCGGTCGTATATGAGGTTGGGCACTATGTAGTCGGTAAGGTTAAGCTTCTGCACTAATGGTCGTTCTTGCGAAAGCCGCTCGTCGTTGAGCAATTGCTCATACGCAGACATGGTGGAGTAGATGTAGCCTATCTGTACGCTTTCGGCATCTTTACCAAAGATTACACGCACCTGCGCCGTAGTGTCACGGTGTATGGAGTTATAGTTTGGTGTCTCCATGATGCCTGCTTGATAGAAGCGGTGCAGGCGTTGTATGATGATGTCTTCGTAGGCGGTAGGCAGACCACTGTTGGTTGCAGCAAGCTTTCTGCGCAGCTTGTTTATTTCCTCATTCTCTATTTTGGGGTCATAGTTGTAATAAGGCTGAAACTGTTTTAGCAGAGAGTCTTTCTCATTAGCCAAAGCCTCATCAGTCTTATATACGGGGAAGTCATATTTAGCTATGATGGTGCCATAGTGCCACGGCTCCCCAACCTCATAGGCAAACTGCTTGCCCTCGTTGCGTGGCAGGAACCAGACGATGAGGGCTGTCGTGACGACAACAAGCCCGACGCGTACGGCGAGTTTTCGCCAAAAATGCTCTGTGTGTATATTGAATCGGCTGAATATGTCCATCATAGCAGCTTTAATTTGTTATTTGAGTGCGAAAATACGAAAAATATCCATCAAAACAGAAAAAATATATTAATTTTGCAAAAGATTATAGATTTCAAGGATTTATACACTATATAAACGATATATTATAGTCATGTCAGATAGAAAAGTCAGGGTGCGTTTTGCGCCAAGTCCTACCGGACCGCTTCACATAGGCGGAGTGCGTACGGCTCTTTATAACTATCTTTTTGCACGCCAGCATGGTGGCGACTTGGTTTTCCGCATAGAGGACACCGATAGCCATAGGTTTGTGCCAGGGGCTGAGGAATACATACTTGAGTCGTTCCATTGGCTCGGCATAAAGTTTGATGAAGGCGTTAGCTTCGGTGGCGACCACGGCCCATACCGGCAGAGTGAACGCAGGAAGATTTATAAGAAGTATGTGCATCAGCTTTTAGAGAACGGCAAGGCTTACTTGGCTTTTGACACGCCCGATGAACTGGCTAAGAAACGTGATGAGGTAAAAAACTTCCAGTATGATGCTCATTCTCGTATGACGATGCGCAACTCGCTCTCACTGCCTAAGGATGAGGTTGAGCGGTTGCTTAACGATGGCGCTCAGTACACTGTCCGCTTCAAGGTTGAGCCTGGCGAAGAAATTCATGTGAATGACATGATTCGCGGTGACGTGTGCGTAAAGAGTGACATTCTTGATGACAAGGTGCTTTATAAGAGTGCCGACGAGCTGCCAACATATCACCTTGCCAACATTGTAGACGATCACTTGATGGAGATAACTCATGTCATACGTGGTGAGGAATGGTTGCCAAGCGCGCCGTTGCATGTGCTACTTTACCGTGCGTTTGGCTGGGAAGACACTATGCCTCGTTTTGCCCACTTGCCATTGCTGCTTAAGCCGGAAGGCAAGGGCAAGCTCTCCAAACGCGATGGCGACAGGTTGGGTTTCCCGGTGTTCCCATTGGAGTGGCATGACCCGAAGACCGGCGAGGTGTCGAGCGGATACCGTGAGAGTGGCTATTTCCCGGAGGCGGTAATCAATTTCCTTGCCTTGCTGGGCTGGAATCCTGGCACTGACCAGGAGATATTCTCCCTTGACGAGCTCGTTGAGGCTTTCGACATAACCAAATGCTCAAAGAGCGGAGCCAAGTTCGACTATCAGAAGTGTACATGGTTCAACCATGAATACATTTTGCGCAAGAGCGATGATGAGATTGCAGAACTGTTTGCGCCAATCGTGGCAAACAACGGTGTTGACGAACCGTTTGAGCGTGTGAAGCAGGTGGTGCACATGATGAAAGACCGCGTGAGCTTCGTCAAGGAGTTGTGGCCTCTGTGCTCTTTCTTTTTCATTGCTCCGACATCATACGATGAGAAAACTGCAAAGAAGCGTTGGAAGCCATATTCGGCTCAGCAGATGACAGAGCTTGCGGATGTCTTACAGGCGATCGACGACTTCTCGGTAGAGGGGCAGGAGCCTATTGTCGAGAAATGGATTGCGGACAAGGGTTATAAAATGGGCGACGTGATGAATGCCTTCCGTCTGGCTCTCGTTGGCATAGGCAAGGGCCCTGGCATGTTCGACATTTCGGCTTTTTTGGGCAAGGAGGAGACCATTAAACGCCTTCAAAGGGCTATCAAGGTGTTAGGCTAAGTGTGGCATGTACAATTTTTTCATTTACCTTTATAATATAGGAGTTTGGATTGCAACATTCTTCAGTAAGAAGGTCAAGGCAATGTGGAAAGGCGAACATGAGACTTTCCGCATATTGCAGGAGAAGGTTGACCCAAACGCCGACTATATCTGGTTTCATGCTGCCTCGCTTGGTGAGTTTGAGCAGGGAAGGCCTTTGATGGAGCGCATCAAGCGTGACTATCCGAGGTATAAGATACTGCTTACTTTCTTTTCACCTTCGGGCTATGAAGTGCGCAAGGATTATAAAGGGGCTGACATTGTTTGCTATCTGCCAATTGACACCATAGGTAACGCCCGCCGGTTTCTTCGCATGGTGCGCCCAGTGATGGCTTTTTTTATAAAGTATGAGTTCTGGTACAATTACCTGCATATATTGAAGCACCGCAATGTACCTCTTTACAGTGTTTCAAGCATATTTCGTCCAGGGCAAATATTCTTCCGTTGGTATGGCAGGCAGTACGGTCGGGTGCTCAATTGCTTCTCCCGTTTCTTTGTACAAAATGAGATTAGCAAGGAGCTTCTTCATGGCATAGGCATTGACTGTGTTACGGTCACAGGTGATACGCGTTTCGACCGTGTGTTGCAGATAAAGGAGGTTGGAAAGAGCTTGCCTGTGGTGGAAAGCTTTATTTGGAGTGCCCCGTCCTCTGTATCCTCCCTTGCAGGGAATGGAGCGGCTTCACCTGTAGATGGCAATCAAAAGGCTCAAAGCTCCAATTTCAAGGCTAAAGACAAACCAAAGGTGTTTATTGCTGGCAGTTCATGGCCTCCGGATGAAGACATCTTCATAAAATACTTCAATGAGCATCGCAATTGGAAGCTTATCATAGCACCACATGTAATAGGCGAGGAACATTTAAAGCAGATATTGTCGAAGTTGCAGCGCAAGACAGTGCTATTTACACAGGCTACCGAGGAAAACTTGAAAGGTGCAGAATGCTTGATTATAGATTGCTTTGGGCTGTTGTCGAGTATTTATCGTTACGCCGACGTGACGTATGTAGGTGGCGGCTTTGGTGTAGGCATTCATAATGTGCTGGAGGCTGCGGTGTGGAATAAACCTGTTGTCTTTGGGCCAAATAACAAGAATTTTCAGGAGGCTCAAGGCTTACTGAAAGCGGGTGGAGGTTTCGAGATAAAGGACTATGCTGAATTTGTTGAACTTATGCAACGCTTTGAGCGCAATGCAGATTTCTTTAGAAACAGTAGTAATGCGGCTGGTACTTATGTGAAAAGTCTTGCCGGTGCCACAGACCGTATTCTTTCTGAAATATCACTTTAGTTTTATAAAAAAGATAATCCGATGGATGAATGTTCCATCGGATTATCTTTTTAAGCAAGGCTTGTACCATTATCTTCGCTTAGTCTATAAGTCAAGCAATACGATGCTTGCACGGAAGTAAGCCTTTGAGACAGCAGGATTCCACATCATCTGTCCTGTTACAGGCCATGTGTATTTGCCAACCTTCAGCTTGTATGTAGCTCCAAGGCGGACGTCGTTTACACCTGCATGCTTTGAATAAAGGTTATTGTTCAGTCCGTTTGCCTTACGGAAGTCCTTGTCATAAGGATTGAGTGCGAAGGCGGCTCCTACAGAAGCATCCACTGCCCATTCCTCGTTTTCATAGAGACGATAGGCTGCCTGTACGAATGTAGAGTAAACCTGTTGTGCGTTTTTCTCGTCTATAATCTCGCCGCGTCCGTTGCGTGCGAGTTCGCCACGGTCACGTCCCTGAACCAATGTAGCCCATGACAGCGTGAGAGGGAAGTTGCATTTTACGCCGAAGTCATAGCTCACTGCCACATCTGTCAGATGGCTTGTACGGTCGGCAGCCCATGTGAAATATTTGCCATTGCCGGGTATTGGGCCGCAACCCTTCTCCGGCGAGAAGTTCCAAAGGTCCCATACAGCGAGATTGAAGCCGCTGTGATTGAAGTTAAAGTAAACGTCGGCTTCCTTGTAGTCGCCGTCAACAGCCATGCCACCCCACAAGCCAAGCTTGAAATGCCCGTTGTTGTCGGTGATGGATACGTCGTTGTTGAGGGTCAGCCCGTCGCCAACCTCAAGTCCTCTCCATAGGTGCGAGGTCTCAAAGCCTGCCGACTCGTGTATTTTCTGGGCGTTTGCCGGTATTGCGGTGAAGCCAAATAGGCATAGAGCCGCGAGTAATAGCTTTTTCATGGTTTTTGATATTTTTGCGTGGCTAAAAGCTGCCACGGTCAAACAGGAGCTTAAGCCCCCTGTTTAATGCGTTTAGTAATCATTCCCCTTCTTTCAAATGAGAGAAGGGGAATATGTTTAATGCTTAGCAGAGCCCGAACAGGCAACCTACGCCGGCGGCGCAAATAGCACCCACTATAGGCCCAAAGACCGGCACCCAACTGTAGCCCCAACCACTGTCTCTCTTATACTTCATTGGGAGCAGAGCGTGAGCGATACGCGGCGAGAGGTCACGGGCAGGGTTCATGGCATATCCGGTAGGCCCGCCAAGGCTCATGCCAAGAGATACGATGACGGCTGTAATAGGCCATGCGCTGACAGCACCTACGTTGACAGTATCGCCATAATGGCCGGTGCCGATAATCATCAGTACGAGGATGAACGTGGCAACAAGCTCGGTGAAGAAGTTGGCAGCCTTGTGATCTATTGCAGGCATGGTGCAGTATGTGCCAAGTACGGCTTCCTTGTCTTCCGTGCAGTTGAAGTGGTCACGATATACAAGCCATACGAGTACGGCACCGCAGAAGCCACCTATCATTTGCGCGACAATGTATCCGCAGACAGCAACGGCAGTAGAAGCCTGCACGCCGGCATTTGCCAAGAATGCTTGGAAGCCACCAGATGTAGCGAGACCTATGGTTACGGCAGGATTGAGGTGTGCGCCACTTTCATGTGCCACGAATACACCAGACATAACTGCGAGACCCCAGCCAAAGGCAATGACTACCCAGCCGGCTCCTTGAGCTTTACTCTTATTAAGGTTGCATGCGGCGCAAACGCCGTCACCCATGAGGACGAGAACGAGAGTTCCGAGGAACTCGAGAGCACATAAGTGCAATAATGTAGGATCCATAATT
>CAZZNO010000039.1:0-20836 GCA_964655685.1 uncultured Prevotella sp.
TTATTTTGTAATATATAACTTATTCTTTTTACTTTGTATATAAGAATCTCTTGATAGACCGTTTGGGGGTCTTTTCAAATTCTTCTTCGTGAATGCGTATCTCTGAAAGATGGCAATAAACAGGCTGCTCGGCATTAAGAGTCTTGCGGTTCTGCTCCATAATATCCTTTAAGTCATTGTCGTTCAGCCCCATTGATTTGGCTGTGTCATAGTCTGGGTGTACCAGTCCTATGAGCTTGTTGCCTTCCTGTATCACTACGCTTTCGTTTACAAGAGTCAGCGAGTTCAGCTTGTCCTCAATTTCTTCAGGGTAGATGTTCTGACCGTTAGAGCCAAGCAGCATGTTCTTGGAACGTCCTTTTATGAAGACATTGCCTTCTGCATCCATAGTTCCGAGGTCGCCAGTGTGGAACCATCCGTCAGCATCTATAGCAGCCTTAGTCGCTTCTGGATTCTTGTAGTAGCCAAGCATAACGTTTGGTCCCTTGCAAAGTATTTCGCCGGGAACGTTTTGCGGGTCATTGCTTACTATACGTACTTGCATGTGGTAAGCAGCTTTTCCGCAAGAGCCGGGAACAAATTTATCCCAATCCTCATAGCAAATTATGGGTGCACACTCAGTTGCTCCATAGCCAACAGTGTAACGGAACCTTATACGATGCAGGAATTGTTCCACTTCTTGCGAGAATGCCGCGCCGCCAACAATGACCTCTATGAATTTGCCGCCGAATGCATTTGTCACCTGTTCGTTTATTCGCTCATAGAGTTTGTTGTTGATGCCAGGCATACGTAGCAACAGCCGCACTTTCGGGTCTTGCAGTTTCGGGAATACTTTCTTTTTTATTATCTTCTCAATAATCAGAGGCACTGAGATGATAATCACAGGCTTAACGTCGGCAAATGCTGCGGCAATTATAGCTGGTGAAGGGATGCGAGTGAGGTAGTATATATGGCATCCTTTCAGAAATTCAAATATAAACTCGAACGACATGCCGTACATGTGAGCCATAGGCAGAATGCTAATGACATTGTCACCGGCTTTCATTTTATCGCCCAGTACATGATTAGCAAAGTCGGCATTGCTCCACAGCGCACGGTAAGGTATCATTACGCCTTTGGAGAAACCCGTTGTACCACTTGTATAGTTGATGAGTGCCATCTCATCAGGATTTTGCTCTATGTAGTAGTGCACATGTTCCTTGCGGAAATATTTAGGATATTTCTTTCCAAACATTTCGTTTAGGTGCTCACGTGCGTAAGTTAGCTTATCGGTCCGCGAGATGATTAGCGAGTAATCAGGAATGTATATTATGCCCTCAAGCTGTGGCATTTTTGACGCATCAATTTGCGTAGCCACCACATCGCCGACGAAAAGCAGCTTAGCGTCGCTATGGTTTACGATGTTGTGAATTTGTTCTGCGGTAAATTCGTGTAGTATTGGCACAGCTATGGCTCCGTATGTGAGCGTAGCAAGGAAAGCCGCAGCCCATGCAGCGCTGTTGCGTCCGCAGAGGGCGATTTTGTCGCCCTTCTGTACTCCCGAACTTTCGAACATGATGTGCAGCTTCTCTATTTTGCGTGCCACATCGTGATATTGCAAGGTAGCGCCCTTGTAGTCGGTGAGGGCATCATGATCCCAATTCCTGACAATGCTGTCCTGGATTAGTTGGTTGAAGCTTGGAATTCTGTCCATATCAGTATATCTTCTAAAGTCCATCCTTTGCCAAGTGCTTTATACTGCGTCTTGGTAAAGATAGCGTTTAATTGACTTTTTCGGAGTTTTCTCAAACTCTTTTTCCTGTAGTTGTATTTCGCTTAACCGGCAAAACGACGGCAGCTCATTATTTAGTTGATGCAAGTTCTGATTCATTATGTTTTTTAGGTCGTCAGTGGTAAATCCAAGCTGAGCCGCAGCCTCTGTGTCCGGGTGTACCAAGCCTACGAGCTTGTCGCCCCGTTGCACTATCAGGCTTTCGCCGACCATAGTCATTGAGTTCAGTTTATCTTCAATCTCCTCCGGGTATACATTTTGCCCATTTGAGCCAAGGAGCATGTTCTTTATGCGTCCGAGCAGGAACAGGTGTCCGTCTGCGCTTATTTTGCCAAGGTCGCCAGTGTGGAACCAACCGTCGTCGTCAATGGCTGCCTTTGTGGCTTGTGGGTTCTTGTAATATCCGAGCATTACGTTCAGTCCGCGTGTCACTACCTCGCCGGGGATGTTCTCTGGGTCGTCGCTCAGGACTTTCATTTCCATGTGTCCTGCCACTGTACCGCATGAGCCTGGAACAAAGTCGTGCCAATCGCTATAGCTTATCATAGGTCCTGTTTCTGTTGTGCCATATCCTACGGTTATAGGGAAGCCGATGTCTACGAGGAATGACTCTATCTCCTTGTTTAATCCGGCTCCACCAACAATTACACCGTAAGTATTGCCCCCCATGACATTCATGACCATTTCACGTATGTGAGTCCTGACCTTGTTGCCTATGAGTCCAGGCATCTTCATCATCAGCCGCAGACGGTTGGTGATTCGTGGGAATACTGCCTTGCGGATTATCTTTTCGATTACGAGTGGCACTGATACAATAAAGCTTGGGTGAAGCTCTGCAAACGCAGCCTGTATGATAGTTGGACTTGGCAGGCGCGTAAGGAAATAAATGTGATGCCCAAGAAAGAATTGAAGCAGGAACTCGCATGTGAGTCCGTACATGTGAGCCATTGGGAGAATGGCGAGAACGTCGCACTCCTTTGGCAAGTGCTTGCCAATTACATCTGTAAGATAATCTATATTGCTCCAAAGACAACGATAAGGCAGCATCACGCCCTTTGAGAAGCCGGTAGTGCCGCTTGTATAGTTTATCATTGCCAATTCTTCCGGGCTTTGTTCCTCGTAATAGTTTAGGTGCTCCTTTCTGAAGAATTTAGGATATTTATGACCGTATATCTCGTTGAGATGCTCACGCACGTATGTTATTTTCTCCGAGCGGCTGAGAACAAGAGAATAATCCGGAATGTAAACCACGCCTTCAAGATTGGGCATCATGTCGTAGTTGAGCTGTGTAGCCACCACGTCGCCCACAAAGAGCAACTTGCTGTCGGAATGATTCACCACGTTGTATATTTGCTCAGGAGTAAACTCATGCTGTATTGGCACTGCCACTGCTCCATAAGTTACCGTCGCCAAGAAAGCGCAAGCCCACATACTGCTGTTGCGTCCGCACAAAGCCACCTTGTCACCTCTTTGCAGCCCTGAACTTTCGAACATTATATGAAGCTTTTCTATTTTGCGTGCCACATCGTGAAACTGGAGTGTAGCACCTTTATAGTCGGTGAAAGCGTCTTTGTCCCAATTCTTCTGAATGGTTTCCTCTATCAGTTTGTTGAAACTGGGTATTTTTACCATTGCACAATATTGTTTGTTTTGTGCAAAGGTAATATCAAAAATGCACATTCGCAAAAAAAATGTGCATTATTTTGTTCTAAAGCGCATTTTTGTTGTAAAAGACTACTCATAGCGCATGCTTTTAGCCGGATGGATGCGTGAAATGAGGTAACTTGGGGCTATCAGTACGAATACGCTGACAAACAAAGTCGCGACGTTAAGCAATATTAGGGCAGGCAAGTTAATCTCAATTGG
Organism: uncultured Prevotella sp.; assembly: GCA_964655685.1. GTDB lineage: Bacteria > Bacteroidota > Bacteroidia > Bacteroidales > Bacteroidaceae > Prevotella. The sequence continues at coordinate 3,638 of CAZZNO010000039.1, forward strand.
CACCGTGCTCACATAGTAGGTAGTCGGGTCGAGATGCACAATTCCTAAATACTTTTGTATTAAGCTCAGCCCTACACCAATGATGTTTCCGAGCAGCAGTCCACGTCCTATGATGAAAGTTGCAAACCACAGGAATAGATGACGGATGGTGGAATTGCGCGCGCCGAGCGATTTCAGCACTCCAATCATTGTAGTACGCTCAAGTATGATAATGAGCAAGCCTGAAATCATGGTAACGCCAGCCACGGCGGTCATCAATGCCAATATAATCCACACATTCATGTCGAGCAAGTCGAGCCATTTGAATGTTTGCGGGCTTATTTCGCGTATGGTTTGTGAGGAGTAGGTTTCGCCGTAGTGGTCCTGTGTCTTGTTTATCTTCCTGATGAATGACCGCTCGATGTCGTCTAAATGGTTGAAATCATTGACCTTGACCTCAGCTCCTGACACCTGGTCGGGCTTCCAGCCATTCAGTTTGACGGCAGTATATATGTCAGTGAAACACATTATGTCGTCATATTGGCTTAGGTTTGTCTGGTATATACCCTCTATTGTAAGTCGGCGAATGCGCACGCCGTTGTTGTCAATGAAGTAGGCGAAGATGCGCTGTCCGCATTTCAGCTTCAGCTTGTCGGCAATGCTTTGAGATATGACAATCTTGTTTGAGGCTGCCTTGTCAGAGAATTTAGGTATGCTGCCAGCCATCATGTTCTCGTGTATGAAGGTAGAGTCAAAATCTGGTCCCACGCCCTTTAGCAATATGCCAAGGAAGTCGTTGTCAGTCTTCAGGATGCCTTGCTTGTATGCAAACTTCTCAACATGGCTTACGCCCTTTATTGAGCTTATTACACGCATCATGCTGTCGTTGATGGCAATGGGGTATTGCTCAGTGGCTGTCTGCGCTATGAAATTGGTTACCTGTATATGGCTGCCGAAACCTATGACCTTGTTGCGTATGGTGTGCTTGAACCCCAGCACCACAAACACGGAAATAATCATCACGGCAAGCCCTATCGCCACCCCGGCGGTGGCAATGGTTATTGCAGGGCGCGACACCTTGTGACGGTCGCCCTTGTCACGATATAGCCGTGTTGCTATGAATAGTGGCAGGTTCATATATTTCAATTACTAATTATTCTTTTTTCTTCCGGGATATGCCTCAAGTGCCTTCCCAAGTACGAAAAGGGCTCGCTTAAGGTCGTCTTTCTTCAGGACGTATGCCACGCGCACTTGGTCTCTTCCTGCGCCAGGCGTGGTGTAGAAGCCGGCGGCAGGAGCCATCATCACCGTCTCGCCCTCATAGTTGAAATCTTCAAGGCACCAGCGGCAGAACTTCTCAGAGTCGTCGACAGGGAGCTGCGCTACAGTGTAGAATGCGCCCATAGGTATAGGAGAATAGACACCCGGTATGCGGTTCAGTCCGTCGATGAGGCATTTCCTGCGCTCTACATATTCGTCATAGACGTTGCGGTAATATTCTTCCGGTGCGTCGAGCGAAGCCTCTGCTATCAGTTGCCCGATGAGGGGAGGGGAGAGGCGTGCTTGGCAGAACTTCATCACAGCGTTTCTTACTTCGCTGTTGTGCGTTATGAGTGCGCCTATGCGGATGCCGCATTCGGAGTAACGCTTTGAAACAGAGTCTATCAATATTACGTTGTCCTCAATGCCTTTTAGGTGCATGGCACTTATGTAGGGACTGCCTGTGTAGATATACTCGCGGTAGACCTCGTCAGAGAAGAGGTACAGGTCATATTTCTTCACCAAGTCACGTATCTGGTTCATTTCGCGCCGCGTATATAGATAGCCCGTCGGGTTGTTAGGGTTGCATATCATTATGGCTCGTGTCTTGTCGTTGATAAGCTCCTCGAATTTTTCTACCCTTGGCAGAGAAAAGCCTTCTTCTATCGTCGTGGCTATAGTTCGGATTTTTGCTCCTGCCGATATTGCGAACGCCATGTAGTTGGCGTATGCCGGTTCCGGCACTATTATCTCGTCGCCGGGGTTCAGACAGCTCATGAAAGCAAACAGCACAGCCTCTGAACCACCTGAGGTTATGATGATTTCATCGGGCGTTACGTTGATGTTGTATTTGGCGTAATACTTCGTGAGCTTTTGCCTGTAAGACAGGAAGCCTTGCGATGGCGAGTATTCAAGAATCTTGCGGTCAATGTGTTTCAGCACGTCGAGTCCGCATTGTGGCGTTGGCAGGTCTGGCTGGCCTATGTTGAGGTGATAGACCTTGATGCCCTTTTCTTTTGCCTTTGCTGCAAGCGGGGCGAGCTTCCTTATTGGTGATAGTGGCATCTCAAGGCCACGTACTGATATTTCTGGCATAATCTTTTGTTTTGGTCAAGCGTCTTTTACAAAAAATGCTTTCACGCCACAAAGTTACTTCTTTTTTTACAGATACGGCAAACTTTTGCCAAATTAGTGAGAAATTAAGATTTTAGCGTGAAAAAGCCGCTGCTTGATTATAGTTTAAAATCGTCTGCGGCATGATGCGTACCAATTGGTACGTTTATGCAGACCAATTGGTACGTTTATGCAGACCAATTGGTACGCTATTGCAGACCAATTGGTACGCATCATTATTATTGCCTTTTTTTGAAGAAATATTGCCCTTTCCCCTGCGTTACATGTCCGTATTCTATAGCATGGTGTGGGCAGTGGTGGTAGCATGCAAAGCAGGCTAAGCATGAACCGTCGTGTTTCCATGCCGGTTCGTGACCGAGGCCGCCAATGATGTTGTGTACAGGGCATACGTCGGCGCAGATACCGCATTTCACGCATTTGCGGCTTTCCACGTGGAAAGGCTTGTCAGTTAGGAGGTAGCGTGTAAAAAAGCCGCCGAGGAAGCGCGAATTGATGCGTGGCCATCTGCCAGGCACGAGATGCCATTCGCTGCGACGGTTGGCAATGGCTTCCATGTAGGCTTTGAGGTCAGCCGCAGCTTTTTCTTTCTTTTCTTTTTCCTTTTCGGGCTTGTCAACATTGAAGAAAGGCAGCCCCATGTACGACTCCGGCATGATGAGCGTGAAGGCTGCATCGAGATGTATGCCTTGCTTTTGCAGGTCACTGCACAGAATGTCGATAGTCTCGCCTATGTCGTCGCCTGCGGTGCAAAGAGCATAGACATAATGACCTTTTGCGTTGGCTTTCAACCGACTTATAAATTCGCGCACTATTTTCGGCGGCCGCCATCCGTGAACTGGAAAGCAGAAGCCTATGCGCTCGCCATCGGCTATATTGTTGAAAACCAGGGGTTGTGCAGGCTTGCTTTGGGCGTTGTGAAGAAGGTCGGGGATGAAAAAAAGTTTGTCGCCCGTCCTTTCGGCTATTTTTTCGGCAGCCCATCGGGTGTTGCCAGTGTCTGAAAGATAGAAAATCATGATGTTTTGTTTATTTCCTCACAGCAGCCGTCTATCATGTTTCTTATTTGCGCAATCCTGGCTTTTGCATCGGGAAGCCAGCGACGGTAATAGACAAGTGCCGACTGCAAATGGTCGAGAGCTTTTATCCAGTCTTTTTTATATACGAAGATGAAGCCTAATCGGTAGTATGCCTCAGCCTTTTCCTTGTCTGTGCACAGCACGATGAGGCTGTCGTATGCGGCTTGGGCTTTGTCGTATTGCTCCAGTGTGAAGTGGCTGTCAGCATCGGCGTGGTAATAAACCGACCTTTCTTGAGGGGAGAAAGCAGTGAGGCGTGGCAACGAGGCATCTAAAAGCCGCGCGGCATTTTCGAAGTCGTTGTCATAATAATAGCACAATCCTGTATAGGCACGAAAGCGAGGATTGAGGTTGTAGGTGCTGTCAAGGCGCGAAAAAATGACCAAAGCCTCATGGTATTTGCCTCCCTGGAAATAGTCGAGGGCTATGCCGAGGTCGCGGCTTGCCTGTGAAGTCTGAGCAGAGGCAGGGACTGACAGCAGCAAGGCAAAGACGAGTGTGAGCAGTGTCAATTTCCTAAATGACATGAATTCTTTAAGTCGTTTATAAACCTGTCGGCATAGTTTTCGTCCTTGAAATTGATGTAAACCTTTTTATTATCTTTTGTGAGGACATAGATAGCCGTCGGTTTACTGGAATGTAGATATAGCATGACTTCGCCTCCGCCTTTGCTTTTAAAGTGCCCGATATTAATCCTGCCTATTGATATGCCGTTGCTTCGGTATGAAATTTTTGGCAGAGGGGAGTCGTATTCAATCTTTTCTATTTGCGAGAAAGGAATGGCCCTTGAATAAGGGCCGTTGAGTATGATTGAGTTGTTGTTTATAACATATTTGCTGTCTCCGCTGATTGCCGGCAGAAATAAGGCAAGGGGAGAGAGGCATGCCAGTACTGTTATTATGATTATAAAGGGCATCGGGAGTCTTCTTTTCATTTTGTGTAAAAGTCAATGACTGCCTGTATAGCCTGTGTGCAGGCAGGGCAGAAATCAGGATACTCGTTTGTGCGCATACGGCAGTCGGGGTATGCGCGGTAAACACCCTTAAGGCTGTAGCCGGCACCTTCGTAGAATCCAGCCTTCGGATCCTTGCCTATGAGGTTCTCCCATTTGCCATGAAAGTTGACTTTCGTGGTTATGTTCTTTTCCCACGGCTCAATGTCGTGTGGATACATCGGTATCTGCTCCTGCTCGTAAGCATACTCGTCGGCGAGACCGGCAAAGCTGTGACCGAACTCGTGAACTACTACAGGACGGAAAGCCCTGTGATGGGTCATTGAGAGATTGTAGCTGTTGAGAATGCCGCCGCCCCCGTATTTCTCGGTGTTCACAAGCACTATGATGTGCTCGTAGGGAATGCCGGCGAGCCAGTTGTGCAAGTCTTTGAGATGAAGCGTGGTGAGGTAGCGGTCACTGTAAAAGGTGTCGAAATTGGAGTGGAGGGCGGTGTTCTTCCAAATGCCCTTTGAAGGTTCACTTGTTCCGCTGTCTTCGGAAGGCGACTCTACTGCCACAATGTTGAATCTGCCCCTCATGCTTTTGAATGGTTCGTAAGAGAACAGAAAGTCCATAGCCTTGCGCGCGTCTTGCAGGAAGATTGGCATTTCAGCTTTGGTGTAGCCCTCGGCAACGTAAGCAATGTGGATGCAGCGCGTGGTATCGTCAGCTTGCTGCAGGGTGGAGTAGGGTGTGACGTTCTTTTCGCCTATGTGCCGGATGAGTATGTCGGTTGGCACAACTTGATGCGTAAGCGAAGCAACCACTTCGCGGCGGTTGTTTCGCAGGTCAATGGTCACGTCGGCAGTGTCTTTCGGCATTGGTACGAGAAAGACGTTTTGAAAGCTCTTGGTCTGGGTCTTGGCTTCGGGGTAAGACTGCCACTCTTGAAAAAGAGTGGAAAACGAGTTGCGGTAAATGGTCTTGCCGGTCTTGTGGTCGCGAACGGTAATCTGCCCGTTGCCCTCAATAGGAAGCTCGGCAAGCCTTTGCCGTTTGCCATACCATCGCGGCTCAACGCACAGTTCGTCGACGGCAATGTTTTGCTCGTGGTCGTTGCCTGAGAATATATAGTCTATCCTCAGAGTCTTGTCCTGGAAATATTGATTGAAATCCTGCGCGTGGGAGACGACAGCCAATGCGCAAAACAGTGAAAATAAAAGTGCCTTTTTCATTTGTTCAATATTTGTGCAGCCCTTCATTGGGTGACCGCGCCTTATCTTATTCTCAATTTCATGCCGACCTGTATGTCGTCGTTTGGCGACATTTGGTTCATCTTGTACAGGTTTTTCAGCCTGATGCCGTACAGTTGGGCTATCGAATACATACTTTCGCCTTCCTTTACGATGTGCGGACGGTTCTTGAAGGTTTTCATTGCCTTCTTCTGTTTCTTCTCCAAGAACACTATGTCGCCGTTGCGCAACTTGTCATGCTTGTCGCGCTCGTTGTATTTAGCGAGCTTTCTCCATGACACGCCCATTTCTTTTCCAAGGCTTTTGAAGGTGTCTCCGTCACGTGCGACTATATAATAGTTCTTGTTGCATTTGTGTACTGGATGTGTATAGTCAAATGTGCCGGAATGGCTGTGCGCATCGTATCTGTCGGCCATGAAATGGTCGTAGGTCTTTGCGTTGTCGTATTGGTACAGCCTGTAAAGCTCAATTATGTTTATGAGATTTGCCGCATAAAGCGGATTGGTGGCATAACCGCAGGCTTTCAGCCCGTTTGCCCAACCTTTATAATCGTCGGTATTGAGCTTGAACAAACGTGCATAGCGTGTGTTGTTGCGCAGGAATTTGCTATGGTCTTCGTAGCTTTGCTTTGGATTGTCGTATGCGCGGAAGCATTCGTTATTGGCATCATCGTCAGCGTTTATGGTACGTCCACGCCATCCGTGGCATTTTATTCCGAAATGGTTGTTGCCTACAGTTGCGAGACGACTCATGCCTGCGCCACTTTCAAACAGCCCTTGGGCAAGGGTTATGCTTGCGGGTATATGGTACCGCTCCATCTGTTCTATGGCAAGGTCTTTGTATTTGTTGATGTATAGCTGGTAAGCAGTGTTTGTGCGCATTTGCGCATTTGCCTGCTTCATGCCCAGCACTGACAACAGTATTAATAATGTATATCTCAGGTGATGCATTTTTTCAATGCTTTGTTGTTTTCGTGCAAAGTTAATAATAATAATTTGCAAAAATCCTCTTTTCGCAAGATAATCACTATTAAAAATCACTTCATTTCAAGTTGCTTTTGCAGCCTTATGATTTCATCTCGGTATTGGGCGGCCTGTATGAAGTCGAGTTTCTTGGCAGCTTCTTCCATGAGATGCTTAGTGTTCTCTATGCTCTTTTCAAGCTCAGGCCTTGTCATGCGCTTGATAATCGGGTCGGCAGCGAAAGCACCACTGTCAGGCTCGAGGTAAACTTGTTTGGCGGTTTGTTTGCCTGGTGCCTCATATTCGCTTCCGTCAGATTGTGGCAACGCGCTTTTTATTTCCTTTACGATTTGCTTTGGCGTTATGTGATGGTCTTCATTGTATTTCAGCTGTATGCTCCTCCTGCGTGTAGTCTCGTCTATGGTTCGCTGCATGCTCTCGGTTATAGTGTCTGCGTACATTATCACCTTGCCGTTTACGTTTCGTGCGGCACGCCCTGCTGTCTGGGTAAGGCTTCGATGGCTGCGAAGGAAGCCTTCCTTGTCAGCATCAAGGATAGCCACAAGAGAAACCTCCGGTAGGTCGAGACCTTCTCGAAGCAGGTTGACGCCAACGAGTACGTCATAAACTCCTGCCCTTAAGTCGTTCATGATCTTTACACGGTCGAGCGTTGCCACGTCGCTGTGGATGTAAGCGGCTTTAATGTTATGGTTTAGCAGAAACTCGGTAAGTTCTTCTGCCATGCGTTTTGTGAGCGTCGTAACAAGTACACGCTCATTGCGCCCTGAACGCGTGACAATCTCGTCGAGCAAGTCGTCTATTTGGTTTTCAGAAGGCCTGACCTCTATTTCCGGGTCTAATAAGCCAGTTGGGCGAATGAGTTGCTCAACCACCACGCCCTCAGATTCTTGTAGTTCATAATCGGCAGGTGTGGCTGACACGTATATGACTTGGTGTATCATTTCGTGAAACTCCTCAAAGCGCAAAGGACGGTTGTCGAAGGCTGCTGGCAAGCGAAAGCCATATTCAACGAGGTTCTGCTTGCGGGCACGGTCACCGCCGTACATGGCATTGATTTGTGGCACGGTTACATGGCTCTCGTCTATTACCATAAGATAGTCTTTTGGGAAAAAGTCGAGCAGGCAGTATGGACGTTGCCCGGGTTCGCGACCATCGAAGTATCGGGAATAGTTCTCAATCCCGGAACAATGCCCCAGTTCCTTAATCATCTCTATGTCATACTCTACGCGTTCCTTTATGCGTTGCGCCTTAATGTTGTCGCCTATTGACGTGAAGTAGTCAACCTGCTTTGTCAAGTCGTCTTGAATCATGCGTATGGCATTCTCGGTCTGTTCTTTAGATGTAACGAAAAGATTTGCCGGATAAACTGAATATTCCTCGAATTGTTGCATGGAGTGCATGGTAATAGGATCTACCTCCTCAATGGTGTCGATTTCGTCATCCCACCAAGTCACTCTGAGAATGTAGTCGGAATACGCCATAGCTATGTTTACTGTATCACCTTTTACAGAAAAGCCACCTCGTTGCAAATCTATATCATTACGAACATATAAGGCGTTGACCAATTTGCGTAAAAATACATTACGGTCGAGCTTCTGCCCACGCTTTATATTGATTACGTTTTCTTGCATGGCAACAGGTGCTCCCATACCATAAATACATGAAACTGAAGATACAACTATTACGTCTTTCCTTCCTGACAATAAGTCACTTACAGCAGCCAATCGCAATTTGTCAATTTCGTCGTTTATGGCAAGGTCTTTTTCTATATACGTATCAGTGGAAGGCATGTATGCTTCTGGCTGATAATAGTCATAATAGCTTACATAATAGTCTACGGCATTGTCGGGGAAAAAACCTTTCATTTCTTCGTAGAGTTGGGCTGCAAGTGTCTTGTTGTGGCTCAATATCAGTGTAGGTTTACCAACATTTGCGATAACGTTGGCAACTGTGAAAGTCTTTCCGGAGCCTGTGACACCGAGCAGTACTTGGGCTGGGTCGCCATTCTCTACGCCTTCGGTAAGTTGGCGTATTGCCTGTGGCTGGTCACCTGTAGGTTTGAACTTTGATGATATTTTGAAATCCATATATATGCAAAGTTAAGCGTTTTTTCTTAAAAAACGACACATACATTTGGTTTGTTATGATTTTATGTGTAAATTTGCACGATAAATTGATTACTATGAGAAAAACGACGATGATAGCCCTCGTGTCGCTTCTGCTTCTCAGTAGTTGCGCCAAGGAGTTTAACAGCGTATATAAGTCGAATGATTTTCGTTATAAATACGAATATGCCAAAGAAAGTTTTACCCTTGGCAAGTATCAGCGGGCTTCTACTTTGCTTCAAGAACTGATTATTCCAGAAAAAGGAACTCAGGATGCGCAAGAATGTCTTTACATGCTTGGCATGGCGGAATATATGTGCCAAGACTGGGAGACTGCGTCTGAGACGTTTAAAAAGTATGTCAAGACTTATCCGCGTGGCAAATATTCAGAGGTTGCAGAATACTATATTGGGCAAAGCTTGCTTATGAGTACGCCGGAGCCCCGTCTCGACCAATCGCAGACAGTGGCAGCAATAGCGGCTTTCCAAGAGTATCTCGACCTTTACCCTGAGGCTAAATACAAAGAGCAGGCGCAGGCGAAGCTCTTTGAACTGCAAGACAAACTTGTTGCTAAGGAACTGTCTACGGCTGAGCTGTATTACGATTTAGGCTCTTATTTTGGTAATTGTACCAACGGAGGCAACAATTACGAGGCTTGTATAGTTACTTCACAGAATGCATTGAAAGACTATCCATATACTAAACAGCGCGAGAAATTTGCTACGTTGATAATGAAAAGCAAGTTTCACCTTGCAGAGCAAAGCGTTGAATCTAAAAAAATGGAGAGATTTCAGGACGCAGAAGATGAGTGCTATGGCTTTATAAACGAATATCCTGACTCGAAGGAACGCAAGGAGGCTGAGGAGTTTATAAAGAAATGCAAGAAAGTTACAGTAAACGCTAAAGACGAATAAAATATAAAAGAATAATAAGAAAATGGATTACAAGAAGTCAAAAGCTCCGGTGAACACAGTGACTCGCAACATTATGGATCTGTGTAAAACCACTGGTAATATTTACGAGAGTGTGGTCATCATTGGCAAGCGTGCCAACCAGATTTCTGTAGAGATAAAGTCTGACCTGAGCAAGAAACTTGCTGAGTTCGCTTCTTACAACGACTCGCTTGAGGAAGTGTTCGAGAACCGTGAGCAGATAGAGATAAGCCGTTATTATGAGAAACTTCCTAAGCCGACGCTTCTTGCCACGCAGGAATTCATAGAAGGGAATGTCTATTGGAGAGACCCTTCAAAAGATAATGCCCAGACAGAGGAGGTTTAAATGATTCAGCGAAAACAGACCATTTATCTGCTTTTGGCATTGGCAGCAATTATTGTTTGCCTTTGCCTCCCTATAGGTGAGGTACATTTGAAGTCAATGGGAGCTGCTCCAGTGTGGTATAATATAGGTGTGTACACTGGTGAAGATTTCTTGGCAAAGCCGTTGCCATTTGTTGACTTGGTGGTAGTGGGTGCGTTGACATTTATCGACATCTTCCTTTATAAACGGCGCCAAATGCAGATGAGGATTTGTGTAGCCGGCATAATTCTGTGCTTAGCATGGTATGGCTATTATGCTTTTTGTGCTTTTGGCGAGTTTGCTGCTATGGGCGATTTCCACTTTGGCTTTGCGGCATGTTTACCATTAGTGGCCATAATATTTCTTTTCATGGCACGTCATGGCATAAAGGCAGATGAAGATCTTATAAAGTCAATGGACAGAATAAGATAATCACCAATCAGTACTCTATATCCCATAAGAATAGACCGTGTGCCGGCATGGATTCTCCAGAATCGGAGCGTGAGCCGCAGTCTACTATATTATGAAATTGCTTAAGAGTGATTTTATGTCGGCCGACATCAAACAGTGTGCCTACTACGGCACGTACCATATTACGTAGAAACCTGTCGGCTGAGATTTCGAAATACCATGTCATGTCATTGATTTGCACCCAATGTGCTGCAGTGACATGGCATTTTGTTGTTTTGTTGTCTGCTCCAGATTTGCAGAAAGCCTTGAAGTCATCAACTGTTAATAGGTAAGCTGCTGCTTCATTCATAAGGTTGAAATCGAGCTTGTAATGAGTTTCTACAGAATATTGCCTTAGGAAAGGATTCTTTTGTGTATGGATGAAGTAACGATAAGTGCGTTTCTTGGCTGAGAAGCGGGCGTGCATGTTAGCTTCTACTGGCATTACGCCGTTACAGCTTATGTTACATGGCAGTATTTGGTTTAGACGATATGCGAGCTGATGACAGTCTATGCCCTCATCTTCATCAAAATGGCATATCATGGTCTTGGCATGGACACCGGCATCGGTTCTTCCGGCACCGGTTACTTCAATATTATGACGGCATATTTTAGAGAGGCATTCTTGTAGCTTTTGTTGTACAGACATACCGTTTGGCTGAATCTGCCAACCATGATATGCATTGCCATCAAAACTGAGTTTAAGAAAATACCTTTGCCTGTTAGCTGTAGAGAAGCGTATATATGAGCGATCGTCGTATGAGACATTACCAGCCATAAGCCCCTTGGTCGCTTTGAAGGTATTAATGTTGTAAGGGTCGTTGGATAGTTGCTTCTCAAGTTTTTTTTCGCTTTTTTGCAATGTAGAGCATAGGAAAGGATAACCGTCGGAAGCGAGTACAATCTCTGAAGGTGATGTTATTGAGATAACTTTTACACCTTTTTTATATATTGGAAAGCCGTCGATTACGGCGTAGGTTTCATTCTCCCCTTGCATAGAGGCAATAAGTTCCGGCAAAATACAGTCGCGTGCATAATCATGGATTATGTGCCCGTCTTTTGTCATATTAGGGTGTAAGGACTGTTCTTTGTCGAACGCAGCAGCTCTTTTGGCTGCAATCACTTCTTCAGATGGCTTGCCATTGGTATAGAGTTTGCCATTAACCATGCATTGGCAGTCGCCAATCATCCATATTTCTTTATAATGATTGCTGTAGATAATGGCACTGGCGCAGAGCCTTTCCTCTGGATGCTCCTTAAATTGTTTATATGCTACAGGGTAAAGTGTATTGATTTTATTGGTAATGCCATTGCAGAAATCTTCAAGACTTGTATTCGCTTCCATGTTGCGGATGTAGTCGGCAATAATGCTCATACAATAACGGCCATTGCTCATGGTTGCGTTTATGCGGTTTGCGGTTTTGCTCGTGCTCCCGTCTATCACTGCCACGAAGTCGTCGGTTGCAACAATGCCGTCTTCGCATTCTTCTGCATTGTGCTTGCCTATTATGCTTTGCTCTATTATTCTCATTTAAAAAACATTTCCTTTACTGCAAAGTTACGATAAAATAATTGTAACTTTGCATCAATCTGGAAAATTAAACAAAAGACAATGGATTTGATAACCAAATATTTTCCTAAGCTTAGCAATGAGCAGGAAAAACAAATTGATGCGCTTGACGAACTGTATCGTGATTGGAATGCAAAGATTAATGTTATATCGCGTAAAGACATTGATAATTTGTATGAGCATCATGTCTTACATTCTCTTGCTATTGCAAAAGTGATTCATTTTAAGCCAGGTACACATATTCTGGATTTTGGAACTGGTGGGGGATTTCCTGGTATTCCTCTTGCCATCCTTTTCCCTGATTGCCATTTTCGCTTAATAGATGGGACAGGGAAAAAAATATTGGTGACTACAGAGATTGCGAAGTCTATAGGATTGAATAACGTAGAGGCTCTGCATCGGCGAGGTGAGAATGAAAAAGACAAGTTTGATTTCGTTGTTTCTCGTGCTGTTATGCCGTTACCTGATTTAGTAAAGATAGTGCGCAAGAACATTTCGCATGACCAGCACAATGCCTTGCCAAACGGCATAATAGCATTAAAGGGAGGAAACCTTGATGCGGAGCTTAAACCGTTCCGCAAAATGGTAGAGGTAACACCTGTGTCAGATTTCTTTAGTGAGGATTGGTTTAAGGAAAAGAATATCATTTACATGCCTTTGTAAGGATACTCGTGCAATAAGGAACAAAAGGATAATAATCATGCTTAATATTCAAAGATTTGTTTGTAATCCTATTCGTGAAAATACTTACGTGGTAAGTGACGATAGCAAAGAATGTGTCATTATAGATTGTGGTGCTTGGTATGATGACGAGAAAGAAGCAATTAAGGAGTACATCAATGGCAATAAACTGATTCCTAAACATCTCATCGCTACTCATGGTCATGTTGACCATCATCTTGGCGATAGGTTCGTTTATGATACATGGGGGCTACGACCGGAAGTGGACGGATCAGATGCAGAATTCATCAAAGTATTACCTCAACATGCTTATGATGTATGTGGGATTGACGGCCTAACGGCTGATGACTTTGCACCAGTTGGCAAATGGCTGACAGGTGCAGACTCTATAAGTTTTGGCTCTCATGTGTTCAACATCTTGGAAACTCCAGGTCATTCGCCTGGCGGAGTGGCTTATTACTGCGAAAGTGAAAAGGTGCTTTTCACGGGTGATACACTTTTTCGAGGTACTATAGGACGTACAGATATTGGCGGAGGCTCAATGTTTATGATTATTCAAAGCCTAAGGATGCTGTCGCAGTTGCCCGACGACGTTATTGTGTATCCTGGTCATGGAGAAAGTACCACTATAGGAAATGAAGTGGCAACTAATCCGTATTTAGATAGATAAATGGAAAAGATAATACTTGGCATTGATCCAGGCACTAATGTAATGGGCTATGGGGTGCTGAGAGTGTCTGGTAACAAAGCGAACATGATGGCAATGGGTGTCATTGATTTGCGTAAAATGCATGACCCTTACTTGCGACTTGGCCGTATCTTTGAGCGTGTTACTGGCATTATCAACGAGTATCTTCCAGATGAAATGGCAATAGAAGCTCCTTTCTTTGGCAAAAACGTCCAATCGATGTTGAAACTTGGCAGAGCACAAGGGGTGGCAATAGCTGCTGCAATTCACCATGATATACCAATACATGAATATGCACCGTTGAAAATAAAAATGGCAATTACTGGTCAAGGCCAGGCTTCTAAGGAACAAGTTGCTGGAATGTTACAGCGTTTGCTTCACATAGATAAAAGTGATATGCCCAAGTTTATGGATGCTACTGATGCTCTTGGTGCCGCCTATTGTCACTTTCTCCAGCTTTCAACTCCAGAAACTGATGCTAAACATTATGGGTCATGGAAAGACTACGTAACGAAAAACAAAGAAAGAATATGCAAAAGATAATCAACATAACCAATGGTGTTGTCCGTATGCCATCTTGGAGAATGGCGGAACCGGTGAACTTTACAGCTTTTGATGGCGAACAGATAGCCATAGTTGGACCAAATGGTGGTGGCAAAACAATGCTTGTAAATATTATTACTGGTAGTCATCCGTTGTTGATGCATGATCCAGAATATGACTTTGCACCAAGCAAACAGAAGCGTGTTTCTGATAATATTAAGTATATTACTTTCCGCGATGCTTATGGTGGTGACAATGATCGTACATATTATTTGCAACAGCGCTGGAATCAGACAGAGATAGATGACAGTACACCTACAGTTGCAGACAGGCTTGATGCTGCTTATTTGATGTCTGGAGAAGATACGCCAGAGAGGCAAGTATTCAAGGAGCGTTTATATACAATGTTTAATATGCATCAGTTACTTGATAAACACATAATCTTGTTGTCAAGTGGCGAACTGCGTAAGCTAAAACTTACAGAGACACTTTTCTCGCGTCCAAGAGTTCTTATAATGGATAATCCGTTTATTGGTCTTGATGCTGAGACGCGTGACCAATTGAGAAGGCTCTTCGCGGAGATTATCAAGAAAGAAACATTGCAACTGATTCTTGTTCTTTCTAAGACTGACGACATACCAGACTTTATTACTCATGTAGTAGAGGTAAAGAATATGAAAGTTGGAAGAAAACAGACACGAGAAGAATATCTTGCGTCACATAAGCTTACACATCAGCATATTCTAAGCGACAATAAAAAAGACGCTATCCTCTCTTTGCCTTATGATAATAATGAGTATCATGCTCATGAGGTGGCAAAGCTTAATCACGTGTCAATCAGATATGGAGAACGTACTATATTGAATAATCTTGATTGGACTGTTCTCAATGGTGAGCATTGGGCACTAAGTGGGCAGAACGGATCTGGGAAATCAACTTTATTAAGCCTTATCTGCGCTGATAATCCTCAAAGCTATGCCTGTGACATTTCTCTTTTTGGCATACCGCGTGGGAGTGGGGAGAGCATTTGGGATATTAAGAAGCATATAGGTTACGTGTCTCCAGAGATGCATCGTGCTTACCAGAAAGATTTACCTGTTATACGTATAGTGGCAAGTGGATTGAAGGATTCTGTTGGTCTCTATGTAAAGCCAAACGAGCAAGAATATGCTGCATGTCGCTTTTGGTTAAACATTTTTGGTCTTGAAGGCATGGAAAACAAGACCTTTCTCAAGCTCTCCAGTGGTGAACAGCGGCTTGTGCTCCTTGCACGTGCTTTTGTCAAGGACCCCGAATTGCTTATTCTTGATGAGCCATTACATGGCCTTGACGACCAAAATCGTCAATTGGTGAAAGATGTTATTGATGCGTTTGAGCTACGTAGTAACAAAACGCTCATAATGGTTACTCATTACCAAAAAGAATTACCAGAATGTATTGACCATAAGCTTACACTTACCCGCAACAAGTAAGTACATAGTTTATATATTCCGTTTAAACATTTTATAATGTAATGAATAGGTTTCTGATTTTTATAATGTTTATGGTATCGGCAATGACAACTAATGCCCAGACCTTAGATCTCCACATTGTTGAAACAAGTGATGTTCACGGCTCGTTCTTTCCTTATGACCTTATTGATCGTAAGCCAAAGGCTGGTTCTATGGCAAGAGTGAGTAGCTACATAAAGAATCTGCGCAAGCAATATGGCAAAAAACTAATATTGCTTGATAATGGCGATATATTGCAAGGTCAGCCAGTAAGCTATTATTCCAATTTTATCGACACTACTGATATGAATATCGCTGCCCAGGTGATAAATTACATGGGGTATGATGCAGAGACTATAGGCAATCATGATGTAGAGCCAGGTCATAAAGTGTATGACAAGTGGATTAGTGAGGTTAAATGCCCAGTACTTGGGGCTAATGTTATTAATACAAAAACGGGCAAACCATATCTAAAGCCTTATACTATTATTAATCGTAATGGTTGTAAGATTGCTATTTTGGGCATGCTTACACCTGCCATACCTAATTGGCTTTCGCGTGATATATGGCTTGGCTTGCGTTTTGATGAAATGGTATCTACAGCAAAGTATTGGATGAAGGTAATGAAGGAAGACGAGAAAGCTGATGTGATAATAGGACTTTTTCATTCTGGCAAGCAAGGTGGTATAACAACATCCGACTATGAGGAAGATGCTTCTGAGCGAGTAGCACGGGAGGTGCCTGGGTTTAACATTGTGTTCTTTGGGCATGACCATACACGGCATCAAGATAGAGTAATAAATGTAGAAGGAGACACCGTGCTCTGTCTCGACCCAGCCAACAATGCCATCACTGTGGCTAAAGCAAATGTATCGTTAATTAAGAGAGGTGGAAGATGGAATGTGAGTAAGGTGACTGGACATCTACAGGACATCACTCAAGAACCAATAGATGAGGAATATCTGCAACATTTCAAATCATACATTGACAAGGTAGATGCTTTTGCTAACGAAAAAATAGGAGAGTTCAAACATACCATTTCTACCTCAGACAGTTATTTTGGTAATTCAGCATTCAATGACCTTATACTTAATCTGCAACTTAAAATAACTGGTGCAGATGTAGCGTTCAATGCACCGCTCTCTTTCAATGCGACCATCAATGCTGGTCCTGTCTACATGAGCGACATGTTCAAACTTTACAAATACGAGAACATGCTTTATGTTATGCGACTTACAGGTGACGAGATACGCCGCCACTTAGAGATGAGTTATGACCTTTGGATGAACACTATGAAAACTCCAGAGGATCATCTGCTCCTGCTTGACGCGCGTACCTATGGAGATGCCCAACGTATGGGCTTTAAGAACTTTTCTTTCAACTTCGACTCGGCGGCAGGCATAGATTATACAGTAGACGTAACAAAGCCTAATGGGCAGAAAGTGAAAATTTTAAAAATGAGCAACGGCAAGCCCTTCGATCCTAACAAATGGTATAAGGTTGCTATTAACAGCTATCGCGGCAACGGAGGAGGTGAATTGCTGACTAAAGGTGCCGGTATTCCCAAAGACAGTCTTGAGAGCCGCATAATTTGGCGCAGTGACAGAGATCAACGTTATTATCTTATGCAAGAGATACGAAGGCAGAAGGTGCTTGATCCACAACCTAATCATAACTGGCGCATAATACCGGAATCTTGGGCAAAGCCAGCAGCAGAGCGTGATTACAAAATTCTTTTCGGTAAATGACCTACTTCT
>CAZZNO010000040.1:0-20730 GCA_964655685.1 uncultured Prevotella sp.
AAAGTGCCGCGAACGGGACTCGAACCCGTACAGCCATTTCTGGCCAAGGGATTTTAAGTCCCTCGTGTCTACCAATTCCACCATCACGGCAATAGCGCATCCGCTATCCTTTGTGCAAAGATAAAGCTTAATATTCAGAGTGCAAAAGATTTCACACAATTTAATATAAAAAGACCTCTGACAGGCTTAAACAAACATAAATAGTTGAACCTGACACTATCGATATTTCATGTATGCGATTCGTTTGCTCCACCCTCTGTCAGGTTTCGGCATGGCAAGTGGCTACGAGTGTTGCGAGCCTTTTAGGTTCATTTGGGATTTGGACGAATATTCGTTTTCAGTTAATATGAGAAATTTGATGCCCTTATCGCCACGGCAGGTTCTTTGTCAATATAAAGTCAGGCATACCCCTCTCAGGAGCAGGCGTTTTTCAAAGAAAAAGAACTTTGTCCGCAAATTCGGGAATTATGGACTGAGTTGTAATTATCAGATGTTCAGCATGTTGCAAGAAAAGCTGAAAAAGTACCCTTTTCTTTGGTGGCTGTTTCGATATTGAGTGGCTATCATTACGCCGTAAACGCCTCTCCTTTACGCCGCATTTGTCTCACCTCTACGCCCTAAAGATTATAGGTTTACGGCGTAAAGAAGATGTCTTTATGCCGTAATCAGGTAGCGGCTTTGGGTGTATTGCATGAAATGGCGGCTTGTACTGCCTCCGTAAACCTCTAAAACAGTGATTTCCCGTTGTCCTATATTTTTATTTTTTGTAAATTAGATTCAAAACTTTTTGTGCCAGACTATGTACCGCACCAATAATATATTTGCTATACCTTTGCCAACAGAAAGAATAAAACGGGACTACAAGGGATTATCATATTTATGAAAAATTTATGGGGAATTCAATGATTATTCTCTATGTTCAGAAAGAAAAAGAAATCAATGTTCTGAAAAGGTTTAACATGAATTCCCCATAAATTGCTCACAAATTTTTCATGAATACTTCATGAATATAAAGGAAAGAACAGAGTGCTTACATGCACTATGGCGATTGGCACTGGTTTATTTGCCATCACGTTTCTCATAGGAGAACTTGTGGCCATGAAGCATGTTCTTCGGGTCAAGAGCCTTGTCAAGGTCTTCTTTTGACATGAGGTTCTTCTCAAGCACTACGTCGTAGAGCGACTTACCAGTTTCCAAGGCTTCCTTAGCGCACTTCGTGGAGTTTTTGTAGCCGATATACGGGTTGAGGGCAGTCACTATTCCTACTGAGTTTTTCACCATAGCGTAGGCATGCTCTTTGTTGATGGTGATGCCAAGGATACACTTCTCGGTTAGTGTGTCGAGGGCGTTGGCAAGCCATGTCTGGCTCTCGAAGGTGCACTCTACGATTACCGGCTCCATGACGTTCAGCTCGAGCTGTCCAGCCTCGGCTGCAAGAGTTATGGTGGTGTCGTTGCCTATGACCTTAAAGCATGTTTGGTTTACGACCTCGGGGATTACCGGGTTCACCTTGCCTGGCATTATGCTTGAGCCGGGAGCCATAGCGGGGAGGTTGATTTCATGGAGTCCGCAGCGTGGGCCTGAAGCCATGAGACGTAGGTCGTTGCAGATTTTAGACACCTTCACAGCCAGTCGTTTCAGTGCTGACGAATAGCTGACATAAGCACCAGTGTCTGGCGTAGCCTCCACGAGGTCGGGAGAAGATACGAAACTCTCGCCGGTGAGGCGGCTGAGGTTGGCGGCGCAAAGCTTAGCAAAGCCCGGCACGGCATTGAGCCCGGTGCCTATGGCTGTGCCACCCATGTTGATTTCGTGCAGCAGTTTTACGTTGCGCTCAAGGTTGAGGATTTCCTCCTCAAGGTTGTCGGCGTAGGCGTTGAACTCCTGCTGGAAGGTCATTGGCACAGCATCTTGCAGCTGCGTGCGACCCATCTTTATGGCGTTGCCAAACTCCTCAGCCTTGTAGCGAAGGGCAGAGATGAGTCCCGTGAGAGCTGCCACGAGAGTTTTGTTCATGCGTATGAAGGCAAGGCGGAAGGTCGTCGGGTAAACGTCGTTGGTCGACTGTCCGCAGTTGACGTGGTCGTTGGGGTAGCAATACTGGTATTCGCCTTTCTTGTGGCCCATGATTTCCAGGGCACGGTTGGCTATAACCTCGTTGGCGTTCATGTTTACAGAGGTGCCAGCCCCACCCTGCATCATATCCACGGGGAATTGGTCATGCAGCTTGCCATCT
Organism: uncultured Prevotella sp.; assembly: GCA_964655685.1. Lineage (GTDB taxonomy): Bacteria > Bacteroidota > Bacteroidia > Bacteroidales > Bacteroidaceae > Prevotella. The sequence goes on from CAZZNO010000040.1 coordinate 2,237, forward strand.
ATGATTTCGTGGCAGGCTTGCTCAATGGCACCTGAGATCTCGTCGCCTATTACCCCAAGGGCGTGGTTGGTCTGTATTGCGGCAAGCTTCACGTATGCTATTGCGATGACGTAGTCGGGATAGTCGCACATTTTCTTGCGCGAGATGTGATAGTTGTTCAGGGCACGTTGCGTCTGTACGCCGTAGTAAGCCTCAGCGGGTACCTTAAGCTCGCCGAGAAGGTCTGATTCAATACGATAGTTTTCCATTTTTCTTTATTGGTTTAAAAGTTCTTTAATTTATTATTCAGCCTATCCGGTCGGTTTTATGTTTAAGCATAGGACTTATATTCTCTGTAGCTGCAAAGTTATGACTATTTTTCCGTATGGCGTTTAAAAAAAGCTTCTTTTTTTTGCAAAAGACAGAAACCAATATTAAACGTAGCCATAAAAAAGCCTAATTATTTGCCATTGTCACAGTTTTAGCTTAATTTTGCATGTTATATTGTTATATTATGCGAAAATGAGTCTCACGAAGATAGCAAGCAAGCTTTTCCTGCCGAGGCAGAGGGAGCTGACGAAGCATTATACTGACCCTGAAAGCCTTCAGCGGAACGTGCTGAAGTATCTTGTTGGCAAAGGGCGCGACACGGAATACGGGCGTGACCACATGTTTAGTGGTATTATGAGTTATGAGGACTTTGCCAAGAACATACCTATCAACACTTACGAGGAGCTGAAAGGTGACATCGACCGTATGCGCCACGGCGAAGAAAACGTGCTTTGGCCCGGGCTTGTGAAGTGGTACGCGAAGTCGTCGGGCACCACTAACGACAAGTCGAAGTTCATACCGGTGACAAATGTCGGCCTGCACAATATACACTATAAGGGCAGTGCTGACGTGGTGGCGTTCTACTTGCGCAACAATCCTAACAGCCGCATCTTTGACGGCAAGGCGCTGATACTCGGCGGAAGCCACTCGCCTAACTACAATGTAGAAGGTTCGCTTGTCGGTGACCTGAGCGCTATTCTCATTGAGAACATAAACCCCATAGCCAACCTGTTCCGCGTGCCGAAGAAGCGCACGGCTCTGCTTAGCGACTTTGAGCTGAAGCGCGACCGCATAGCTCACGAATGCCTTGACAAGAACGTGACTAATATCAGCGGCGTGCCGTCGTGGATGCTGAGCGTGCTGGTGCGCATACTGGAGGTTTCGGGCAAGAAACACATCGAAGACGTGTGGCCTAACATAGAGGTATTCTTCCACGGCGGCATAGCTTTCACACCTTATCGTAAGCAGTATGAGGAGATAATAACGTCGCCGAAGATGCACTATATGGAGACTTATAATGCTTCGGAGGGCTTCTTCGGCATACAAGACGACCCGAAGGACAAGTCGATGCTGCTGATGCTTGACTACGGCGTGTTCTACGAGTTCATACCGCTTGAAGATGTTGGCAATCCCAATGCGCTGGCTATACCATTGGAGGCGGTGGAACTGAACAAGAATTACGCCATGATTATCTCCACGTCGTGTGGTCTTTGGCGTTACATGATAGGCGACACGGTGTCGTTTACTTCGAAGAAGCCATACAAGTTTATAATAACCGGCCGCACGAAGTCGTTCATTAATGCTTTTGGCGAGGAGCTTATACAGGACAATGCCGACAAGGGACTGGCATACGCCTGTGAGCAGACCGGGGCACAAGTGCTGGAATACACTGCCGCGCCTGTTTATATGGATGAGAATGCCAAGTGCCGCCATCAGTGGCTCATAGAGTTCTCGAAGGAGCCTGACGACATGCAGAAGTTCAGCGACTGCCTTGACAGCAAACTTCAGGAGATAAACTCCGACTATGAGGCAAAACGTTTCCATAATGTCACCCTTCAGCATTTGGAGGTGGTGAAGGCTCATCCACATCTTTTCGAGGAATGGCTGAAGGCAAAGGGCAAGCTTGGCGGACAGCATAAGGTGCCGCGCCTGAGTAACTCCAGAAAAAACATGGATGAACTGCTGGAGATGAATAAATAATCCCAAAGCTTCACCCCGGCCCTTCTCCCAAAGGAGATGAGAATTACAATAAGCAATAAAATGAAGCCTCTAAAAAACGCAATACAAAATATTGTAATAACAATAAAAGAAGCTATTGATATGCTCAGGCATATCAATCCTCTCCCATCAGGAGGGGTAACGCCTGCTTTGGTCGCCGTGGTGGGGCTCTTATTGCTTTACTCTTGCGCCCGCATGGGTAATCCCGACGGAGGATGGTATGACGAGACACCGCCAAAGGTGATTGGTGCCGACCCTGCCGAGGAAGCTACGAACGTAAACAAGAAGAAAATACACATATTCTTTGACGAATATATAAAGATAGACAACCCTACGGAGAACGTGGTGGTGTCGCCGCCACAACTTGAAGCACCAGAGATAAAAGGGCAAGGAAGGCGCATCAGTGTGGAGTTGCTGGACTCATTGAAGCCCAACACCACTTACACCATTGACTTTTCCAATGCCATTAGCGATAACAACGAAGGTAATCCGCTCGGCAACTATGCTTACACGTTTTCTACCGGCGACCACATAGACACGCTTCAGGTGTCGGGTTATGTGCTCCAGGCGGAAAATCTTGAACCTGTGAAAGGCATACTCGTAGGGCTGTATGACGACCTTGCGGATTCGGCTTTCAAGAAAAAGCCAATGCTAAGAGTGTCGCGCACGGACTCGCGCGGACACTTTATAATAAAAGGTGTGGCACCTGGCAAATACCGTTGCTATGCGTTGCAAGATGCCGATGGAAACTATGTATTCAATCAAAAGAGTGAGATGATAGGTTTCAACCACGACATTATTGAGCCTACATTCAAGCCTGATATCAGACAAGACACGACGTGGATTGACTCGCTGCACATAGCTTCGGTGGACAGGGTTGGCTATACCCACTTCCTGCCTGACGACATTTGCCTGCGTGCCTTCAACGAAATCCTGACCGACCGCTATCTCGTCAAGAGCGAGCGCAAGGATGCTGACCGCTTTACATTATATTATAGCTATGGCGACAGTATCCTGCCAAAGATACAAGGTTTGAACTTCAATGCCGACAGTGCATTCCTCATACAGTCGTCGCCAAAGCTTGATACGTTGACCTACTGGCTGCGTGACACTATGCTTATAAACCAGGATACGCTGGAAATGGCTCTTACACACCACATTACTGACACCACGGGAGTGTTGCGGCAAACGACTGACACGCTGCAACTGATAGCCAAGACTCCATACGAAAAACGGTTGAAGGAAGCCCAAAAGAAGTATAACAACTGGAAGAAGGAGCAGGACAAGAAGAAGAAAAAGGACATGCCGTATGACTCCATAATGCCGCGAGAGACCCTGCAGCTGTCTTTCTCGCCTTCCGGAGACATGGACCCTGACCAAAACATTACCATAAAATCGACCGTGCCGCTAAACGATGTAGACACGGCTCATATACATCTTTATTCTCATCCACCAAAAGATTCGCTATGGTACAAAGAGCGTTACGACCTGCAACGTGTGGATGTCTGCACGTTCTTGTTGAGGGCGGAGTGGCGTCCTGAGACTGAATACAGCCTTGAAGCAGACAGTGCGACGTTCTCGTCTATATATGGCATTGTAAGCGGAAAAATAAAGCAGGGAATGAAGGTGCGGTCAAATGATTCGTATGCTTCGGTGCTAATGACGCTCGACGGTATGAAGGGAAAACACGTGATAGCCCAGTTGCTAAACGAGTCGGACAAGGTGGTTAAGGAGGTTTATACCGACGACGGACAGGCTGAATTCTATTATCTTAAAGCAGGAAAGTATTACATGCGCATAATTGTGGATGCCAACAACAACCACAAGTGGGACACTGGCGACTATGACAAGGACATTGCGCCTGAGGAAGTGTATTACAATCCGGAGGTGATAGAGTGCCGTGAGAAATGGGATCTGACGCTTTCGTGGAATCCTACCGAAAGGGCACTTTGGCAACAAAAGCCTGGGGCACTGGTAAAGCAGAAAGCTGACAAAGAAAAGACTATTCAGAACCGCAACCTCGAAAGGGCTAAGAAACTGGGAATACAATACATACCCAAATAAGATAAAGAAGAATAAAGTAAAAGTATAAAAAGATAAAACGGAGGACTAACAAACAATGAATATTATGAAACACTTGAAGATATTTATCCTGGCAGCATTGCTGACGGTGGTTTCACTTTCGGCATCGGCTCAATGCACTTTTCGCAATACAGCTTTCAAGTCGGGTGAAAGACTTACTTATAACCTTTATTTCAACTGGCAGTTTGTGTGGGTAAAGGTAGGTACGGCATCGTTTGATACCGACCAAGTTCACTATGGCGGTCAGCAGGCTTATCGTGGCAGTCTCATTACGAGGGGCAACAAGCGTGCTGACAAGTTCTTCGTGCTCAGGGATACGCTGCTTTGCTACAACACTCTTGACATGGCTCCGCTTTATTATCGCAAAGGAGCCAGGGAAGGCAAGCGGTACACTGTAGACGAGGTGAACTACTCTTATCCTGACGGCAAGTGCCATGTGAAGATGCACCGCCAGAAGCACGATGGTTCGCACATTCGCGCACAGCACACATACAATGACTGTGTTTTCGACATGATGAGCATTTTCCTGCGTGCCCGCTCTTTTGACCCTACGGGCTGGAAGAAAGGATTCGTGGTAAACTTCCCTATTGTAGACGGCCGCAAGCGTTATCCTGCACAGCTGCGCTATCAGGGCAAGGTGAATGTGAAGGCAGACGACAAGCATACTTATCGTTGCCTGAAGCTTGCTTACATGGAGAATGAAAAGAACAACGGATGGAAGAAAATAGTGGACTTTTATGTCTCTGATGACGAAAACCACGTGCCAATTCGCCTTGACTTGCATCTACGTTTTGGCTCTGCCAAGGCTTTCATGACAAGTGTTACGGGGTTGAGAAATGCAAATAAGTCGTTGGTGAAATAATTTTCCAACGACCTATTCCTCATTGCCAAAGGCTCATTTATAGTAGCCCGAGGCTTATTTTTCTGTATAAATGACCTGTACCATTGTCTGACCGACAGCCTTAAGCGTGTTCTTGTCAATATGATTCATATCATCGTTTAAGGTGTGCCAAGTCGGTCCGAAAGAGCTTTGCTCACATTGTGGGTAATAGGGTATGACATCAATGCAAGGTATCTTTGCCGTTTGGTTGACAGGTATATGGTCGTCTGTAATCATGCCGCCGTCCTGCTTTGGAAAGAATGAGCCATAGCCGACTTGACGGGCGGCACGCCATACTTTCTTTACAATCTCCGGTGCATATTGCTGTGACATGCCTTCACGGTAGAATTGCGCGCCTTGTCCGCCTACCATGTCGAGCAGGATGGCATAGCGAGGGGCATAACCTTGCGGAATATTGGAAGCCCAGTATTGTGCTCCGAGTGCCCAAGAAGAACCGTCGTCCTGATGATCGCTCCATTGAGGCGTGCCCCAGTCCTCTGCATCGAAACAAACAAAATCGATACCTATATTCAATGTTTCCTTTGTATTGCTTCCCGCAGCATGAGATTGTTTCAACAGTCTTGCAAGCTCCATCATGACAGCCACACCACTTGCAGCATCGTTTGCAGCCAATATAGGTTTTCGCCAGTTGGCAGAATCAGGGTCGTTGTCAGCCCACGGACGTGAGTCCCAATGGGCGCAAAACATTATGCGTGTGGTGGCTTCAGGATTAAATTGCGCCATGATGTTCGTGGAGTGCAAGGTGGTTCCGTCCCAGCCTGTAAGGTCAGCCTTCTGAGTTGTCACCTTGCAGCCATACTGCTTGAACTTGCTTACAATCCATTGTAAGCACTCTTCGTGGCCTTTGCTGTTCATGTCGCGTGGGCCGAAGTCGCATTGCGCCTTGGTAAAGGCGTAAGCCGAGTCGGCATTGAAGGTTGGACCGACAGGCTGCAATGATTCTACATCCTCAGTTTCCTCGGTTTCCTCGGTATGGAAACTCGGTGCAAAAGGACCTACGGTGAAAAGTGCCACTAATATGCAGACTACAAGTAGTATCACGATTATTATTATTGATTTCTTTCTCATTGGTTTATAGCTTTTTTGATGCTTGCACCTTAGCCATGACACGCAGCCAGTTACCGCCCCATATCTTCTCTATGTCGCGTTCTGAATAACGGCGCTTGAGGAGATGGATGGTGAAGTTGATAAGCTCTGAAGCGTCGGCACATCCCCTCACGGTTCCGTCGCCGTCGAAGTCGGTGCCTATGCCTACATGGTCTATACCCATTATGTTTATGGCGTGTTCAAGGTGGGCTATGGCGTCGTTGATTGTTGCCTCAGGCGTGTCCTTGCGCAGGAAACCGTGATATAATGTGATGTGAGCCACGCCGCCTTTTGCAGCAAGTGCGCGCATCTGGTCGTCGGTGAGGTTGCGTGGCACGTCGCACAGGGCACGGCAACAGGTGTGGGTGCATACTATTGGCGTTAGGCTTATGTCAAGGGCATCGTAGAACGACTTTTCCGACGCATGGCTCAGGTCGACCATTATTCCTTCTTCATTCATGCGCCTGATGACCTTTTCGCCGAATTCGGACACACCGTTGTGCATGTTTGAGCCTCTGTTGCTGTCGCAAATGTCATTGTCGCCATTGTGGCAAAGTGTGATATAAATCACCCCTCGCTGGGCAAAATGGCGCACGTTGCTGAGGTCATTGCCAATAGCAAGACCATTTTCAATGCCAAACATTATCGACTTTCTTCCCTTTCGCTTGTCTTCATACAGGTCGGCAGTGGTGCGTGCAATGCTGATATATGCACTGTTGTCGCTCACTATCTGTTCCAGTTTATCGAAGATAAGGTCAGCATAACGCGTTGGAGACATTTGGGTTGACAATCCGCTGAGCTGAGGATTGTGTTTTATTATTCCGGCAATATCAACTTTATCGGAGAACTTTTCGCCTATTTTTGGCTGAGGGAGGTAGGCAGCCATGATGACTGCGTCTTGCCTTCCGTCGGTCATCTTGTGCAGGTCATAGAGTATGCGGGAGTCACGCTGGTCGAAGCGTACGCCTTGTGGAAAGAACATCGGCGTATCGCAATGGGTATCGAGCGTGAGGATGTGGTCGTGCAGTTGCTTGGCTTTATTAAAAGTCCTTGCGTTGTCTACAAGCCATTTGAACAAAGGCAGACCGTCATTTCCCAGCCATTCAGGATGCCATTGCACACCCATTATCGGCTTGAACTCGTTGCTTTCTATAGCCTCGATTGTTCCATCTTGTGTTTTTGCTGTTACACGGAAGCGCGAGCCAGGGTCTGAAACAGCCTGATGATGGAAGGAGTTTACAAAGAGCCGGATGCCTGTGGCATCGGGCTTATTGTCAGTGTGTGTTGTGTATATGTCATATAAGTTTGAGCCTTCATCTACACGTACAGTGTGTGTAGGCTCGCATCTGTCAGCATCTTGTGAGTGCTTTATGGTAGTCTTGATGTCTTGGCTCACCTTTCCGCCAAGAGCCATTGCCAGCATTTGTATGCCACGGCAGATGCCGAGCATGGGTATCTGTCGGTTAAAGGCGAGGCGCACAGTAAGCAGTTCCGGCAGGTCACGTGTAGCGTTTATTCCGTGAAGCAACGGTGAAGGCTGCTCTCCAGCCCAAAGAGGATTGATGTCTCCTCCGCCTGTGAGCAACAGGCCGTCGATATTGTCAAGGGTGTTTATGATGACATCCTTGTCGGCTACAGGAGGTATAAGAACGGGTGTGCCGCCGGCTTCAACTATTTGAGTATAGTATTTGTCACGCAAGGTGGCATCACCGTCGGCATAATTAGCTGTAATGCCAATCACCGGCCGGCGGTTGGCTTCTGGATAAGTAGCATAGACTTTGTCTAAATACGACTTAAGATTGAAGGATTTCACGTTTGTTACGCTTTTTAATCTTCTACTTTTACAGGTATTTCGCGCTTAATGCTCTGTTCAAGTGAGATGAGCGTCTCAGTGGAAACGACGCCAGGGATGGTCTGGAGCTTGTTGTTGAGAAGGTCCATAAGCTGCTCGTTGTCTTGCGAATAGCATTTTACAAGCATTGTGTATGGGCCTGTTGTGAAGTGGCACTCCACGATTTCCGGTATGTTGACCAATCGTGCCACAACATTCTTGTACATAGAGCCACGCTCCAAGTTTATGCCTACATAAGTGCATGTATTGTATCCCAGACTCTTTGGATTTACGTCAAACCCACTGCCGGTTATCACTCCGCTTTCTATGAGATGCTGCACGCGCTGGTGGATAGCTGCGCGCGAAACGCCGCATTCTGCTGCCACATCCTTAAACGGGATGCGTGCGTTCTTTGATAAGATTGAAAGGATTTTCTTGTCGAGCTTGTCTATTTTGTCCATTTTAGCTGATTTGTCTTTATTCATAATACTGGTAGCAAAAGTAGGCAAATAAATTGACATAAGCAACAAAAAGCAAATAAAAATAAGAAAAAAGCCACTCTCGTATTAAAAGAATGGCTTTTTATCTTATCAATAATTATATTCTCAAAAAGGATTTTTTACTTCTTGGTTTCCTTTTCTTCCTCTATTCCTACCAGTTCTATGGTGAAAATAAGCGTGGAGTAAGGCTTTATCTCGCCGGCATCACTACTTCCGTAGGCAAGGCTTTGCGGAATGTAAACTTCCCACTTGCTGCCTACGTTCATGTTTGTGAGGGCTTCAGTCCATCCCTTTATCACACGGTCGCAACGGAAAGAATCGGTTTTCTTGCCGCCGTGGTTTGCCGTTGCGTCAAACACCTTGCCGTTGATAGTCCTACCCTCGTACACTACTTCAACCTTGTCTGTTGCCTTTGGCTTTGGCCCTGTACCTGTTTTCAGTACTTTGTATTGCAGACCCGACTCTGTGGTCACCACGCCCGGCTTCGTGGCATTGTTTTTCAGCCAAGCTTCGTTTTCCTGTTTGTACACGCGGTTGCGCATGTCTATGGCAATAGTCCTGCGGTTCTCAAACCGTTCACGTGCCTCTGCGAGTTTATAAACAGAAGTGTCTTGCTTCACACCGGCGATGAATCCCTCATAGAAAGGCCGTGCTGCAATGCTGTCATCTGTGCCCATCAAGTCACGGCTCATGTTTGGAAATATCTGTTCAGAAGCCTGTGCGGCGATGTTGCATCCGGCTATGTAGGCATTGTAGGCAGGATCTTTTCCCTTTTCAATGGTTTCCTTATAGCCGCGCACGAAGTCTTCAATGTGAGCAGAGTCCACATGCATCTGGTCTGTCAGATATGACAGCAGTCCGCTTGTGGCAGCATAGCCAGCCGCATAACTTGTAGAATCGGAAGACGTTGCGAGCACCAATGGCTGCTCAGTCTCTTCTTTCTTGTTCTTTTTCTTGTCCTTCTTCTTGTCGGCAAGGGCAGGAGTGCTGAGCGACGCGACAAGGAAGACAAGCGCAAGTAATAATATCTTCTTCATTGGTTCACTGTTATTTTAAAGGAGCTAAAGTAAATAAAGGAGATAGAGGAGATAAAGACATTCAGTTTGCAGTCACACAGTGTCCAACATGCAAAAGTCTTTTAACTCCTTTATCTCCTCTAACTTCTTTAACTCCTAAAAGTTTTTTTCAATAATTACTTTCCAACCTTTACAAGCTCAATCTTGAAGATAAGCGTAGAGAAAGGCTTGATTTGCCCAGCCTGGCGCTCACGATAAGCGAGCTGCTGAGGAATGTAAACTTCCCAAACAGAGCCCTCCGGCATACGTGTCAGAGCCTCAGTCCAACCTGGAATCATCTGCTTCGGAGTCATGCTCACAGGGCCATTGCCGTTCTTGTAGCTGCTCTCGAAGACTTTTCCGTCGATTGTGCGACCCTCATACTGCACCTTCACCTGTGTGGTGTCCTGTGGTATTGCGCCCTTGCCTTCCTTGATGACCTTGTATTGCAGTCCTGACGGCAGTGTCACCACTCCCGGCTTCTTCTTGTTGGCAGCGAGGAACTTTTCGCCTGCAGCCTTGTTGGGGCCATACTGCTTCATCATGGTCTGGCTCTTTATAGCTTCCATCTTGGTTTGTGCAATCTGGTTGGCAGCGTCCGTTGTCATGAGACCAGTCTTGCCTGTTGCTCCTGTAATGAAGCCAGCCATAAGGTTCTTAAGCGAAATGGTCTTTGTTGAATCCTCACCATAAACCTCATGGTTGATGCCCTTGACGAGCTGGTTGGTTATTTGCTGTCCAACCTGCAAGCCCGTGATGTAGGCAGCCTTTTTCTTGTCGTCACCGGCACTGGCACCATCGTTGATACCCTTAACAAATTCGTCGATATATGTAGTGTCGATGACCTGTCCCTGCTGTACTGCCTGACGCACATACTGTGACTGCAAGTAGCCGATGGCATAGCTCATAGAGTCGACATCTGTCTTAAGGTCAGCCTTTGGTGCTGACGAGTTGCCGCATGCCGAGAAAGTAGCTGCGGCGATGGCCAAAGCGGCCAGTGTCTTTAAACTTTTCATAGTTCTTATTTGTTTTAAATCATTTATTTGTTAGCGAACTTAGGCATGCGTTTAGTCCTAAATTACTTTACCTTTATTAGCTCAACGTCGAAAATGAGTGCAGCATAAGGTGGTATTGTCTGACCGGCGCCGCGCTCTCCGTATGCGAGGTTGTAGGGGATGAAAAAGCGATACTTAGCGCCTTCCTGCATCAGCTGCAAGCCCTCTGTCCAACCTTTGATGACTTGGTTCAGACCGAACGTTGCAGTCTCGCCACGGCGATAGCTGCTGTCGAACACCTGCCCATTGATGAGCGTGCCTTCGTAATGGCATTCCACTTGGTCAGCAGCCGTAGGTTTACGGCCGTTACCCTCACGCAGAACTTGATATTGCAGTCCGCTTGGCAACGTTTTCACTCCTGGTTTCTTGGCATTCTCGGCGAGGAAGTTCTCACCCTCAGCCTTTGCTGCTTTAGCCTGTTCCTCTGCTTTTTCGCGGAAGAAGCCCTGAACAGCAGCCTCAGCCTCATCATCAGTGAACTTTGCCTGATTTGCAAACACATCCTTGATGGCTTGCGCGAAGTCGTCGACATTAAGGTCGGTGGCATTCATCTGCTGCAACTGGTGGCCGATGCTCATGCCAAGGCCATAACTTACTTTGTCCATTTCTTTCTGTATATGTATTAAATAATGTGCAAAGATACGATTTTTCAACCTTAATGCGCCATAATTACAGAAAAATTACTATTTTTGTAGAAAACTTTTAGTTAAGACTATAGAAAACAGGAGGTTGAAGAAGTATGGGAAAGAAGAAAGTAGTGTTCTTGACGGGTGCCGGCATGTCTGTGGAGAGTGGTTTTAAGACATTCCGCGGCAATGACGGCTTGTGGGAGAATTACCCCGTGGAGCAGATTGCCTCGCATGAGGGATGGCTTGCCAACCCTACGCTCGTCACTGAGTTTTACAACAAGATGCGCCGTAAGCTGTGGGATGCGCAGCCTTGCGAGGGGCACAAGCTCATAGCCGGAATGGAAAAGGATTATGATGTCACGGTGCTGACGCAGAACGTAGACAACCTGCACGAGAAGGCTGGTTCAAGCCATGTAATCCATTTGCATGGCGAGCTTACCAAGGTGTGTTCAAGCGACAATCCATACGATCCGCGCTACATACAGGAGCTGACTCCTGAGAACAGCGATGTTAAGCCAGGCACGAAAGCTGGTGACGGCTCGCTGTTGCGCCCGTTCATAGTGTTCTTTGGAGAGAGTGTGCCAATGCTTGAGCCTGCCGCAGAGGAGGCTTCTACAGCCGATATATTCGTCATCATAGGCACCTCGCTCGTGGTATATCCTGCCGCGTCGTTGGTGCAATTTGTACCGAGCCAAAGCCCAATCTATCTCATTGACCCCAATCCCGTGTCGGCAGGCAGTAGGGTGAAGCAAATACAAAAGGGTGCCTCTGAGGGCATGAAAGAGCTGTTGGACATTATAAAGGAAGCTTGATTTGCCTGATTTGGCTGTTTTGCACAATGCTTATTTAAACCTGCCAACAGGTGATAAAAAGACTTCAAAAAATAGGGAAAAGCCTACGTCGCAATAGGCTTTTCCCCTGTTATCCTTTGACTTAAAAACTTTAATTTTGCGGATAGAAAACATAAAAAGTCAAAGGTTATGAAGAAGCTGTTTCTATTTTTCGCCGCTGCACTTGTCACTATGTCGGCTTCAGCGCAATATTATCCCGATGGCAGGCCTATACCTCCAAGCAAGCGTTACAAATATTATAATAACCGTGGGCGTGACTACCACGACCGCAGCGCGTTCGACACCTATTATGGTTTCCGCGTGGGTATGGCTGTGGCAACGGTTCACAGCGACGCTCCTATACTCGATGGCAGCGACCCAAAGGTGGGGCTTGACGTGGGCTTCACCATCGGCACGCCCATAGCACCTCGCACGCCACTGTTCTTTGAGACAGGACTGGCTTATACCGAGAAAGGCGGCAAGGGCGAATATCAGGGCAACAAGTTCACTTATGGTTTGCATTATCTGGAGCTTCCGTTGCTGTTGAAGTACAAATATTATGCATCTCCTGGCTTTAGCATCGAGCCGTTCATGGGCGGTTACCTTGCCTTGGGCGTTGGCGGGAAAATAAAGGACTACGGCAATCGTGAGGCTTATTCAAGCTTCAGTGACGACAAGGCGAGCTTCAAGCGTTTTGACGGCGGGCTGCGGCTTGGCTGCGGAGTGAGCTATGACATGCTCTATCTTGGCTTAAGCTATGACATAGGCCTTGCCAACGTTGGCCACTACGATTTTGAAGATACGCGTACGGGGTCGCTCAACCTGAATGTAGGCGTAACATTTTGATTTCAGTTAAATTCATATATCGGCGCAGGTAGCATGTTGATTATGCCTGCGCCCTTTTTTATTCGAAATCTTAACCTGTCGTTTTGCAAAGCAGAGATGTCACTTTTTTGTCGCACAAAACAAAAAATATGCCAAAAGTAATTGCGTCTCACATATTTTGTATATCTTTGTAGCGCAACAACAAAAGACGATTGAAAATGGCGAAACGTCCTGAATGGCACGATGAATATTGGCTGTTGCTCATGCAGCTTTACCTCAAGAAGCCGCAAGGAGTGAAGCACCTGTACAGCCGTGGGCTCATAGATGTGGCTTTAGAGTTGCACATCCATCCGAGATATATACACCGCAAGATGTATGAGTTGCGCAGTATAGACACGCCACGCTTGCAGCGCTTGTGGGATGAATATGCCCAAAGCCCCAGGAAGCTCGCCCGCGGCATTAAGCTCCTGCGCCGCATGAACGGTTTTGGCAATGCCGACGAGTTCTATGCCGGCGTTGAGGTTGGTGAGGCTTGGGAGCGTGATTTCAAGCCATTGGCAATTGAAGGCTATGAGGCTAAGAAAAGCCAAGAGCCGCTGACCACGGTGAAACTCGTGATGATTCTCGACCTTTATTTCCGCCTCACGCCTTTGACAATGGTGGCAGAAACACCAGAGGTGGCAGAGCTTGCCAGCCTGATACATTCCACGCCACAGGAAGTTGCCGACGTTATGGAGGCGTTTTTGCAATGCGACCCCTTCATTGGCTTGCAGACACAAAAGCCATCGCCTTTGCTTGAGCCTTGCCGGATAGTCTGGAAACGGTTCGGCAATGAAGACCCTGAAAAGCTTGCATCTTTGGCGGCTCAGCTAAGGGAATATTTTGTGTAAGGGAGAGAGGAAAACGAAAAAGGAAGGAATTAAGAACGAAGAGGGAAGAATCAGAAACCGATAATCAGTGAACAAGACATGGCACAAAAACTGATACAGACCCAGACACAGCAACAGGTGCAACAGCAAAGACTGTCGCAACAGCAGATGTTGCAGGTTAAGTTGCTGGAAATGCCGCTTGCCGAGCTTGAGCAAAACATAAACGCCGAGCTTGACGATAATCCGGCATTGGAGGAACGTCGCGACGATCTTGACGGTCCCGTGAGCGACAACGCTGATGGCGACGAGGCTTCAACGGGCGATGATTATGAGGAAAAGAGCGAACGCGAGGAGCGTGAGGAGGCTCTTGACAATGCGCTTGAGAGTCTTGGAGGCGACGACGACATGCCCGAGGCTACGCCTCACGGCACTCCACAGGGCGATGCCGAGCAGGAGGAAATGGTATGGGGTGACACCACGTCGTTTTATGACAACCTGAAAGAGCAGATGGGCGAGACGGAGCTGACCCAACAGCAACAGGACATAATGGAGTATCTCATAGGCTCGCTCGACGACGACGGGCTGTTGCGGAAAGACCTCGACACCATAGCCGACGAGCTTGCCATATACCACGGCATCGACGTGCCTGTGAAGGAGATTGAGCATGTCTTGAATATTTTGCAAACCTTCGACCCGCCTGGCATTGGAGCCCGTTCGCTGCAAGAATGCCTATTGTTGCAAATAAAGCGGAGGCCGGAAAGCAGGCTGAAGGAACTCATGACCGAGGTGGTGAGCAATCATTTCGACGATTTCACTAAGAAGCATTGGGACAAGATAGCCCAGTCGATGCAGCTCACAAAGGAGCAAGCCGAAATCATAAAGGATGAGATAACGAAGCTGAACCCCAAGCCAGGCTCGTCGCTCGGCGAGACTGAGGGGCGCAGCTTGCAGCAGATAACGCCAGACTTTATCGTAGACACCGACGACGAGGGCAACGTTACGTTCTCTATCAACAACGGCCGCATTCCCGACCTTAAGATTTCGCCGTCGTTTACCGACATGGTAGACACCTATCGCAACAACAAGCAGAACATGAACCGCCAGGAGAAGGAAGCTCTGCTCTACGCTAAGGAAAAAGTAGACAAGGCGCAGGGGTACATCGAGGCGGTGAAGCAGCGCCGGCACACGCTTTTCATCACTATGAAAGCCATCATCAATTGGCAGAAGAAATATTTCCAGACAGGTGATGAGGCTGACCTCAAGCCGATGATACTAAAAGACATTGCCGAGAAAACCGGACTTGACATATCAACAGTGTCGCGCGTTAGCAACATGAAATACGCCCAAACACGATGGGGCACATTCCCGTTGCGCTTCTTCTTCACCGACGGCTATGTTACCAAAGACGGCGAGGAAATGTCTACGAGGAAGATAAAGCTTGCCTTGAAAGACCTCGTGGACAACGAGGACAAGCACCATCCCCTGTCCGACGATACGCTGGCAAAGGAGATGGAAAAGAAAGGATTCCCCATAGCGCGGCGCACGGTGGCTAAATACCGTGAGCAGCTGGGGTTGCCGGTGGCAAGGTTACGTAAAAGTTGAAGTCTTTTGATGGAAAAGAATATTATTATAGCCGCACGGGTCATGAGCATGGTCTTCACGCCCTTTTACCTGCCTTTGGCAGGGTTGCTGGCGTTGTTCCTGTTCAGCTACATGAACCTTATGCCGTTGTCGTACAAGCTTACGGTGCTCCTGATGGTGTACTTGTTCACCATCCTGCTGCCATCGCTGCTCATACATGCCTACCGCAATTACCAAGGCTGGTCGCGGTGGCAGCTCGGAAGAAAGGAGCGACGGCTGGTGCCATACGTAATAGCCATACTCTGTTACTTTCTTTGTTATTACATCATGAGCTGGATGCGGATACCGCAGTTCATGGCAAACATACTTATTGCCGCGCTCGTGATACAAGTCGTGTGCGCCATTGTCAACGTGTGGTGGAAGATTTCAACCCATACGGCGGCTATTGGCGGCTTCGAGGGCGCGCTCGTTGCGTTCTCCATACTCTTTTCCTTTAATCCCTTGTGGTGGTTTTGCCTAATACTCATAATCGCCGGCATGGTTGGTTCCAGCCGCATGATATTGAGGCAGCATTCATTGTCGCAAGTTGTCACCGGCTTCCTTGTAGGAGTGGTGATAGGCTTTTGGGCGATAATTTAGCCACAGTTTCCGAAACCAGCACATATAGATATGTGTTGGTTTGCCAAATAGCCAAATCTAATAGAAGATATGAAACCATTAGTAAGTATTATCATGGGGTCTACAAGCGACCTTCCTGTAATGGAGAAAGCTTGTAAGTGGTTGGAAAGCCAGGAAATACCATTCGAGATGAATGCCCTTTCGGCTCATCGCACACCCGATGCCGTCGAGCAGTTTGCAAAGGGAGCCAAGGCTCGTGGCGTAAAGGTCATAATAGCCGGTGCCGGCATGGCGGCAGCGCTTCCCGGCGTCATAGCAGCATCTACGCCGCTGCCTGTGATAGGCGTGCCAATAAAGGGAATGCTCGACGGTCTCGACGCTATGCTGTCTATAATACAGATGCCTCCAGGCATTCCCGTGGCAACGGTAGGTGTCAACGGAGCGCAAAATGCAGCCATCCTCGCGGCTGAGATGATTGCCATTGGCGACGAAAACATTGCTGCAAAGGTGGACGCATGGAAGGCTGGCCTCGGCGCAAAAATTGAAAAGGCAAACCAGGAGCTTGCTGCCATAAAGGATTACAAGTATAAATGCTGAACTTGATATGAGTAACTTGGGAGAGGCTTTGTTTAATTATCACCGCCGCGAGACATCGGTGGTTCATATCGGCGCGCTCGACATGGGCGGCGAAAACCCGATACGCATCCAGTCGATGACGACCACAAGCACCGACGACACAGAGGGCAGCGTGGCTCAGGCTGAACGAATCATTAAGGCTGGCGGAGAACTCGTGCGCCTCACTACGCAAGGAGTGAAGGAGGCTGAGAACCTGAAGAACATCAGCGCGGGAATACGTGCCGACGGTTTTTCAACGCCTCTCGTGGCTGACGTTCATTTCAATCCGCGCGTAGCTGACGTGGCGGCACTGTACGCAGAAAAGGTGCGCATCAATCCTGGCAACTATGTAGATCCTGCCCGCCGTTTCATAAAACACGAATATACCGACGAGGAATATCAGGAGGAACTGCGGAAGATAGAGGAACGCTTCGTGCCGTTTCTCAATATTTGCAAGGAGCACCACACGGCTATACGCATAGGCGTGAACCACGGCTCGCTCTCCGACCGCATACGCAACCGCTATGGCGACACGCCCGAAGGAATAGTGGAAAGCTGTATGGAGTTTTTGCGTATATGCAAGAAGCAGGACTTCAGCGATGTCGTCATTTCCATCAAGGCAAGCAACACCGTCGTCATGGTGAGGTCGGTGAGGCTGCTCGTCGACGCAATGGATAAAGAAGACATGCACTATCCTTTGCACCTTGGCGTGACCGAGGCAGGCGAAGGGGAGGATGGGCGCATAAAGAGTGCCGTGGGCATTGGAGCATTGCTTGCCGACGGCATAGGCGACACCATCCGCGTTTCCCTGTCTGAGGAGCCGGAGGCTGAGATACCTGTTGCCCGCCATCTGGTTGACTACATAGGTCGCAAGGCAGGTCATGTGTTTATACCCGGCGAGGCTTACAAAGGCTTTGACTGGCTGCATCCTGAACGCCGGCTGACCGATGCCGTGGGCAACATTGGCGGCAACAACGTACCCGTGGTGATAAGCAGCCTTATGGGCGACGGTACGCAAAAGACTGAGGATTTGAAGTCAAAAGCCGACTATGTGTATGTAGGCTCTAATGTTCCCGACAAAGCTGTGCCCGGGCAGAAATACATTGTCGATTTCCAACATTATGCCAGGCTGCAACAGAGTGGCGCCAAGGTGGACGATTTCTTCCCTATTTTCCCCGTCACAGCAATGCCTTTCATAGGCATGGTAAAGGCTCCGCTGAAGTTCCTCGTGTTGCAGTTCGGCACGCCTTCAGAGGAATACCTTGCTTGCTTGAAAGAACATCCTGAGATTGTGGTCGTCTGCGTGAGCAATCATCAGAACAGGCTTGGTAGCCAGCGCGCCCTTGTGCATGAGATGATGATTGCCGGAGTGAACAATCCTGTGGTCTTCGCGCAGATGTACAAGTTCAACGACAAGGACGAGTTTCAGCTTGAGGCCGCCGCCGATATGGGCGCGCTCATGATGGACGGGCTGACAGATGGCATTTGGCTTATGAACGACGGCGACATTTCGCGTGAGGACATAGAGGACACGGCATTCGGCATTCTGCAAGCCGGACGTTTGAGAACCTCAAAGACTGAATATATCAGCTGCCCTGGCTGCGGTCGCACGCTGTATAATCTTCAGGACACCATAAAGCGCATTCATGAAGCCACGAAGGGCATGAAAGGCCTCAAGATAGGCATCATGGGCTGCATCGTGAACGGGCCGGGGGAGATGGCGGATGCCGATTACGGCTATGTAGGCGCCGGACCAGGCAAGGTGTCGCTGTATAAAGGAAAGGAATGCGTAGAGCATAACATTCCTGAAAGCGAAGCCGTTGAGCATTTGCTGCGATTGATAAACGAAGACAGGAAAGACGCTTAATCTCTTGTCTTTAAACTGATTGAAAAGGAAACATACAAGGAACAAGAGCCTTCGCAATAGGCAAGAAGGGGTGTATCAAAATGAGCCCAGCGGGCTCGCCGCACTCATAACCCCCACTCATC
>CAZZNO010000041.1:0-20449 GCA_964655685.1 uncultured Prevotella sp.
TAGGAGGCACAACCGCCGTACGTAGGAGGCACAACCGCCGTACGTAGGAGGCACAGCCGCCGTACGTAGGAAGCACAGCCGCCGTGCGAGCGCAATATAGCCATAGGGTCAGCCAACAGAAGAAGCCAAAAGTTTCATGCACCAAGAGAAACCACGGGCAGTGCGCTTGTCGCTGTCCATGAAATGATTGCCCTTGTTCCACTCCAATACACAGTTTTCATTGCCAAGTTGGGCGTTCAGCAATTCATGCTCTGCGCGAATGTTGTCGCCCACCGCGGCAAAGGTCTTGTTGCGTGTATGTTCCTCACGGTCGCCAAGACTAAGATAAACAGCCTTTGCTTTAACAGGGTTTGCAGCGGCATAATCGAGCCATCCCTTTATCCAAACCGACGGCGACACGGCAGCAATGCCGTCGAAGGAACTTGTTTGAGAAGCAGCCCACAAGGAAAACAAGCCGCCAAGCGAATAGCCGCCAAGCACCACGGGCAACTTGCCGAAACGCTCACGCAAGCCAGGCAACAAAACTTTTTCTATATACAGCAGCGTAGGCTCGGCACCCTGCCCCACCCTTTCGTCGCGCGCAACTTTAGGGTCGTGCCAAGGCATCAAGTCCATAGCCCAGTCTGTAGTAACAATGCCCGCCATAGCAAACTGAACGCCAGCGGCAGCATCAGCTATCATCCTTGCCTCACCGTCAAAGCCGTCAACCTCGTTTGTATCGAGAATTTGTATCAGCATCATCTCAGGTCTTTCACCAGCAATGAGCACGCATTGTCGTCCGCCAATATCCTCTGTTGTCTTCATAGCCAAAACAAAATAAATCTTACACTTTCAATCTGCCAAACAATTTCCGTAGGAAGAAATACAGGTTCTCCTCTGCCCTGAACATCCGCCAACAGTAGCGGAAAGGCTTAAAGCCGAACTTCATGCGGAGCCTTAAGGGCACGGCTTGTATATCAATGGATTGCCACGCACGGTGAATCATGTCCATGCCGTATTGGGAGTCTTCCTCTGTCAGGTCCCCATGATGGCAGTACCAAAACATATACTGGTCGACGACGTTAAGCCAGCGGAACCGCTCGTACATAGCAAGCACTTCCTGCGGCACCTTCAGCTCCTGCAAGGTGCGGCGCATACTCATGTTGGCAGCCAAATAATCGAAGCGGCTTGCGCTGACGCTGTGGGTAACGCTGTCGGGGTTCTGACGATAATAATATATGCCCTGGCAAGTTCTCACTTCATCAGAAGCAAAATAGTGCAGCCGCGTAGTGTTTTCGTCACTATAGGTTCTGGAAGTCTCGTCGTATGGGAAACGCTTATGAATGTCTGCCCTCACGACATAAATACCATGAATGCCCCACGACAGAGACTTCACAAACGCCTCATAGCCGGACATAGCCTTGAAGGACGGCATTTGGAAATCCACCTTGCGCCCGTCAGGATAACAATACACAGCCTTGAGCAACACACAGCCTGTCCTTGGATGCGTTTCAAACACTTCGACGGCTTTTTCCAGGCAATCTGCCGCCATCCAGTCGTCACTGTCAAGAAAAGCAATGTATCTGCCCCGTGCCTTGCCCAAAGCCACATTGCGCGCATGCCCCACCCCGCTGTTGTTCTTAAGCCTGACAATCTCAATCCGCTTATCCATTGCCGCATAATTCAGCAAGATATTGTATGAGTCGTCAGCGGAAGCGTCGTCAACGCAAATCACCTGTATGTCTGCCAACGTCTGCCTAAGCAAAGAGTCGAGACATCGGGGCAAATAGCGCGCGTTATTGTAGACGGCAACGAGCACGGACACCGTAACGCCTTGGCATTCAGAACGCGAAAGTTGAGAGTTATTGCTTTCCATGCTTGCAGAACCTATTTTTCAACTTATCCCAAAGATGCGTCTTGCTATGCAAAATCTTCAAAGAAACAGCAAAAGACATTAAGGCGGCAAGCAACCCTGCCGACCAATATGCAACGCCGTCAGTAAACAGCGCAACGGCAAGCGCGCCACAGCCTATGGCTATCTGTACAAACGCGTACAGCTTTACTTCCTTAGACAGGCAATAGCCATACTTCCAACGGGCATAAACCACATCAGCAATAAAACTCACGACAACCGCCACAAGCACCCCAATGCCCGTGCCGGTCAATCCATAAAGGCAATAGCCTGCAACTACACAAGCCACAAAAGCAACATCATATACCGCCTCAAGCAGAAGGTAGCTGCGGGAGTCGCCACGAGAGAGGGGGATATACTCTATCGGCAACATCATGGCGCGAACGTACATTGCCATGACCATAAACTTCATCATGCCTATCACCGGCATAAACTTGCCGCTGTAAAGCATTGGCAAAAGCAAGGGCAAGCCTATGAGGAAAAATACGAGCAACGGCGAAATCAACAGTAAAGACACCTCCACTTGATGGTTTACCGTGCGGTTAAGCTCTGCTCCGAGGCTGCCAATGCCGGAGAGGCGCGGAAAATAATCGGTTTCCATAGCCGAAAACACCATACCTGAATAGGTCATAGTCATCACGAAGCCGGCATTATAAAGCCCCACAGATGTAAGGTCGCCTACATTATTAAGATATGTACGAACCAAGAACTCGGCTCCGCTTCCCAATATTCCGGCAACGACAAAAGCCACTCCCAGCCTCATCATTCCGCCTCCCTCGCTGAAAAGCTTGCTTGAAAACTCCATACGCAAAGGATAAAGACGAAAAGAGCAGACAATGGTAAGCAGGCACTGGGCAAAGGCAAGCAGCAAAAGAGACGGCACTATGCCTGCCTGACCAAAGAAATAATAGATTGGCACAGATATTAGCAACGCCGAAAAGACATTGTAAACAGAGATTTCTGCCAGCCACCGAAGCCGTCGGGTTGCCTTCAGAATAGCGGTTTCGCCACCTGTGATAGCCATCAACGCCACTACAGGCGAAAGCAAGACGAAGTGGAGAGTATGGTCGCCCCATGAAAATGTCCACTTGTTGAGCAGCGGAGAAAGCAACAAGCAAACTACAAGCCCTAAAACAGCCGTGGCGAGGCTCCACAATCTTATAATCTTTATCTCATGATTAAGCCTGTCAGCGTTGCCACTGTCAAAAGCCTGCGAAAGATTCTTCACCGCGCTTATAGGCAATCCGAGATTGGTAGAATCGGAGACAAGCTTTATGGTAGAGTTGAATAGCGATACCAAACCCATACCATCGGGGCCGAGTATCATTGCCACAAGCTTATTGCGCACTATCCCTACAAGGATGTTCAACCCTTGCACGCCGCCAAACAGACCCGTGTATTTCAGGATATGCGAATAGGAATTGTCTCCTTTAGTTTTTACCATCATAAATCTTAACGCCTGTTTTTCCGTTTTATTACCAACAAATACACAGAGTGATGAAAATATTTTGTATCTTTGCATTGTCAATTATTATGAAACTCAATATTATTATACCCGTATACCAGGCAGAACATACGCTTCGCCGTTGCGTTGACAGTTTTGCAAGCCAGTCGTTCCGCGATTGGCAGATATTGCTTGTCGACGATGCCTCAACCGACAACAGTGGTTCTATCTGCGACGAATACGCCCAAGCCGACCAACGCATCAGGGTAATACACCTAAAGCAGAACTCAGGCCTCAGCGCGGCACGCAATGCCGGGCTTGCCAAAGCAAAGGCTGAATATGTTACCTTTGCAGACAGCGACGACTTCATAGCTCCCAACACTTTGAAGGAGCTCATGGAAGAAATCGCAATACATCCCGACTATGATATACTTGAATATCCGGTGTATGAGCATTTTGGCAACAAAAGACAAAGCCTGCTGCAATTCCGCAAGCAAGAGTATACAGACATGAAAGAATATTGGCTCGAAGGCAAAGCCTATCAACATGCCTATGCTTGCAACAAGATTTACCGCAGAAGCATAATACAAGGTCTACGTTATCCGGAAGGCAAGACATTTGAAGATGCATTCATGTTGCCACAACTGCTTAAGCATTGCAAAATGGTGGCAACAACAGATGTCGGGCTATACTATTATTGGTTCAATGACACTGGCATCACTAACAATGCTTCATTCGAAGACAATAAATGCCTTTTAGAAGCACACCTGCAAGTACTCAAAGAATTGCATCCAGCTAAAGCAAAGCCAAATTTCAAAAAAAACTTGGAGCCAGCATTCGCCGAGTACTACGCCTATGTGTTGAACATACAACTTGACGTAACCGATAATGCTCCTTCGCTTCAAGACACATTAGAACTCCCAATTCTGCCATACAAGCAGACCTTCAAGCTAAAAATGCTTCACCTCATAGGCCTCAGACATTTATGCCAACTACACAGAATATTCCGCAAGTTTCACCATCCAAGGGCATGACCAATCCCTTCATTTCATTCATCGTCACAGCCTATAATCTCCCGGCAAAGATGCTTCGACAATGTATAGACAGCATCTTAAAGCTGCCGCTCAACCATGAGCAAAGAGAAGTGATTGTTGTAGATGACGGCTCGGAAATTCCTGCCATAAACTACCTTAAAGACATTTCAGAGGACATTATCTATATACGACAGCAGAACAAGGGCTTGTCAGAGGCAAGAAACACGGGAATGGAACACGCAACGGGGCTGTACATTCAGTTTGTAGATGGAGATGACTGCCTGTTGCAAAAACAGTATTGGCATTGTCTCGACCTGTTGCAAAGCAATACTTCCGTAGATATGCTTATATTCTGCCACACAAGCAATATTAATAGCCATTCAATAGCTTGTTTCAATGGCCCCACGACAGGTACTAAGCACATGCTCTCAAACAACCTGCGTGGCTCTGCCTGGGGATACATTTTCCAAAGGGCAATGGCTTCGGGCTTGCGCTTTACAGCAGGTATATACCACGAAGATGAGGAATTTACTCCTCTGCTTGTTCTTAGAGCTAAGCACCTTTACACCACTTCGACAAAAGCCTATTACTATCGTCAACGCAAAAGCTCTATCATGCATAGCCATGAAAAACTCCATAACGACAAACGACTTGGAGACATGCTTGTGGTCATCAAGCGGCTACAAACGGCACAAAAAAAACTTACGCCAAAAGAACATGAGGCATTAGGCAGACGAATAGACCAACTATCTATGGACTATCTGTATAACGTGATAGTATTGACCAGAAGCTGGAAGAAACTGAAAAATGCAAAAGCGTCGCTGGCAAAGTTAGGACTATACCCTCTGCCCAACAAAAGATACACCCTAAAATACTCACTTTTCAGAAAACTATTGTAAATGAAGATTCTTCTTTTAGGTGAATATAGCAACGTCCACGCCACTCTTGCTAAAGGATTGCGTGAGTTGGGACATAAGGTTACCGTTATCAGCAATGGCGATTTCTGGAAAAACTACCCACGGGATATTGACGTTAGCCGCTCGTATAATAAACTTGGCGGGCTGAAACTAATGGCGAAAATCATTAGCCTTCTGCCCAAAATGAGAGGATATGACATTGTGCAAATAATCAATCCTGTATTTTTTGAACTTAAAACAGAGAGGATTCTGCCTATTTATAAATACCTGCGCAGGCACAATGGCAAGATGATTATGGGAGCCTTCGGCATGGACTACTATTGGGTTCACGAAAACATAACAAGGTTTCCTCTAAGATATTCAGACTTTAATTTCGGCAACACATTACGCTCTGATGCCGACGCTATGAAAGAGCGAAAAGACTGGATAGGCACTGAAAAAGAGAAGCTGAACAAATACATCGCCAATGACTGCGACCACATTGTAGCCGGTCTCTACGAATATTGGGCATGCTACAAACCTTTATTCCCTGACAAGACATCATTCATCCCCTTCCCTATTGCAGTTCATAATGGCAAAGACTTTAGCAATGCAATTAACACAGTGCCTAAGATCATAAAAATATTCATCGGCATCAGCAAGAGTCGGAGCCATTACAAAGGCACTGACATAATGCTTTCGGCAGCAAAAGCCATGAAAGAGAAATACCCCAACAAGATAGAACTGCGAATAGCCAACGGAGTGCCATTCAACGAATACGTAAAGATGATGCAAGGTTCGGACGCCATTCTTGACCAGCTCTACAGTTACACTCCTGCCATGAACGCTCTTGAGGCAATGAGTCACGGCATAATTGTCATTGGCGGAGGCGAAGAAGAAAACTATGATATACTTGGAGAAAAGGAGTTGCGACCAATCATAAATGTGCAGCCAAGCTTCGAAAGTGTATGCCACGGGATAGAGCGACTGTTGCTGCACCCTGAGCAAATTCCTATTCTAAAGCAGCAAAGCATAGAATACGTACGAAGGCATCACGATTATAAAAAAGTGACAATGCAGTATCAACAATTATACTTGGAATAACAGAGGGCACTTGAAAAAGGCACTCAACCAATAAAAATTGTCATGTTTTGTTTGCCGATTACGAATTTATAATTACTTTTGCACCGCATATAGAAATAACATTATGAAAGATAAAAAAACTGTGACACTAAAGACTCTGACAAAGAGCAATGTTTGGGATTTGCAGGAGAATGACGTATTTCGCATGTGGGAGGCTGCCGAGAAAGACGCAGACCTCAAGGACAACATGCGGCGTTATACCGATATAATCCGCTCAGCTTTCGAGGTAGAGGATGTTAAAGTTGATAAGCCAGAAATAATCAAGAAAATTGAAGCACGCGGTTTCAAGGTCGGAACCATACGCACCGACGGAGACAACAAAAAGAAAATAGCCATAAAGAAGCGCTCCATAATGCGCGTTACCGACCTCACATACGAAAACATTCGCCACATATCAGCAGCTAAGCTTATAGAAGTGCTCGACCGCAACTTCGGTGGAGGATGGGAATCGTTGCCACAAAGTATACAAGACATTATACAAAGTGGCTTTGACATCTCAACCACGACATTGCCTGCCGACCGTTTGCACAAACCCGGTGGGCTGTATGAGAAATTGGTAAATGACGGCTATGAGGTACTGGAAATACCAAAAGGCTCATGGACTGAAGCCATATTCGCAAAAGAAAAGCCTATAATGGAAGAACAACATGTGTCTTTGTTTGACGACGATGACGACGATGCCGGCAAGGCCTCTTATCGAGACAACGACGATGAGGATTCTGAAGATACTGACACAAAGGATGATAGACATCAAGACGACGACGATGACGATGATGCATTCGACGACGACAAACTGACAGAAGAAAGCTATCGTACGACGTACGAGACAAGCCCCGACGAACTTAATTATGAAGCTGAGGAAATAAGCGACGACTCAGAAGAAGATTATTAAAAAAGTAAAGAGCTATGCCCTATGATATTTCGGGTGTAGCTCTTTGCTTTTACAAAAAGAATTACAACATACAAAAAGCCATTCCCCTCATTAGGAGAATGGCTCTATTTTGTAATCCATATTCCTTTTAAAGGAAAGGCTTGGAGAGGCTTCATTTACTTTTTGAAGAAATCCTTTACAGCCTCATTAGGAACCATCTGCTCATCAAAGATATAAGCACCAGTCTTTGGGCTCTTCACCATTTTAATGACCTTTGAGTAAGCACGTCCATCTGTGCTACCTTCGTGAAGGGTAGCGACCGCTTTCTTTGCCATAGTCTTTTATCTTTAAATCGTTTACTTAATCTCCTTATGCAGAGTCATCTTCTTGAGGATAGGATTATACTTCATCAGCTCAAGACGACCCGGAGTATTCTTACGGTTCTTTGTGGTCACGTAACGGCTTGTGCCAGGCTGACCAGAATTCTTCATCTCGGTGCATTCGAGAATGACCTGAACCCTATTTCCCTTAGCTTTCTTTGCCATGGTTATTATTCTCCTATAACTTTAATGTCCTTCCAGTCGCAATAACCCTTAGCAACGGCCTGCTTGAGAGCTGCGTCAAGACCAACTTTATTAATAAGACGGAGACCAGCTGCGCTAATCTTCAGTGAAATCCAGCAATTCTCCTCTACATAGTAGAACTTCTTGCTGAACAGGTTTACATCAAAGCTCCTCTTTGTGCGATGCTTTGAGTGAGACACATTGCAACCTATCTGTGCCTTCTTGCCGGTAATCTGACAAATCTTAGACATTGCTATTCTTTGTTTTTTACTTCTTTTTACTTCTTATTCCAAACAGTGTGCAAAGTTAATAAAAAAAAACGACGTTACCCAAGCAAAACTTGAATAATGTCGTCTTTTAAGTATTTTTATTACTCTTATGCTTTTATTCTTCTGTTTGTGTGGTATGCTTTTCCTTATAATACTCAATGAAAAGCTGCAAAGCCTTGTCCGTGGCTATGGCAAGATTAAGGCCGCGGCCAAAGTCATCTGTCAGCTTAAACGTGCGGACGTCATCCTTTGAACCATAGCCCAGCCAAATGGTACCGACCGGAATTGCAGGCGTTCCTCCTGTCGGGCCTGCCACCCCTGTAGCTGATATGGCATAATCACAGTTGAGCACTCGGCATGCTCCTATCACCATTTCCTTGGCTACTTCCTCACAAACGGCAGTTTGTTCTTCCAACACCTGATGGGATACACCCAAAAGATTTTCTTTCACCTCATTGGTGTATGACACAATGCCCCCCTTAAAATATTGAGATGCACCGGGCACAGCAATTATCGCCTCAGAAATGCGGCCTCCAGTACAGCTTTCAGCCGTGCCAAGCGTTTCACCTGTGTTATAGAGAATTCCCTGTATCTGATGGCTCAGTTGTTTTGTTTCAAGATCCATAAAATGTTTTTTATTTGAATGTTACCTTTGAGAATGCAGGAGCATCAATAGGACAAAAGTCATGGTCAAGATATTTGAAATACCCAACAATGCCTATCATAGCAGCATTATCAGTAGTATAACTAAACTTTGGAATATAAATAGTCCAGCCATACTTCTGAGCATGTTCGCGGAACGAATTGCGCAAGCCATTATTGGCAGACACGCCACCTGCTACCGCAACGTGCTTTATGCCAGTTGTCTTAACAGCAATGCGCAGTTTCTTCATTAATATGTCTACGATAGTATGCTCAAGGCTTGCTGCCAAGTCTTCTTTATGATGTTCTACGAAGTCGGGGTCTTCATCAACCCACTTGCGCAGATTATACAGAAACGAAGTTTTCAACCCAGAGAACGAATAGTCCATGCCTGCGATATTTGGCTCTGAGAACTTATAAGCCAAAGGATTGCCCTTGCGTGCCAGTTTGTCTATTATCGGCCCGCCAGGATAACCCAATCCCATTACCTTAGAGCATTTATCGATTGCCTCGCCTGCGGCGTCATCTATTGTCTGCCCGAGCACTTCCATGTCGTTGTAAGCATTAACCTTCACTATTTGCGAGTTTCCGCCAGAAACAAGAAGGCAAAGGAACGGGAACGGCGGCATGTGGTTATCGTCATCGCTTTCCTTGATAAAATGAGCCATTACATGCCCTTGCAAATGATTAACGTCAATAAGGGGAATGTCTAGACTACGGGCAAAGCCCTTTGCAAAGCTCACGCCGACAAGCAACGAACCCATAAGACCGGGACCACGCGTGAATGCCACTGCCGACAATTGCTCCTTAGTAATGCCTGCACGCTTAATAGCCTGGTCGACGACAGGAACCACATTCTGCTGATGTGCTCTCGACGCCAGCTCCGGCACAACACCTCCATAGGCGCGATGCACTTCCTGCGAAGCCGTGACATTACTCAATAATACGCCATCACGCAGCACAGCCGCCGACGTATCATCGCAACTACTCTCAATACCAAGAATATAGATGTTTTTCATGGTTTCTTATTCCGAAAGTATTTCCACGCCGTGCTCAGTCATAAGGAATGTATGCTCCCACTGTGCCGATGGCTTTTCGTCACCGGATATGACCTCCCAGCCATAAGGATCGTCTGCATCAATAAACACCTTCCAAGTGCCCATGTTTATCATAGGCTCAATGGTAAATGTCATGCCAGGCACAAGCAGCATGCCTGTTCCACGATGACCATAGTGCAGGACTTCAGGCTCCTCATGCATTGCCAAACCCACGCCATGTCCGCAAAGGTCACGCACTACGCCATAGCCATACTTTTCTGCATGCTTTTGTATTGCATGACCTATATCACCAAGAAATCCCCACGGTTTGGCTGCTTCGGCACCAAGGTCAAGACATTCTTTAGTAACCCTAACGAGTTGTTCTTTCTCAGGGGTTGTCTTGCCACCGATAATAAACATGCGTGAAGCATCGCCGTAGTAGCCATTGTAATCAAGTGTCATGTCAACATTGACAATGTCACCAGGTTTTAATATATCCTCTTTCTTTGGAATGCCGTGACAAACGACCTCGTTGATTGACGTACAAACAGCCTTTGGGAAACCCTCATAGTTCAGGCATGAAGGGTGGCAATGGTTTTCCTCACAATACTTCATTACCGTGTCGTCAATGTCCTGCGTGCTTATTCCCGGCTCTATCATTGCTGCCACGGCATCAAGGCATCCCGTATTCAGCTTGCTTGCAATACGTATACCTTCAATCTGCTCTGGCGTGCGAATCATATCACGAGTAGGCACCAATTTACCTTTGCTTTCCCAGTACATCACTTTCTTATCAAGCTCGGTGACAGGCTGCCCTGGGATGCAGTGCCATCTTTTCTTTTTGCTAAAATTCATTTTAATCTTATAATATCGGGTGCAAAGATAACACTTTTATCTGTCATTACTTGCTCTTGCCCTTGTTTTTTGCTTTCTTGGCTTCCTCAGCCGCTTTCTGGTCCCCAATTTTCTTGCTCAAGGCATAGGCATCATATAGCCCCAGCTCACCTGCACGGCTGAGGTCTTGCTGAGCCTCAGTTATTTGTCCGGCATAATAGTGCGCAATGCCTCGATTGTAATAAGCTTGCGCCAAGCGCGGGTCAAGCTTCACGGCACTTGTATAGTCGTCGATGGCGCGACTGTAATTCTTTTCCGTGGCGTAAAGATTTCCACGATTATAATAGATGTAAGCGTTGCGCGGCGCCAACTGTATTGCCATAGCGAAGTCGCCTTCTACCTGCGAGAGTTTCATGGTCACCTTCTGTCCCTTCGACTCCTCATAATCGTTGAGCAGTTGCTGGCATACGGCACGCTCCCAATGTCCCATTGCCGAAGCCGTGTCAACCGACAGGTAATCGTCAAGGTCAGACAATGCGTCACTATAGTTTTGGGCTTCAGCATAAGCTACCGCGCGCTGCAAAAGCAACGATGCTTTCACTTTGCGATCCTTTTCATCATTAATACCTGCCGTGAGAGCGTCTATAAGCTGGAATACTTGCTTCGACTGCACATCTGTCAAAGCTTCACGAGTCTGATTGCAAGTGAGGTTGAGCTTGCGCAGCGGATCCATCTTCGAGTTGAATCTATCCACCTCCGTATCAAAAGCTTGATAACCCTCTACTGCATTCTTATAGGTGAAGTAGGACAATTGATACATCGGCAAGAAAGCTATTTCAACATCACGGTTCTGAACTGATCCACGGATGCCTCCACTATAATCGTGCTCAACCTTCGGCTTATCCTCAACGACTATATCGTTATATTTATTCATGTCAATCTCCGAACGCTTACGCACTTCCTTTAGCTTTGCCTTGCTCCAGCGCTGCTGCACGCCTATATGCTTGTCCATCTGAGCCCTAAAGATACGGAATTCGTCGAGTTCAGCCTGGTTCTTCATGCCAAGTCGCCTATAACAGTTTGCCCTCGCAGCCAGGCCTGTCCAGAAATTCGGGAACTGGTTGATGACTGTAGTGTAATCGCGGATAGCCGCACGCAGATTGCCTATGCGGTCGTTGAGCAGTCCCCTGTTATATATAGCCATAAAGTTTTGCGGCTCCATTTTCACTACGAAATCGAAGTCTTCCACAGCCCTGTTATCATCGCCAAGTTGCACACGCAGCAATCCTCTGTTATAATGCGCAAGGAAGTTCTGCGGGTCAAGGTCTATTGCCATATCATAGTCGGCCATTGCTCCGCGAAGGTTGTTTGTGTTGATGCGAGCCAAAGCACGGTTCACGTAATTATTGACCGTCCTCGGTCGCAAATGAATGGCGCGGCTAAGGCAGGAATCGGCAGTTTGCCATTGCCTGCGGTTCAGGGCAATATACGAACGCGTAGTCCATGCCTCAGCATTATAAGGATCTATGTCAAGGCTTTGGCTCAGCCATTTGTCGGCTTCCGTAGTATCTTTCTTTTCAAGATAAATTTCAGCTTTAAGCGAATAAGCGGTGGCTATTTTTGACCAACGCTTTATGATGGTGTCAGCATCAAGCAGAGCCTGGTCATAGTCTTGGACATTCATGCGGCAAATAGCCCTGTTTACCCAAAAGCTTGACACCGAAGGATTTAAACGGATGGCTTTGTTATAATCGGTTATTGCATCCTGATATTTTTCTTGCCTTATGCGAGATATTGCCCTAAGGTCAAAAATCTGCTCAATGTAAGGATTCAGGTCTATAGCCTTAGTGGCATCGCTCTCAGAACCTATGTAATCGTCAAGATAAAACTTTGCCACGGCTCTGTCATACCACGGCAGCCAAAGGTATGGCTTCAAGGCAAGAACCTTATTGAAATACTGTATAGAAAGCACATAGTCCTCATAATGCAAAGCCACCTCTCCATTCATAATGAGGCGATCAACGTTATATTGAGCATTAGCCTTGGTGCCTGGGAAGATAAGAAGCAAAAAAACAAGAATACTTCCTAAGCCTCTCCGCAGGAAAGGGTGTTGACTACAGGAAAAATCATCCCATTTACCAATCATATTCTTTTTCATTATGATTCATTATGAATTAGCCTGTTGCGTAATCAATTCCACATAAAACACATTTACAACACCCTTTTGGCTTTGCATACACGCCGCGCATGAGAGTCACTTGCCGTACAAGGGAGTTACGTACGCCCTACGAGAGAGCTACACACGCCGTACGAGGGAGTTAGATACGGCGTACTAAGAAGTCATGTACGCCGTGCGTGAGATCTACACACGCCGTCTCTACCAACATCCTTAGCCAAATAAGTACACTTTCCGCTTTCTATTATTCAATACAACGAGCATCAGCACTTGCCTTACTTGTGCACAGGCTTTGTGCGATAGCTTGCTTTGAATTTCCCTTGTATTATATTGCGAAGCTTATTGCGAATCATTTGCTTACGGAAAGGAGAAAGGCGGTCAACGTACATCACGCCATCCAAATGGTCGAACTCATGCTGCATGACACGTGCCAAATAGCCGTCAACCCATTCGTCGTGGGCATCAAGATTCTCATCGAGATATTTCACATGCACACGCGACGGGCGCTTGACATCTTCACTCAGTCCGGGTATAGAGAGGCATCCCTCCTCCATATCCACCTTGTCAGCTTTGGGGTCAGACTCTATGATATGAGCATTAATGTAAGCATGACGAAAGTCTGCATACTCCGGATATTCGTCTTTAAGAACGTCAAGGTCAATAACCACAACGCGAATGCTTTTTCCAACCTGCGGAGCCGCAAGCCCTACGCCCGAAGACGCGGCAAGCGTTTCAAACATGTCACTAAGCAACTGCTTTAAATCGGGATAATCGGCGGGAATATCTTGCGCTACTTTTCGCAAAACGGGCTGGCCGTATGTATAAATAGGTAATATCATCTTTTAGAGTTCATATAATCCTGAAGAATGATAGTGGCACTCACTTCGTCCACTAATCCTTTATTCTCACGCCTTGCCTTTTTCTTTACGCCGCTATTGATAATTGCCTTGTGAGCAAGGACAGACGTAAATCGCTCGTCGTAATATTCAACCGGTATTGAGGGATTAGCCTTGCGCCAGCGATTTACAAAGCTTTCTACGCGAGCAAGGTTTTCTGACGGCAAGCCGTTTGTCTGCATGGGCTTGCCAACAACAATTCTTTCGACTGTCTCATGCTGAGTATATTGCATGAGATAGTCG
Source organism: uncultured Prevotella sp. (assembly GCA_964655685.1). Lineage (GTDB taxonomy): Bacteria > Bacteroidota > Bacteroidia > Bacteroidales > Bacteroidaceae > Prevotella. The sequence goes on from CAZZNO010000041.1 coordinate 13,940, forward strand.
AAAAGATTCTTTGTCTCTACCGTGGTAAGACCATTGGCAATAATCTGCAACGGATCAGTGACTGCCAATCCAGTGCGCTTCTTGCCATAGTCTATAGAGAGCACTCTACCCATTGCAAAACATTGGTGCCGGAAGCTAAGGTTAAAAGCCGACACACCTTTATGCATCTACTCTTAACCCTCGTCTCCCAACTCCAAGTAGAATTTATTTTTTATACAGAAGCCAAGCGTCGCTGTTCTTGTTGAACTTGCTGCCACGTATAGCATTACGGCTTTGAACAGCCTGGCTCTTGTCAGCATAAGTACCCGACACAACGCGATACATGTTCACGTTAGAGTTGTAGGCAATCTGAGCATCGTAGCCAGCCTGCTTCAACAGGCTCTGCAAGCCTACTGCATTAGATTTCAAGCTGAAAGAACCTACCACTACGCTGTACTGCTGCAAGCCAGCTCCATCGATGACTGTAACGTCTTCCTGGCGTACCGGCGTGTTATCAGCGTTTGTAACAGTAGTTTGGTTAGCCTGCTTTGTTACAAGCGGAGTAACAGTAGCAGTCGACTGGTCATTCTGTGCGGTAGTGGCACTGTTTTCCTCCTGTGCCTTAGCCTTCTCGTATGCCTTTTTGTAAGCGCTCTCCTGAGATTTGCAACTTGTAAAAGCGAAAGCCACGCAAAGGGCCGCGCCTAAAACCATAATTTTATTCATGCTTCTTATTCTTGTAAATGTTGTTAATGTTTTGCTGCTTATAAAGATTAAGTCCTTTTGACTTGCGAAATTACAAAATTATCCACAATTAGCCGTCTAAAGGCCGCATAAAGTTTGTTAAATGAAAAAATTGTAGTTTTTTTAACAGAAAAAGCCGTCGTATTTCATTCATAATCTCTATATTTGCAATATAAAATTCAAACTCATAAAAAGAAAGGACATAAACTATGAAAACATTTGGCTACATTGCAACTTTTTTGGGCGGTGCCATAGCAGGCGCAGCCGTCGGTTTATTACTTGCTCCTGAGAAAGGTTCAGACACTCGCACAAAAATAGCCGGTGCCGTGGATGATTTCTGCAAGAAGCATGACATCAAGCTGAACCGTAACGATGCCGACGACCTGGTGGACGGTATCAAAGAAGCCGTCGACGGAGATATTGCATAAAGTGAGGAAACAAGAGTAAAGGGTGAGGAAGAAAGGATTCTTCACCCCTCGCTTTCAACCTCTTTCTCATTCTTGGTTATAGATTATGTTTTCAAACGACCAGAACATAGAGACAATAGGCCAGTTGGTGGATACGCTGAAGCATTATTTTGGGCTTCAAAAAGAATATGTCCAGCTGTCAATGGCCGAAAAGACGGTAAGAGTGCTGACTGCCATTGCCGTCACCACCGTCTTGTGCCTGCTTATCACGTTCATTCTGCTTTTCCTAAGCTTTGCCGCAGCGTTCGCCTTAGGGCATGTTGTGGGTCAAGTTGTGGCGTTTGCTATAGTTGCAGGTTTTTACATTGCATTATTGCTGCTGTTTTTAATCTTCCGGAAACAGTGGATAGAAAAGCCTTTAGTAAGATTTCTCGCAGGACTGCTGCTAAGTTGACGGACACGAAAGACAAGGGATACAGGCATAGAGATTAAAAATTAGCAGAAAAGATTTTAAACATGGCAGAAAGTTATTCCACACCGGCTACGTATAGCACTTTAGAAGAAATACGTATGCGCAAAGCACTGTTGCTTAAAGACATACAGAAAGACAGCGAAAAGATTGACCTACAATGGCATTCGCTTTTCAGAAAGCCACAAGGCCTTTCAAAAACCGCCACGCCATCAAAACGCATTGGCAGCTTTATGAATATGGGAGCCGGATTTCTCGACGGAGCCCTGCTCGCATGGAAATTGTACAGGAAATTCAAGAAATAGGCAAATTATATAGCCTAAGACTATTCACGAAATCACAAATCCATCGTTAAACTTCTATTTCCAGTCCGTCATAAGCTATTTCAAAGCCTTTGGGCAAACGACTGTTTGCTTCATCATAAAGACCAATCTTATGAGTCACATGCACAAAGAACGTGCGGTGCGCTCCTACTTTTTCCGAAAAAGCTATGGCGTCTTTTACAAGCATGTGGCTATGGTGCGGCTTTTCCCAGCGTAGCGCATTGACAACAAGCGTTTTTACTCCTTTTAAATAACTCAGCTCACCATCATCTATAGTTTTCATGTCGGTGATATAAGCAAAATCGCCAAACCTATAGCCAAATATAGGCAGCTTGTCATGCATCACCTCTACGGGCATAATGTCAATGTCTCCCACAGTAAAGGCTTCGTGCTTGCTTACGACATGCAGATTGAATTTCGGCACACCTGGATATGGGTGCTCGTCGAAACAATATGGAAGATTATGACGTACGGCATCTATAGTCTTCTCGTTGGCATAGATGTCAAGATCGCCAAAAGCCGTACAAAATGGACGCAAGTCATCGAGTCCCCCAACATGGTCATAATGCTCATGCGTAAGCAGCACTCCATCTATTTTCCGGAACGGCACTTGCAGCAACTGCATCCGTATGTCCGGTCCGCAATCGATTAACAGTCTTGTCGTTGACGACTCCAAGACTGCCGCCGTACGAAAACGCCTGTCACGAGGGTCACTGCTCGTACAGACTTCACATCGGCAACCAATAAGTGGCACACCCTGTGACGTGCCCGTGCCAAGGAAACGCAACTTCATCACAAAATATTCACTTCCGGCTTTATGTCAAGCCCAAACTTGTTTTTTACATCCTTCTGTATGGCATGCATCAAATCTACGATGTCCTTGCCCGAAGCTCCACCCTTATTTATAAGTATAAGAGCCTGCTTGTCATAGACGCCAGCCTTGCCCGCCGACCGTCCTTTCCATCCGCATTGCTCAATCATCCAGCCGGCGGGAATCTTGTAGAGGGGAACTGACCCCGTAGGCTCAACCTCGAAGTATCGCAAATCAGGATGCTCTTTCTTCAAACGTAAGAATGTTTTCTCATCTACAATGGGATTCATAAAGAAGCTACCTGCGTTACCCGTTACCTTCGGGTCTGGAAGCTTACTGCGCCTTATGTCAATGATGACATCTCGAAGTTGCCCTGCCGTAAGTGCATCTATGCCAATGCCAAGCTCTGCAAGCCGCTTGCGTATGTTTCCATAGTCAAGCTCAGGTTTAAAACTGCGTGAAAGGCGGTAAGAGACGTATGTTATGATATATTTGTTCTTCCACTCATGCTTGAACCGACTGTCACGATAGGCATAGCCACAATTCTCCGGCTTTATCTTGACAACATTGCCTGTGGCAATTTCCACAGCTTCTACGAGTTCTATAACATCTTTTATCTCTGCACCATAAGCACCAATATTCTGTACAGCCGTAGCTCCGCACTCGCCAGGAATAAGGCTTAGATTCTCCAATCCATAATAGCCGTGACGCACAGCATAGTCAACGACATCGTCAAACGTTGTGCCAGCCCAACAGCGTAATGTTGGCACATTGCTGTCGTAAGCCATAGCAACGGATATGTCAAATCGTTTGGCAGGAGTTACCACTTTTCCGTGAAAGTCATCTGTGAGGAGAAGATTGCTGCCACCACCAAGAAGCAGGTAAGGACATTCAGCGTGTTCGCGCAAATCCTTGGCAACATTCAAAGCATCAGCCTCGTCGTCATAAACTATATACTCGTCACACTTTTGATCAATGCCAAAGGTGTTTTCATTAAGCAGCGAATAATCCTTAAACCTCTGCATATTTATTGTCTTGCGCTTGTCAACTATTAAACTTAACTAATTTCCAATGCTTGCCAAACCGCTTGAACGTCATCTCTATCTCCAGCCCGTTTGCAATACCGCGTATCACGAAAATCTTCTTTCCTGTCTCGGTGTACTTCTGCCCATATATTATATTGTAGATGTTTCCTTTCGGTATAAGTCCCGGCTTGAAGTCAGGCCACTGTTGCGGCATCATTATACCATTTATCGACGAGAAATCATCGTTTGGATCAGGTGCCGAGAACTCCACCTCGTCAGCCATACTCTCTATCTGAAATACGGAGTCGCGTGCAAAGCGTTCATAGAAATGCAAGAAATCGGCATTCTTATTTTTAAAAATGGGTTTGTAGTTCATAGAAGACATCATCCATCGCCCATCAATGCGGTCAAACAAGAATTGCTGCACCACTTTCTTGTCAAAAAAGATCTTTTCTATTATAACATGAGCTACTGCCGTGTCTTTAACAAGATTCATCTGCCGCTCATTGTCAAAAATCAGCGTATAATATTGTTGGCGCATAAAGAAATGTTCCATTCGCCATTGCCTCTCCGGTATTTCCTTATAAAGTTTGCCATTCCGGTAGACCTTCAATGGAAACGCGATACGCTTGCTTTGTAACTTACGGTTGGCGGCAAAATTAAAGACAAAGTCATCGAAAAGCTCATCAGCAGCCTTTGGCATAGGCGTAGAAGCAATGATCTCCTCAGACGAGTCAACCTCGGAAGTGTCCGCAACAATAGAGTCTACGGTTGACGTATCAGCAGCCTGTGGTTTCTTATCAGTACATCCCGTAGGCACCACAATGGTTGCAAAAAATAGCAATGAGAGAACAAAAAATATCGCTTTCCTCATAACACACATATTAACAAGCGCAAAATTACTCATTATTTTTCACATACGGCCTAATTTATTCAATAAAATTAGTAACTTTGCACCATAAAAGGAAATAATAATCTCAGACTATGTTATTGGATAAGATAGACGAGCTTTTAAAGGAAGTGTCAACCCTCTCTGCAAAGAATGCGGAGGATGTAGAGCAGCTCAGGCTGAAGTACCTTAGCAAGAAGGGTGAAATTAACGAACTCATGGCAGAGTTCCGCACCGTAGCCAAAGACCAGAAAAAGGCCTTGGGCATAAAGATCAACGAGTTAAAGAAGAACGCCACCGAGAAGATAAACCAATTGCGGGAGGAAGTAGAGACCACAGAGACTGGAACAGAAAGCCTCGACCTCACACGTACAGCCTGCCCAATATGTCTTGGAACACGACACCCTCTCACGATAGTGAAAAACGAAATAATAGAGATATTCCAACGCATGGGCTTCACGCTCTATCACGGGCCAGAGATAGACGATGATAAACACGTCTTCACCATGCTCAACTTCGCAGCTGACCATCCAGCTCGCGACATGCAGGATACTTTCTTTATATCCCAAAATCCAACCGACGTAACGAAGAACGTTCTTTTACGTTCTCACACATCCGGCGACGAGGCACACTACATGGAGAGCCATCGCCCACCTATACGCGTACTGTGCCCTGGGCGTGTATACCGCAACGAAGCCATCTCTGCACGCGCCCACTGTTTCTTCCACCAAGTTGAAGGACTGTATGTTGATAAGGGTGTAAGCTTCACCGACCTCAAGCAAGTACTGCTGACTTTCGCACGTGAAATGTTCGGGCCTGAGACAAAAATACGCCTGCGTCCCAGCTTCTTCCCATTCACTGAGCCCAGCGCAGAAATGGACATTTCGTGTACCATCTGTGGCGGCAAAGGCTGCAACTTCTGCAAGCACACGGGATGGGTGGAAATCCTCGGCTGTGGCATGGTAGACCCACACGACCTGGCAGCCTGCAACATCGATCCAGATGTTTATACAGGCTATGCTTTTGGAATGGGTGTGGAACGCATTGCCAATTTGAAATACGGTGTCAACGACTTGCGCCTATTCTCCGAAAACGACACCCGTTTCTTGGAAGAATTCAAGAGCGCATACTAAAGATCCATAGTATTCCATTATCCGCAAATGCCTCAAAATAGGCATTCGCGGATTTTTTGTTTATATATGAAGACCCGTCTATTCAACTGGAAGAACTTTCTTCTGCTCTTTGTCGTCATTTTCGTACTTTACAACATACTGTGGGCGCTTATCGAGGGAGATGTCGCAAACGGTATGTTGGAGTATGTCTACCATCCTTTATATCTTTTAGAGGATGTCATCACGTGCCTTATCTTCACAGGCCTCTCCCTACTCTACTCCTACATTATATATAAGGTGATGCCTGCGATGCACGACCCTTACAAGCGGATGATTGTAAATGCGTGCGTGCTTTTCATTGTCAACAACCTCACGGCAATACTCTTTGTCAACCTGTTCGACCGCATAGACGGCGGAGTCAGCGAGTCGCTGCACTTGAAGGGCGTTTATATCTATGCCATGATTTCCGCCTTCGTCTCAAGTATCTACTCCAACAGTATGTATATGGAGTCGTATATCAAGGCGAGCCGTGAACTTTCCGCTGCCATTGAGAAGGTAAAAAAAGCGGAAAAAGCGTCGGAGACAAGTGAGGGAATTCGTGAACTCATCGATGCCGTACAGCATGGCGGTTACCGCTACCGTGAACGTTTCCTTCTGCCTTACCGTGACGGTTACAATGCCGTAAGCGTAAACGACATCAACCACGTTTATACCGAGGACAGGGTGACACGCATAGCACTCAACAACGGCA
>CAZZNO010000042.1:0-1912 GCA_964655685.1 uncultured Prevotella sp.
AAACTTTCAAGACTCCAAGTTGGTATTTTACAGGGCATTATGCCAAAAGATTTAAGTAAAAATCAAACCGTTATAACACTGTACAAGGATGGGTATATTGGATAGAATGAAAGCAATGATAAATGAAAAAGGCAAGAAACTTGTTAACCTTTCGCCCCTCTTATCCATAAACTATAAAAAGCTAAAGAAATATGTATAGATTAAGAAAGGCTATTGCCGCAATTATTTTGATGGCAGCAACGGTTTCCGCCTTTGCGCAGAAGCTGGAAGAAATGAAAAACAGCTACAACTATCAGCGAGGTATGGAGTTGATAAATGCCAGCGAGCCCGACGAGGATGGTGCTATGGGCTACTTCAAGAAGGAGGTGGCACAGCATCCCAAGAACGGGTATGCATATTACCAGATGGGGCTTATCAATGAAAAAGACAACCAGAAAGGCAACGCTCTGAATAATTTTAGCCAAGCAATAGAATATTTGAAGAAAGACAAGGAGTGGGTATCCAATGCTTACAGGAAGCGGGCGAATATAAACCTTGATTTGGGTCATGACAATCTTGCTCTCAACGACTGGAATGCTTCTCTCAAGGCTAATCCAAAGAATATCAACACTTTGTCCGACCGTGCAGAATATTATAACAACAAGAATGAGTATGACCTTTCTGATGCCGACTACGATAAAATCATAGCCATTGAGCCTGGAAACACTCTCGGCTTTAAAGGCAAAGGCAGAAATGCGGATTGCCGAAAAGAATATCAGAATGCGGTTGACTTGTTCAACTATGTCATATCGCTTGACCCAAATGACGATATGGCGTATTCCAATCGTGCCGATGCTTATATTTCTATGGGCAAATACTATGAAGCTTCGGATGACATAGTGAAAGCTTTGACAATCAATTTCAACAACAGAATAGCATGGAATCTTGCGGTAGATTTTGAGCCGTCGGCAAAGGACATAATGCTTACCAAGCTGCGCGTACAGCAGGCAAAAGACAAGACAAGCGGTATGTGGCCTTATTTGCAAGCCACCATTTATGAAAACAATAACGATTTTATCAATGCCATAAAAGCTTACAAGGAATCACAGGATATTACTGCAAGTGATGTGACACTATACAATATATCGTATTGCTATTCTGAGTTGGGAGAATACGATTACGCCTTAGACTACATCAACCGAGCCATATCCATTAATCCGGATGAGGCTGATAATATTATGTATAAGAGTTATTATCAATATGAGAACGGACAAAGTGACGATGCCATTGCCACTATAACCACTTATATTGAAAAAGCTCCTGATGACTATAATGGCTATTACCGACGTGCGTTTTATGAGGACAATACCAATAAGACGGATAATGCCATTGACGATTATACCACCTCCATCACATTAAACCCCGAGAACGCATATTCTTACTTTGGCAGGGCCGACTGTTATAAGAAGAAAGGATTGAACGATGCTGCCACAGCAGACTATAAGAAAGTCGTAGAACTTGACACTACATATACGGAAAACTCTTGCGCACAATATGCTTTGCAGGCTTTGGGCGAGAACGACAAGGCTAAGGCTTTTCAAGACAGCATAATAGCACATCTTCCCGACTACAACGGGGCGTATTATGACGCGGCATGCCTTTATTGCAGAATGGGAGAATATGACAAGTCGATGTCTTTCTTGAAAAAGTCATTGGAAAAAGGTTATCGCGACTTTACGCATATTAAAAATGATAACGACCTCGACGCGCTGAAAAATCGTGATGACTTTAAGGCTCTCATCAATGAGTATAAGCAAAAGGTTCAGCTACTTGAAAAGGAGGAAACTACAGATACAGCGACCACTGCTGAAACAACAGGCAAGGAACAACACATCTGTGAGATTCCGTTCACCCGTGGGGACAGTGGTTTATG
>CAZZNO010000042.1:2012-8099 GCA_964655685.1 uncultured Prevotella sp.
TGCCACTTAATTTCTTGCTCGATACAGGGTCAAGTGTTGTGATGTTGTCAGAAGTTGAAGCTTCATTCATGATGAAGAACGGGTACTTGTCGAAAGACGATGTTATCGGCGACCATACCTTTATTGATGCTAATGGCAATCCAAATGACGAGACTGTTATTAATCTCAAGAAAGTAACTTTTGGCGATGCAGAGCTGACTAACGTCAGGGCAAGCATATCCAAGAGCCTCAAAGCTTCCTTACTCGTCGGTCAGTCTGTGCTTTCCCGCCTCGGCTCTGTAGAGATTGACAATGCAAAAAATGTGATAAGGATAAAGTATTTTAAGTAAGAGGATGACCAGAAAAGAGAAGCGCATTGTGTCGGTCTTGTCTGCATGCTTTATTATACTGCTCACAATACTGCTCACTAACATCGTCTCAAAATGCAATAACAACAAGAAGCTTTTTGGTGACCAATGGGAGTTCCCGGAGGGAAAGAGTGAGCCTTATGACAGTAATAGGGAAGGAGATAATAATAATAATAATAATAAGATTAAACGCACGGTGTCGAAAAAAGGATTCAGCGTATATGACATGCCAACAAAAAAAGTATCGCCTGGACGCAATCGTGTAGAAGGAGTCATATTGCACCATACAGTAGACTACGGCTGCGAAATGGACATTAGTTACAACCCTAATAATGAAATAAGCGCGCATGTCGTAATTGGTAGTAACGGTGCACGCTATGTATTGGCACCGCCTACAGCCATTACGTGGCATGCGGGAAAATCGTACATGAACGGAAAGAGGTATTGCAACAACTTCACCATTGGCATTGAGTTTGAAGGCAATACTTGCAATTATCCATTGACAGAGAAACAAATCAGTAGTGCAATAGAATACTTGTTGCCAATCATTCGGAAATACAATATACCCCTGAGTAACATCACCACTCATAAAAGAGTACGAGATGCATGGAACAAGAGATTTCCGGAACAGAAGACTGCGCCAAAAGTAGACATTACGGATAAGGAGTACAAGCATTTCATGAAAGAACTGAAAAAAGTATATAACCAAAACATAAAACATTATGGAACCAACAATAGTGATAGTTGTAATCGCAGTAGCGCTGATTATCTGGCATCTGGTACAGATAAACAGCAATGAAGATGACGAGTCGAAAGAAGAACGAATGACAAAAGCTGTTGGCGGAACTGTACCGACTATAGAAGTACCAACAGAAGACGCTTTGGATAACAACGAATATAAAGACATGGACACGCCGACACTAATGAGGGCAGTATTGAAGAAACTCAACTGCAAATGCCAAGAGAACGATGACGGCACAATATTTTTTGAGTATCAAGGTGAATCCTTTTGGCTCTCATCGTCCAAAGACACATCATGGGTAAGGGTTATTGACATAAATTGGTATAACTGTTCTTTAGACAATCTTGAGGAAATATCGTGCATGCAAAAGGCGATAAACTCTGCAAATGTAGAGCAAAGTTGTACAGCTGTATATTCGATAGACAAGGAGAACAACAAAATGATTGTGTATTCAAAGGCAGACCTCCTAATTTCGACTAAGCTTCCTGGTCCCGACGAATATCTTTATGCATGGCTCGCCCAATTCTTCCAGTTAAAGCAAAAGGTCGTTATAGAGTTTGAGAAAGAAAAGCAAATAATAAAGGCATCGTGCAATTAGCTTTCCTCAAATCTTGGGAAAACGGACAATGCAAGCCGTTAATTAGGCGGGCACTGTGTCAATATAAAATCATGCGCACCCCCTCTGTGAGCAGCCTTAAAACGTTCAAGTAATCTTTTGGTTGCGAATATTGAAATTATGAGGAAATTCGCAAATGGTTAGTAATCAACATTATATGAAAACAGGGCAAAAACGGCTGTCGTCTTTGCCCTGTCATTACGGCGTAAAGGTGGGATAATTACGGCGTAAACCAATAACAATTACGGCGGCAAGAAGCATGCTTTACGGCGTACAGAACATAAATTTACGGCGTAAAGATGGCGCAGCTCTTAAGTTGGAGCCATTCCTTTATGCCCAAGCATCGCCTTTTTAGTACCAATCCCACTCTATTTCACCATTTCCCGTTGTCTTGATTTTTTACTTTTTGTAAAATTTTTTAGTTAGATTATGAAGATTTGGAGCTTCTTATAAGCGCTTTGAGATAATAATAGTCAGCTATGCGACTGGGTTATGCAAATGTCAACGGGAAGTAATGAAGGCATGCCTACTGTGGTATGCTAATACCAACAAGAATCAGTGAAGGCATGCCTTTACTATGCGTATTAGAGTTTACGGTCGGGACGCATGACATCGTTCACTTTCCATGAGAGTGCCTTTGCCTGCTTGTAAGCGGCATGGGCGCGCACGTCGGTGCTTGATGCGGCGAACTGTACGTCATAGTCGCCCTTGTCGGTCTCCCACTGGCTTGCGCCCTCGTTGAACGATGCAAGGTCGTATGCCTTTACCTCAAACGTAAGAGTCTCGCTCTCGCCGGGCTTCAACGACTTTGTCTTGCCGAAGGTCTTTAGCTCGCGCACGGGCTTTTCAAGCGTGCCCTTTGGAGCAGAGACATACACCTGCACGGCTTCCTTACCTTCTACATTTCCCGTATTGGTGACTGTGACAGAAGCCTTGAATCCGTCCTTCGTGGCTTTCACTACAGGATTGCCATATTCGAAAGTGGTGTAGCTCAACCCGTAGCCGAACGGATAGGATACGTCCTTGCCTGCCGTGGTGAACCACCTGTAGCCTATGTTGATGCCTTCCTGATGGAGCGTGTAGTCGATGTTGCGGCGTGGGTCGCCATGCTTGTCGTCAATGCCAGAGGGGAAGTTGCTAATGGCAGGTATGTCCTTGATGTCGTTGGGGAATGTCATGCTGAGCTTGCCCGACGGGTTGATCTTGCCAGTCAGTATCTCACCTACGGTGTAGGCACCTTCCTGACCGGGTTGCCATGCCATCAGTATTGCATCGGGCTCCTGCTTCCAGCTTGCAGTCTCTATCACGCCGCCCATGTTCAGCACCACGATGACCTTCTTGCCACGTGAGTGGAAAGCCTTACAGATGTCCTGCAACGTCTTCTTCTCGTCGTTGCTGAGATTGAAGTCGTTGTTCACCTTGCGGTCGCCGCCCTCACCAGCCTGACGGCCAATGGTCACGATTGCAACGTCGTTGAGCTGCGCCTGACGCTCAATGAGCTTGTTGTTTGGCACAAACTGCTTGCTGTTCTCATAAAAGCTGGCAAGCTCGCTGTTTACGGACAGCCCTGCATTGGAAAGGCCTTGCAGGAGGTTCACGACGTACTGCTTGTGAACGTCGCCGGAGCCTGTACCGCCGGCAATGAAGTCATAGGCGGCTTTACCGAACAGAGCAGCTGTCTTTGTGTTCTTCAGAGGCAGCGAGCCATTGTCGTTCTTAAGCAGCACCATGCACTCTGCTGCACTCTGGCGTGCCGTTTGCGCATGTAGCTTCAGGTCGGGCTTGTCGCTGTATTTATAGCCCTTGAAGCGAGGAGTCTTCACTACCATCTCCAGCACTCCCTTTACACGTGCGTCGACATCCTCCATAGAGAGTTTGCCATCGTTGACGGCATTTATAATGTCCTTTTCCTGCCAATCGTGGCCGGGCTCAAGAAGGTCGTTGCCAGCCGACACACGGTCATAGCTTGTGCGGCGCTCATTGGTCCAGTCGGTCATCACCAAACCCTTGAAACCCCATTCGCCACGAAGGATGGTCTTAAGCAACGGCGCGCTCGACTGTGTCCATGTACCGTTTATCTTGTTATATGAAGACATCACGGTCCAGGGATTAGATTTTTTCACAGCGATTTCAAAACCCTTCAGATAGATTTCGCGCAATGCACGCTGCGAGATAACCTCGTTTACATTTATACGGTTGGTTTCCTGCGAGTTTGCAGCGAAATGCTTTATGCTGGTGCCAACGCCGTTTGACTGGACACCATTGACATAGGCTGACGCAATGTAGCCGGACAGGACAGGGTCTTCAGAGTAGTACTCGAAGTTGCGTCCACAAAGCGGCGTGCGCTGTATGTTCAAAGCTGGTGCAAGCAACACGTCGCAACCATATTCGAGCACTTCATTGCCTATCGCCTTACCTATGTCATTGACAAGAGTCGTGTTCCATGTGCATGCCAATGCAGTACCCACAGGGAAGCCAGTGGCATAGTAGGTTTGCTGCGTGCCCTTTCGGGTAGGCGAGATGCGCACACCTGCCGGCCCGTCGGTAAGAACCACAGCCGGAATGCCAAGGCGGGGGATGGAGTGGGTCTCGCCGGCGGCACCCCTCACGAGTTCCACCTTCTTGCCATTGGCATCAAAATTGTCACCGCCAACCAAGAGGTGAGCTTTCTCCTCAAGGGTCATGGCTTTTACGATTTTGTCAATATTGTTTGGCCTTAGTTTCAGGCCCTGAGAGTTTGCATTGGCACTTGCAAGAAGCAGCAGTGCCAACGCCGTTGTCTTAATGTTCATTATTGTTTGTGTAATGTGAATAATATCATCACTCAATGGATGCAGCCCATCCGCCGTTCTTTGCCATGCTAATCTCTACGGAGGAGTTGCCGTCTACGTCGGCGTTAGCCTTGACGTAGTGCATAGCCTGGTAGTCTGCATTCACGCCGTCCTTGAAAGCGTTGAGCTTGTACTTCTTGCCATTGCCAAGGAAGCTTAGGTCAACTTTTACGGTGCGGTCGGTCTCGCCGTTGTTCAGCGCGCCAATAAACCACTTGTTGCCCTTACGTTTTGCAACTACAACATACTTGCCCACTTCGGCTGCCAAGCACTTTGTCTCATCCCAAGTAGTGGGAACAGAGGCTATGAACTTCGTGCAGTCGTCGTTCTTATAATATAATGTGGGGTTGTCGGCAAGCATCTGCACGCCGCTCTCGAAAACAACATACATTGCCAGCTGGCTCACGCGTGTGCCGATGGCACCAGAGTTAGGCCTGTCAGCACGATATTTGCTTGGCTGGTAGTTGTTCATTGCGCCCGGTGTAAAGTCCATAGGTCCAACGGCGTTACGCATGAACGGGAAGTAGACATAGTTGTCGGGACGGCAACCGCCCATCTGCTCCAAACCACGCACGCCCTCGTAGGAAATAACATTTGGATATTCCTGCTCAAGGCCTGCCGGTGTGAACGATCCGTGGAAGTCGACTATCATATGATATTTGGCAGCCTCTTTAGCCACACGCTTGTAATAGTTCACCATCCACTGGTCGCTGTGGTCCATGAAGTCAATCTTCACAGCTGGTATGCCCCATGATGCGTATGTCTTGAACAGCTCGTCAAAGTGCTGCTCGACAGCGAGCCATGACAACCAAAGGACAATCTCTACGTTCTTGCTCTTGGCATAGCTAATGAGCTTGGGCAGCTGCATCTCCTTCTTAGGAGTGAACGGATCCTTTACTGACTGACCCCAACCTTCATCAAGAAGGACATATTTAATGCCATAGTGCGAAGCGAAGTCCACATAGTATTTATATGTCTCGTAGTTGTTACCTGTCTTGAAGTCTACGTCCGTGCCGTAAGGCGTGGCTCCGTTCCACCATTCCCAAGACACCTGTCCGGGCTTAATCCATGACGTGTCGCCAAGCACTGATTTCTTCGCGAGCTGTACGGGTATGGTCTGCTCGACAAGTCCTTTAGAGTCGGTAATGGCAACCCAACGCCAAGGCAACTGGCGCGGTGCGCTCACCTTAGCTATGTATGAAGCCTCCTGGGTAATCTTCTCGCCACGGTCGCCTGACGGCTCCCACTTCAGCGGTGCTTTCGGGAATGTAGCTTCTATGCCGTCCTTCGTGCCACGGAGGAACATGCGTGGATAGTCGTCAACGCCGCTCTCGCCTATGAGCAACTGGCGGTCGCCGCTTCCTGACAGCAGGGCGGGCAGCGTGGCAAGCGAGCCTTCGCCTTCCCATGTGGAAAGAGACTTGGTCTTGTATTCTTCCTCATAAGAGGTCACAAAGCTACGTGGCTGCTGCAAGTGGCATGTAGCGTCGATTTCGGGCACTATGCGCATGTTCTCATTGTCAATCTCCATTGCGCCTTTTGCGGATGTGA
>CAZZNO010000042.1:8199-20447 GCA_964655685.1 uncultured Prevotella sp.
TTTTTTTATAGTTTTAAATCATCTATTATTTTTATCAATCAATACTTTTATTATCTTATCAATAACTTGTTGCCATTATTCAGGTATATGCCTTTGGGCAATGATGAGCGGTCGTCCATCGAAACGCTCACGCCTTGCAGATTATACCATGCCGTGTTATTATCTTTCGTTGCCGATGGAATGTCTACAGAAGCAGTCCCATCAATTTCCTCACCATAGACTTGAACAACCAAGCCAGGACTTGACAAGTCATTTTTTGTCTTTGCCATAAGGCCTACTTGCTGTATAACATTTCCTGGGATAGTCAATGAGTTTTGAGTTATCTCCACCTTGTCTGTAATCTCAACTGGAGTTTCGCCTGCAAGGTCTTGTGCCCACACTCTTGTATGGGAAGGAGATTTGAGCGAATTGCGGAAATTGACAGTCAGTGACTTGTAATATCCGAATATGCCTAAAGGTTTCAACCAGCTCTCTGCCTCTATCGACACATCAACTTTGCGTACTCTGTAACTTCTGTCGATGGTGCGACCTATCACCACAACCGCTACGGCTCCGTTAGGATATTTGGATGCCAAGAGGTATGGGCGGAGCGACGTTGTATCGTTGGTCACGGGCAAGGGCATGCACCGGCTAATGCGCGCAGGCGCTGAAGCTTTGATTTTCTCACCTACCTTGTGGTTTTGCCATGACTCATGGTCTTGGTAAGTCCAATAGTCGTCCAACTTAACCTCGTCAATATTGCAATCGTTATCAACACCGAAAGGCTCGGCTATGCGATGCCATCTCACGCCACGTGTGACCTCGTCAAGACGCTTTTTGTAATTGCGTCCTACTTCTGGAAACGCATAATCAGTCTGTCCATTGGGCCATTTGCCGACAAAAGGGTGGCGCATCACGCCAATAGCGCATCCCAAGCCCACGGCTATCTCCGGCTCATCCTCACAATTGATTATACCTTTTGCATCACCTTCTTTTTTCAAAGGCAGAAGCTCTGCTATGCGCTGTATTGTCACAGGCTGAGCTATTATGTTTTCCACATCATAAGTGCGGTATACATCGGCAAACTTGATATAGTTTGTCTTCATGGCTGCCTCAATATACATATTGGGGGCATATTTACGGCCCCAATTTGACAGGTTCTTGCGGAAATTGTCATCCCTGCTTTGGTGTCCCCAGTCCACTTTCCAATATGCAAAGCCTGCCTTTTCTGCGGTTTCCAGCCTCTCGCGCCAGAAATCTGTGTCGTTCATGGAAACACTGGATGCCTTTTGCGCGCATATCCATCCGCCAAGTCCTTTCCAGCCGTATGACTTTACAGAGTCTACAAGGTGGCGCAGCCTTTCAAAAGGTGTGCCGGTGAATGAAGGGAAACGTTCTGTGTTTACCTCTATTGTTCCTAAATCAGGGTCTGTATTTTTATTTATTTTGTCCTTCTTGGGAATGTCCCATGAATCATCCATGACAAAATATAAATCTTGTCTCACTTTAGGGTAAAAGGAAAGCCAGTTTTGCCACTTGCCTGTACCAAACATGTAATCTTCGGTCATGTTGCCACGAATGGAATTATAATTGTCCACATAGCCTTGAACATTCCATGTGCAAAAATAGTCGGGAGCTGCCGATGGCGTCTGTGGGACCAGGCTCTCCCCCTCTTTTGGCTGCGCAAACACCGAAATGCTGGTAATTAAAAAAGCGAGTGCCAACAAAGGTTTGTGTGTGTCCATATAAAATTTTTATCTGTTAATATTTACTTGCCGACATGATTTAGCATAGTTCGTCTAAGTTTTATGTTGCAAAAGTAAATAAAAACGAGCATATTTCTTGTATGATTTTATGACATAGATGTTCTTTTTTCTTATTAAAATAACGATTTTTGGCCTATAAAGAGATTATTGCACATTTTTGTCACATATTTATAAAGCGCAAGGACGTAATTTTTGATACTTTTGCACCATAAAATAAAAATAACTCAAAACTTAGCTATGATTGGATCATTTACAAGATTTATCAGAAAGTCTATTTTTGCTTTCCTGCCTATGCTCATGTTTAGTGGCAATGCTCAAGCTGCAAAGTGGAATAACGACACTGATGCCCGTCTGCCTCAAAGCAGCCGGCGTGTGGTCATGATGGGTAATTCCATTACCGAGTATTGGCAATGGCACGATGTCAACAACCACAAAGAATTCTTCACTGAGAATGGCGCGCTTGACCGTGGAATAGCAGCCGAGAAAACACCATCTATGGTAAACCGCTTCCAAAAGGACGTAATCAATATGCATCCTTTGGTGTGTGTCATAGCCGGAGGTGTGAATGACCTCAATGCCGGCACTTCTGTTGACGATGTGTATGCCAACAACGTGAAGATGGCGGAAATGGCTATCAAAGCAGGCATAAAACCCATAATGGCAACTATCAACCCTTCAGGATGGAGCAAAAGTACGGTAGACAAGTATAGGCAATATAACACTAAAATAAAAAAATGGTGTGCTGACAATGGCTATTCTTTTTGCAACTATTTTGATGCATTGAAGATGAGCGACACCGAATATAACGAGATGAAGCCGGAATACCGTGGTCGCGCAAACCATACTGACCACTTGCACCCAAGCCGCGCAGGCTACCTCGTGATGGAAGGTGTACTTATTCCACTCATCGAGATGAACATTTGGCAAAATGGCAATTACGAGGCTGAACACGCTGTGAAGACTGGCGCCAAAATCTCTGATGTCACAGAAACAGGCGCTTCAAATAAATCCGCAGTAAATATTTACGGGAATACGGATTCTTTGCATCTTGGATATGTCACGCAAAAGGCAGAAAACTATGACTTCACCGTGACCTACAAGGCAGACGATGATTTTAGTTTGAGAATTATTATAAACGGGCAAGCCTATATAATAAAATGTGGAAACACTGGTGACAAGTTCTCTGCCATAACCATACCTCTTGAACTGAAAAAAGGTTATAATACCATTTCCGTAACTACGGAAGACAATAAAGTGACGATAGATAAATTTACTATTAAAGACAACTATCAATACCTTGCCGAAGCCTACAAGATAGGTGAGATGTTTCCGTCTTACAGCATTCTTGGTGACTCCTTTTCTACGTTCAAAGGCTACCTCGATACTGGTGGTGTAAACGACAATGGAACGTGGTATCCTAACGATGACATTCAAAAAGTGGAGCAGACTTGGTGGTGGAAGTTTCAAGAAATGGTTGGAGCTTCACTCAAACAAAACAACTCTATATCCGGCTCTTGCGTGAGTTACATTGGTCTCAACCATAGCGGCACCGTGAAAACACCGTCGTTTGTGAATAGGGTCACGAAAATGAAGCAAGGCGCCGACCTTATTATAATAGAAGGTGGAACAAACGATAAGAACACTGCCAACATGCTTGGCTCATACAAATGGGACGGCTTCACTGACGACGACCCCGACTATAAATACTTCCGCCCAGCTCTGGCGTATGTGGTATCTACATTGCGAGTGCAGCATCCCGATGCCGTACTCGTATTTATGATGAACGACGCGTTGCCAAATGAAATGAAAGCTTCCATACGTACAATAATGGACCATTATGGGATGCCTACTTTTGAAATGCGTGACATTCCAAAATACCAGGGTGGGGGAGCAAGCGGCGTGCATCCAACAGAAAATGGCATGACAATGATAGCCGAGCAACTTGCTAAATTTCTAATTGACTACATAAAGAATATTGGAACAACTGACATTGAAGCGGAAAAGGCTGAATTTATTGGCTCACCAGAAATAAAGAACGATACACAGAGTTCTGGATCAAAAACTGTCGGCAACATAGGCAATGGCAACTGGCTGAAATTTAATGTTACGCAAAAATCAAGCGGAATATACAACCTTCAAGTCTTCTGCATGTCAAAAGAGGACAAGAATGTTACTATAAAGGTTAATGACGGGGAACCAGTGACCATGCTGTCAAAAGGCAATGGCGTTGGCAACAAAGTACGTTATGGCGTAGACACACTCATCGTAAACGTCAATTTGACGGCAGGTGAAAACACAATACTCATTGGCAGCGAACATGAAGATTGTCCATATATTGACAAGATAACCATACGCCACGGCTTTGTCCCAACAGGCATAAAAGAAATCATTGCTGATGACAAAACCAACAATCAGAACCAGACGAATGACATTGCAGCAAACAATGAAACATACAACTTGGCAGGACAAAGGATTAAGCCTGGTTATAAAGGACTTGTAATAAGAAACAAGCGTAAGTTCTTAGTAAAATAAATATTGAAAATAGAAGGAAAATCAAATATATATTACAAGGTGAAAAAGATTATACTGCTACTGCTGATATGCTTTTCAATGGTAAACGCATATAGCAAAGACTACGTAGACATTGGCAAAAAATGGAAGTTTTTTCCAGGAAGCGTTGCTAATGGGCAAAGTGCATCTCTCGATGACAGTTCATGGGCCGATGTCAACATACCACACACATGGAATGCCATCGACGGACAAGATGGCGGAGGCAACTATCGTCGTGGCGACGGCTGGTACAGGAAGCTTGTAGACATACCGACATCTGCCAGCGGCAACCGCGTTTACGTAGACATTGCAGCCGCAAATATGACTACGTATGTATACGTGAACGGAACACTGGCAGGCAAGCATATTGGAGGTTATGCGCATTTTACGTATGACATTACAAACTATGTCAAGCCAGGAGAAAAAGCCCTTATCGCCATAAAAGTCAACAATGAAGATGTTGTAGCTCCGCCACGTCAGGCTGATTTCACTTTCTCCGGCGGCATACAGCGCAGCATAAGGCTTATTATTGCCAATAACATGCACATAGCCCCAACCAACCATATTGCGAAAAACAGCTATTTGGTAAATGAGGCAGCTGACATAGCTTCTCCAGGCATCAAAGTCCGTCAATATGAGGTAAGCGAATCGTCTGCAAAGATAGACGTGACCACACGTGTCCGCAACAGCAACAGCAGCTCAAAAAAAGCAACAGCAAAAGTTACTGTATACGACCGTGAGGGGAAAAGGGTGACGGAGAAATCAAATACAGTTACTGTAGATGCCAATGGTAATGCAGACATCACATCTACGTTATCAATCAACAATCCGCATCTTTGGAACGGGACAAAAGATCCGTATCTTTACCGTGTAGTAGTGTCCTTAAAACAGGGCAATAAAGAAGTGGACAGCTCTGTGCAACCCCTCGGACTACGCTATTATAGCGTAAGCAAGACAGACGGCTTCATGCTCAACGGAAAAAGCTATCCACTCCGCGGCTTTGCTTTCCATGAAGAATATATTGACAAGGGACGCGCCCTGACGGATGCTGACAGGTTGCGTAATTTGCAAATTATACGAAATTCTGGAGCCAACTACGTGCGCATATCACATTACCAACACGGCGACTATACCTACAATTACTGTGATTCGGTCGGCATTATATGTTGGACTGAAATACCGGTAATTGACTATATGAGCAATGCAAATGCCCAAAACACGTTCCAGCAAAATGCAGCCACACAGCTTTATGAGCTCATACGTCAGCAATACAACCATCCTTCTGTATGCTTTTGGGGGTTGTGCAATGAAATACGGCGTGAGAACAGAGGCGCAGATGTCGTAACAGTCATAAAGGCTTTGAACAATCTGGCTCATTCTGAGGATGACACACGACTGACTACGCTTGCACACGACAAAGCCGGAGAAGACAATATCAAGAACTATGGCGAATGGGCTGTGCCTGATGTCATTGCCGTAAACAAATATGTTGGCTGGTATGAAGGCAGCCGCAATAGCATAGCAAGTACTTTCGAGAACCGCATGACTACTGTCAACAACACTTCAACAAAGCCTATTGCAATGAGCGAGTACGGTGCCGGCGGCAGTCCATTCAGGCACAATAACAGCGACACCGGCGGCTCAGCCAGCGGCAGTCCCGACCATCCTGAGGAATACCAGGCATATTCACATGAGCAGCATTGGAGCGTAATACGCAAGACTAAATGGTTCTGGGCAACAGCCGCCTGGGCTGCTTTCGACTTTGCAAGTGACGGCAGGGACGAAGGCGACGAGGCTGGAATAAACGACAAAGGACTCGTGACCCATGACAGGGGCATAAAGAAGGACGCTTATTTTGTTTACCAAGCCAGCCTTGCCAAATTCGGAGTAGTGCACATAAAGAGCCGCCGTTTCTTGTCTCGAAACAACAGTGTCACCGTAAAGGCATATTCCAATTGCCTGAACCTGAAGCTGAGGGTCAATGGCGGCTCATGGCAGGACATGGTTTCTGACAATGCAGCTGTCAAGCTTTACAAGAAAGACGGAGTAAGCCTTTCAAACGGCGCAAACATAATAGAAGTCATGGGCACATACAGTGGCGAAAACATCATAGACAAGGCTGTTTGGTATGTAGGCGAAGCCAACAATACAATAGAGGCTGAAAGCGGAAATGGCGGAAACATTGTGAATGATGCCAACGCTTCCGGGCAGAAACGAGTAGAGATTCCTTCCGGAATGACCCTTACGCTTAACTATGACGCGCCAGTAGAAGGCACATACTCTATGCGCATATTCTACATGACAAACCAAGGCAGACGCATGGACGTATCAGCCAACGGCTACTCTGCAACCCACTATTTCGGCGAGACAGGCGCATTGGATGCCAGCAAGCGCAGAGCCGTTGTCATGAATGTCTACTTGAAGAAAGGCAACAACAGCATTACGTTCAGCAATCCGGAAGGAGCCGCGCCTAATTTGGATTATGTGGCTTTATATTATTATCATGTTGGCGCACCTGCCCTTGAGGACAATGATATACCAACAATAATACCAATCCCAAACAATCCTAACGCCGGCGGCACTATAGATGATCAAGACGATACCGCCAACCAATTCTATATATACAACGTCGGCGCAAAGCAGTGGATAAAGACAGGTGGGCTTGCCAAGAACCCCGATTCGCCAGCGCTTGCAAAGGAGAGCGAACGCACTGCCAACGTTTTAATAAAACAAGAGAACGGCACTTACCTGATTTGCGACCCTGAGTATGCCCCACAAGCCTGGGGCGTACAAGGCCGCAACACGATATATGAGAGTAACAACGGTTCCTCAAAGACAAACTCTTGGGGAACAACTCTCATTCCCGGGTGGAAATTCATTTCAACAGGCGAAGAAGACGGCTCTGTCTACATAGAATACACTTGGGGCAACTGGACAAAAGGACGACTCGACATTGACAACCCATCTAACAAGTCGTACAACCTCTTTTATGGCGACTGGGCACTTGGCACAAACAACTGGAGCAGCTCCGGAAAGAATGATGTCACGTCAAAAGGCGTCTACGCCGACATAAAGTCGAACCGCTCAGCCCACGGCGACTTTGCGAGATGGCTTGTCTTGCCTGTGGGAAATGGCAATATAGACGTGCTTCCTTCTGAAAGCTCAACAGCCATTAACAGTGCTACCATTTCAAGGACTGATGACACATATTATAATCTTAAAGGAATAAGAATAGATACACCTGAAAAAGGATTGTACATTCATAATGGCAAAAAAGTAATTCTTGACTAAAACACACAACACATAAAATAGCATGGAAAAGAGAATGTTTATGCTATTGACTGCCTTATTTACCCTTTTTGCAGTCAATGCACAGGCAATGTCCCTTAAGAAAAATGAATTTCGTATAGCTGTACAAGACAATGTAGACCAACCTGTAAGGCTTGCAGCACAGACACTTGCCAAGGATATTAACAAAGTAATGGAGTTTACGCCGGAAATAGGCGCACCTACAGGCTCAGGCGTTGAGATATGCATTGTTCAAGACAACAAACCAGGCGCAACCGACCTATTGACAACCAAGAAGCCGCTCGACGGTTTCGAGTCTCACCGTGTCTTTGCCGACCCAAGCCATAACCGTATATATCTGTATGGCAAAGACATGCGCGGCACCATATATGCCATATATACTTTTGCTGAAAAAATACTTGGCGTGCCGCCATTGTGGTATTGGTGCAGCTGGGTGCCCGAAAAATATGAGTCTATCACCGTTCCCAACGATTATGACGCATTTTTTAGTTCGCCACGTGTGCGCTATCGCGCATGGTTCCCAAACGATGCTGATTTGTTCGTCCCTTGGTTGAAAAACAACACATCGCATAAGGAGGCTTGGCTGGAAACCATACTGCGACTGAAGCTGAACTGTGTAGAGGCAGAAGGCGGCGTGCGTTTTGACGGCACCATTGGCTTGGACGACGACTGCATGAGGATTCAGAGGTTCGGACTTGTCATGACCTCACACCACCACACACCATTGGCTGGCGGCTTTGTCCATTGGAACGAGTATTGGAATAACGTCAAGAAAACCACGGCACCGGAACTTACCATTGCCACCGAAGAAGGCAAGAAGAACATTTACGAGTTTTGGCAGCATTGCATTGACTGTGTCAATAAAGCCAACATAGAATATATATGGCTCATTGGTTTCCGCGGCTCAGGCGACCATGCTTGGTGGGAGAACGGAGACAAGAATATAAAGGTGAGCGGTGATCCGGGCGACGACAAGACACGCGCTGACATCATAAACGCCATGACACAGAAGATGTATGACATGGTGAAAACCTCTACAGGCGAAAGCAATCCTTTCGTGAGGATGACTTTCTACAATGAGCTAAGCAACTTGTTGGCAAAGGGTTATCTGAAACCTCCATCGGCAAGCAATGTCCTTTGGACTTATGTTTGCGCACGCCGCGACCACTATCCTGCACAAGACTTGCGCAACCACACTAACAATAATGTAAAGGTGGGGCTCTACATGAACTTCCAGTTTACGTCGACGGGCTCACACCTTGCTCCTGCCGAGGGCCCTTGGAAGATGGAATACAACTACCGCTATGCCATGTCAAAGGCTCCACTGCAGTTCAGCGTTGTCAACATGGGCAACCTGCGTGAATACATGATGGAAGCAAGTGCCAACGCATCGATGCTTTGGGATTGGGACAACTATAAAACCGACAACTTCCTTGTAAAGTATTGCGCCATGTATTTTGGCAAAGAGCATGCGCGAGACATTGCGCAACTGTATCGCGACTACTATTACAGCTACTGGAATCAGCACAAGTCTGACTTCCAAAACATGCCCCGCCAATATGTTTTCCAAGACCTGCGCTATGCACAAGCCTTCTCTGACATAAGAAACAATTTCGGCAACGGCAAGATTAACTTCTTCGATAACGGCAGGTTCAATATCGGCAATCACGACAATGAACTCAACGAGCTCATCAGCGGCATGGGCAATTCGGCAAGGCGTTTCACCGACGTTCTCTATCGTGCCGACAAGCTTAAAGATAAACTTGAACCACGTTATCGTACTTACTTCTATGACAACTTCTTGCAATACGCTCGCTTCATGGCTTCCATGTCGCAAAGCCTCTACCATTTTGCTTATGCCTCAAAGAACCAGACCGACGTTGGCGGACATGGCGGGGCGGCAATAGGAATGTACGTGCAGGGGCAGCGCGCCCTTTACCAAGCCCAGCACGGCGAGTTCAACAATTGGATTAACAATGTAAGTGGAGCCAAATTCGGCATCGGCTATCGCTATGGGCACATCACCAACAAGGTGCAGATGGCAAATTGCACTTTCAACGCTGGATATAAAAATGGCAACACATACACCTATAAAGAAAAGCCGGGAGCAGGCGTATATGACATATTGATAAAATATACCTGCAATTCTGATAAATGGATTAACGTAAAGGTGGGCAATATTTCCTATGGCGACGTATACTGCCCCAAAGGCGGAAGCACTAAGGCTGTCAGCGAGACAGGCGGCTACCTGATTGTTACCGCAAAGTTTGAAGACGGCGACAATGTC
Organism: uncultured Prevotella sp.; assembly: GCA_964655685.1. Lineage (GTDB taxonomy): Bacteria > Bacteroidota > Bacteroidia > Bacteroidales > Bacteroidaceae > Prevotella. The sequence goes on from CAZZNO010000042.1 coordinate 18,091, forward strand.
ATTGCGATAAGTGGCGACGACATGCCTGCTGTGGACGGCATACGCATAATAACGTCCGGCACACAGTCTGCCGACGCTCCCGCTTTCGACGCTATTACACCCGACGAGGGGCTTGACCTGTCGTGGAACATTCTTGACGGAAGCGGCATTTTGGCATCACAGGATGACTCTAAGTTCTACCTGTACAACGTAGGACAGAAGAAATACATAAAGACCGGCGGAGCCCTGAAGCAGCCGGACACGCCGGAGCTTGTAGCCAAGGAGGAAGCCACAACACAAATAGTGACAGAAAACACCAATGGCACATATACCATAGCCGACCAGGACTGGCCGGCAGGGTGGGGTGTGCAAGGACGCAACACCGTGTATATATCCATGAATGGCTCCGCCAAAACCAATTCGTGGGGCACCAATTACACTCCAGGATGGGAACTTGTGCCAACAGGCGACGAGGACGGCTCTGTTTACATCGAATACACATGGGGCACATGGAATAAAGGCAAAGTAGACATCGATAATCCGTCAGGCAATACCTACCTACTGACGTATGCAAAATACGACCAAAGCACAAGCGGATGGAGCGACGCAGCCAAAAACGACGTAGCCAGCCCTCTTGTCTTTGGCGGATTGAAGTCAAACGCCTTGACCTACGGCGCAAATGCAAAGTGGATATTAGTGGGTTTGAACAATACCACCGACATTAATCTTCAACAAGCTTGCGCAAGGAGCAACAAGGCGATATATAACCTCAGCGGGCAGAAGGTGGCAAGCAATGTAGCCCAAATACAGTCACTGCCGAAAGGTGTGTATATATCAAAGGGCAAGAAAACTATAGTCTTGTGACGGCTTAAGCCGGCATATACGCCATGCCCAAGCTGAAAATATTTTCTCAAAATCAGCTGATAATGGGCAAACATTAAAGAAAACTGACAAAAAACAGGGGCATACAAAATAGGTCTAAAAAATGAAGAAAAACGTGACCTGTGACCACGTACGCCCTACAAAGGATGCACATTCGCCGAACGTAAGTCGTATGTACGGCGGTTTTGCAACGTCTCTACGGCGTATATGAGTGACAAATACGGCGTACATAAGAGGCGTTTACGCCGTAAACGTCCCACCTTTACGCCGTAAAGAAGATAGTCAGAAATAGCTTATATTGTTATATTTTTACAACCCGTTGTTAGTCAATAGATTGCAACCTTAGCTGAGAATCGCGTATTTGCGAACGAACCATTGTCTCGTTGCAAATACGCGATTCTCAGAGAGGGTAATGTAAACAATAATTACCCTAATTTTTCATGCAAAAAGAAATCTCCGCTTAAGATGCAGGCAAACAAACAGCCTGCATTGCAAAGTCTTTGTTAATCCAGCGGGCGAATCCAAATGTTGCGGAAACTGATGGGCGCACTTGGGTCGCCATGTGCTTGCAACCGTATCGGGCCATTACCGTGCTTGACAACCTTCGGAAGTCCAATGTACTCGGTTGTACCAAGAATCTCGGTGTTGTTCTGCAAGACTATGCCATTCTGGATTACCGTCACACGTGGGCGATAAAGATAAGTGCCGTCTGCCTTGAAGACCGGCGCGGTATAAATGATGTCGTAGACATTCCATTCGCCCGGCTTACGCATGGCATTGACCAATGGCGGAGTCTGCTTGTATATACTGCCCGTCATGCCGTCAACATAGGTTTCGTTCTGATAGCAGTCGAGAATTTGCACCTCATACTTGTCCTGCATGAAAACGCCGCTGTTGCCTCGCGCCTGGCTGGATCCTGTGATACCCTTTGGCACATACCACTCTATGTGTAACTGGTAGCTGCCGAAACTCTGTCGGGTGAGTATGTCTCCGCCCCGCTTGTTCACGGTCATTACACCGTCCTTGACAGTCCATTTGGCAGGACTGCCGTCATGGCTCTGCCAGGCATCAAGATTCTTGCCGTCGAAAAGCACGATAGCGTCTGATGGGGCACTGTTGGTTTTAGGGTCGCCCGGGGTAACAATCTTTGGCTGTGGGGTCCAATACTCGGTCATCTCTGGCTTCATCGGCATCTGCTCAGGGTATTTCTTCTCCTGCGCGTCAACAGTCTGTACAGCAATGGCTGCCAGTCCTGCCATTAGAAAATACTTTCTCAACATAATTTAAGTTCTTAAGGTGTTTAAAATGTTGTATCCACAAAATTAGCAATAAAAGCCGAAATACCCTGCACCCCAGCCTTCTTTTTAAAAAAGATTAAACACAGTTATCGATAGCACTGCCAAGTTATATTTTAATGGAATATAAAATAAGGAACAGTCTCAATATAATTATCTATCTCTGATATTACTGAAGCTGTTTTGTCCAATACATAGATT
>CAZZNO010000043.1:0-19871 GCA_964655685.1 uncultured Prevotella sp.
CCACCTCACGCAGGACTTGCTTTCGGTCTCGACCGCTTCACAAGCATGCTCGCAGGTCTTGATTCTATCCGCGACTGCATCGCATTCCCAAAGAACAACAGCGGACGTGACGTTATGCTTGACGCACCGGCAGAATTGGATCCAAAGCAATTAGAAGAATTGCATTTAAAAATAGACTTAGAACAAAAGAACTAATAGTTTTCCAAGAGCTTGCTATGCTGTCAATTATGCCATAGCAAGCTCTTTTTGTCTTTGATGTAAATCAACCAAAGAGGCCTTGCATGTTGATTTATATCAATAAAATTATACAAACTTGATTCGTGTCAAAAGCGATGCAAAAATTCTTGCATTTTTATGTATCTACTTTTAAATTAAATGCTTATATTTGCAACAATAAAAAGAATTTGATATAATAAAGAAATTCAATTTGTTCAATAAAGTTTACTGAATTATGGCAAAAAAGAAAGCTACAACAAGTGAGGCTGCTGTAAAGACGACAGCAAAGAAGGCAACAGAGAAGAAGACAGAAGTAAAGGTTGCTAAGGCTGCAAAGACAGCTGCAAAAAAAGAAATTTTTGTTGACGCTGAGAATGCCGGCTTCCGTGCTGGCGATGTCTATCAGGCACTGTATGCAGCTGGCGAGTCTAAGTCAGTGGAGGAGCTGGAGAAGCTCACCAACAAGACTGCTGTAGAGGTTCTGTTGGGCATTGGCTGGCTTCTGAAAGAAGGCAAAGTCAAGGGTGACGGCGGAAAGGTAGTTCTCGCATAAAAGACTCTTGTAAGTCTGTTTAGAATTACAAAAAGCGTAGCTCAAAAAAGTTTTTGAGTTGCGCTTTTTATATGCTGCCTTGTATTGGACTACTGGTTTCCAGTCTTTTCAAGCCCCATACGCTTGCGCCTCTTTACGTACCACTTTACAAGGAAGTAGAGTAGGGCAATGGCTACGGCTGCCATTATTATGACCTTAATGTATTCGCCATATTCCATTATCTTGTCATCAAGCTGGTCTTCAGGCACTATTGAGTGCAAATACCAGCCCAGAGTGGCAAGGATTATGTTCCAGCAACCTGCACCGATTGTTGTGTAAAGAAGGAACTTCCAGTAAACCATTTTAGACAATCCGGCAGGTATGGATATAAGATGTCGAATGCCTGGAATGAGACGACCAGTTATGGTAGCTACCATCCCGTGATTGTTAAAGTAAGCTTCACTCTTTTCAACCTTTTTCTGGTTGAGCATACATAGATGACCAAAATGGCTGTTTGCAAATCTATAGATTATTGGGCGGCCAAGAAAGTAGCCAGCAAGATAGTTGATTGTAGCTCCTGCATCGGCACCTAACGTAGCAAACAATACTACGAGAAAAACGTCCAAGTTGCCATTAGCGGCATGGTAAGCGGCAGGGGCAACGACTAACTCAGAGGGCACTGGTATCACTGTACTCTCAAGCAACATGAGAATAAAAACCGTAAAATAGTTGAGATTGCTGAGAAGTGTTGAGAAAATGTCCATTTGTTATTTATCTTTTCTTCTTGTTTATTGGATGATGAACTGCATAGCTATAGAAATCTATGGCCTGCATGCCTTTTGGGAAGATGTCTGAAAGCTCTCTTTGTATACCATAAGGATTGCGTTTGGTTGCTTCTTGAAGGTCGGCAAGAAATTCTTCTTGCAAGCCAAGCTCATAGTCTGTTCTGACAAGATATGCCCACAAATCAGTGAAATTCTTGCTTTTTTCTGACGAGACAAGCCTTCTTAGTATATCGTGAGCTTCTTGCATGAAATTGCATTCAAAATAACAATTCGATATGAACCACAAGGTATTGTCTTTTTCATTATCTTCACTCCCTTCATAGGCAAGGGCAAAATATTGTCCAGCATCCAAATAGTTCTTTGAAAGCAAAGACAAATAGCCTCTTAATACGAGAGTCTCAGGTGTCTCGCCTGAAGTAAGACGGTCAAGCTTATTCACACATTTGAAAGCGTTGTCAAAATCTCCTGACATAGCATAAGACAAGCATTCATTTCTGTAGATGTCTGGCAAATTGCCTGATTGAGGAAGGCAAAGCTTCTCGGCAGCAAGCCAATGGGTTAATGCTTCGCCAAACTTTTCCTCCGCCATCATAATAGCGGCAATCCCCATTTCGCCCGCTTCACTATGCGGTTGAATTGTCTCATAACGCTTATAATATGCCAATGCCTCTTCATAGTTGCCAAGCATTGCAAGGCAATTGCCTTTATTAAGCAAAGCTTCAGCATTATCGGTGTCTATCGCCAATGCGAAATCACTTGCATCCAGACTCTTGTTGATTTCGTTTTCCAAATATAAAGCAGAAGCCAACAGGTTCCAATAAGAAATGCGGAAAGGGTCTTTATCAAGGAGCTTATTGAATATGCCCTCACATTTTTTATAGTTTCCCTTGTTCATTTCTATGCGTCCCTTGAGCTCCTGATAATCAGGTTCTGATGCTTCTTTGCACAGGTTTAGCCACTTTTCTGCTTTGTCATAAATATCATAATCAGCAAATAGCGTGGCTACATCAAGCCGATAGTCCTCTACGTCATCCGGGTCTATTGAGCTTTCTTTGTCCTCTAAATATTTTTCAGCGTCGTCAATGCGGTCGTCGACAATCTTTATCTCGGCAAGAAGATAGTAATATTCCAAATCTTGCTTGTCCGTGATTTGTTGCGCATAATGCATAGCCTGACTTGTTCCTTGTTCCATAAGCAAAGCAGCTCTTGCCTTGAATACAAGAGGCTCTACTGCTCCTGGAAACATTTGCAATGCCAAGTCTACAGCCTCGAGTGCCGCATCTAAATTACCATGAGCATGATAATACTCAGCGATGTCGGTAAACTCGTCCGGTTCCAAATAGATGGAGTTGCCCGCCATGCGGGCAGCTTCATATCTTTGTAAGTTTTCCTTGAATTCCTTGCTTTGAAAAATATCCTGATTCAAAATTCAAACCTTTTTGCTTTGTTTAGCCCACGTATCCTTTAGGCCAACAGTCTTATTGAATACCGGCAACTTGTCGGTTGTATCCGGATCAGCCATAAAGTATCCCGTACGCTGGAATTGCAGATACTGCCCGGGCTTCATTGAAGCGGCGAAATCCTCTACGTAACAATTCTTGTAAATGTGAAGCGACTCAGGGTTAAGCAGTTCACGGAAGTCACGCTCATCGGCAGATGGGTTCTCTACGTTGAACAATCTGTCATACTCACGCACCTCAGCCTTAACGCAATCGTCAGCATTCACCCAATGCAAAGTGCCCTTCACCTTACGGTTGGCTCCTGGCATTCCGCTCTTGCTTTCCGGGTCATATTCAGCATATATCTCTATTATGTTGCCGTCTTCGTCTTTCTTGCAGCCTGTGCATTTCACGATATACGCATTCTTCAAGCGCACTTCCTTGCCAGGTGTCATGCGGAAGAATTTCTTAGGAGCATCTTCCATGAAGTCGGCACGCTCAATCCACAAGTTTCTTGAGAACGATATTTGATGGCTTCCTGCTGTCTCATCTTCTGGATTGTTCACAGCATCCATCTTCTCAGTCACATCTTCGGGGTAGTTTGTCAACACCAGTTTTACTGGGTCAAGCACAGCCGACACACGTATAGCACGCTTATTGAGGTCATCACGTACAGCAGCCTCCAGCAGTGCCATGTCATTAAGGGCGTCGAACTTGGTGTAGCCAATTGAGCGTATGAAGTTCTTTATCGATTCCGGTGAATATCCACGACGGCGCATACCACACAATGTCGGCATACGCGGGTCGTCCCAACCATTTACCAAATGCTCGTCTACGAGAGTGTGCAACTTGCGCTTCGACATGACGGTATAGGTGAGGTTCAGGCGGTTGAACTCTATCTGTCGTGGACGGTTGTCGTCAAGCCCTTGTTTTGCCGTACCATCATACTCCTTCAAGAAGTCGATGAATTTGTCATACAACGGGCGGTGAGGCACAAACTCAAGAGTGCAGATAGAATGGGTTACTCCCTCAAAATAGTCACTCTGTCCATGCGCAAAGTCATACATCGGGTAACAATGCCATTTGGTTCCGGTGCGATGATGCGGAATTTGAATTATACGATATATGATGGGATCGCGGAAGTGCATGTTCGGATTTGCCATGTCCAGCTTGGCGCGCAACACCATTGAGCCTTCAACAGCTTCGGGCGTATTCATTTGTTGGAAAAGGCGCAGATTTTCCTCTACCGGACGGTCGCGGTAAGGACTTGCCGTGCCAGGCTCTGTAGGAGTGCCTTTCTGCTCGGCAATCTGCTCAGCAGTCTGCTCGTCAACGTAAGCATGTCCATTCTTTATCATCCAGATGGCAAAGTCCCACAACTTCTGGAAATAGTCAGAAGCATAATAAATATGCCCCCACTTGAAACCAAGCCACTTGATGTCATTGAGAATGTTCTCTACATACTCGTTGTTTTCCTTCGACGGATTGGTGTCGTCGAAGCGCAGGTTGCAAACGCCTCCATATTCCTCGGCAGCCCCAAAGTCCATGCAGATAGCCTTGGCATGGCCAATATGCAAATAGCCGTTTGGCTCTGGCGGAAAGCGGGTCTGTATGCGGCCGCCGTTCTTGCCTGCTGCCAAATCTTCCTCTATGAATTGCTCTACAAAACTCAAGCTACGCTTTTCTTCCTTAGCGTTGTTTTCTTTTGTTTCCATTTTTACTATCTGTTTTATGTTGCAAAGGTAGTCATTTTCCATAATATTCATTATATTATTGCCCGATTTATTTGAAAAAAGTCTGTAATAATTTGCTTGATTATAAAAAAAATGTTACCTTTGCGAATGTTATCCTGAATACAATCTTTTTTACCTTAATTATGCTAATACCTATTGAAGGGAGCGGCGTTTACTGTGAAGTAAACGCCGCTCCTTGTTTTTACGCTATTATACAAACAAAAAGCAGGCACTCTTTAAAGAATGCCTGCCTTATAAAGATTCTATTTATGTTTTCCGGGGAAAGTCTTATTTACCCTTCTCCATGTCTGCCTTGAGCTTAGCGAGAACATCAAGGTCGCCGAGAGATGTACCAGCCTGAACGTTGTTGATTGCCGGAGCCTCGGTCTGACGACGATTGGTGGTGTTGCTATGACGACGCTGACGTGGCTCGTCGTGGCCCTCCTCAAATGTGCGGCTGTGAGAGAGGATGATGCGATGAGAGTCCTTGTTGAACTCAATCACCTTGAACGGAAGCTCCTCGCCCAGCTTAGCCTGTGAGCCGTCCTGCTTTGTCAGGTGCTTAGGAGTAGCGAAGCCCTCGCCGCCCTCGTCGAGCGTGATGACAGCGCCCTTGTCCATCATCTCAGTAATCTTACCGTTGTGGACAGTGCCAGGCTCATAGAGGCTCTCGTACTTGTCCCAAGGATTCTGCTCCAGCTGCTTGTGGCCGAGGCTCAGGCGACGGTTCTCCTTGTCGATTTCAAGGACAACGACCTGAATGTCTGCACCAACAGTGGTGAACTCTGAAGGATGCTTAACCTTCTTGGTCCAGCTGAGGTCAGAGATATGGATAAGACCGTCAACACCTTCTTCGAGCTCAACAAAGATACCGAAGTTGGTGAAGTTGCGCACCTTAGCTGTGTGTACAGAGCCGACAGGATACTTCTGCTCGATGTTCTCCCAAGGATCTTCCTTAAGCTGCTTGATGCCGAGAGACATCTTGCGCTCCTGGCGGTCAAGCGACAGGATGACTGCCTCAACCTCGTCGCCAACGTGCAGGAACTCCTGAGCTGAACGGAGGTGCTGGCTCCAAGACATCTCTGAAACGTGGATAAGACCCTCAACGCCCGGCTGAATCTCAACGAATGCGCCGTAGTCAGCGATGACGACAACCTTACCCTTAACGTGGTCACCAACCTTAAGGTTAGGATCAAGGCTATCCCAAGGATGCGGAGTGAGCTGCTTAACGCCGAGGGCGATGCGCTTCTTCTCCTCATCGAAGTCAAGGATAACAACCTTAATCTTCTGGTCGAGCTGGACAACCTCGTGAGGATCGCTTACGCGGCCCCAAGAAAGGTCTGTGATGTGTACGAGTCCGTCCACACCGCCAAGGTCGACGAATACACCGTAAGAAGTAATGTTCTTGACAGTACCCTCGAGCACCTGGCCCTTCTCCAAGTGAGAGATAATCTCCTTCTTCTGAGCCTCGAGTTCTGCCTCGATAAGAGCCTTGTGTGAAACGACAACGTTGCGGAACTCCTGGTTGATCTTCACAACCTTGAACTCCATTGTCTTGCCTACGAATACGTCGTAGTCGCGTATAGGATGGACGTCAATCTGCGAGCCAGGCAGGAATGCCTCAATGCCATACACGTCTACAATCATACCGCCCTTAGTGCGGCACTTGATGTAGCCCTGGATGACCTCGTCCTTCTCCATAGCCTCGTTGATCTTCTCCCAGCTCTTAGCCAAGCGAGCTTTCTTGTGCGACAGCACGAGCTGACCGCGCTTGTCCTCCTGATCCTCAACGTAGACATCCACCTTGTCGCCTACCTTAAGGTCGGGGTTGTAACGGAATTCAGAAGCAGGGATGATACCATCGCTCTTGTAGCCGATGTTTACCACCACTTCCTTCTTGTCGATGGAGATAACAGTGCCCTCCACGACCTCGTGGTCCTGAATTTTGCTCAGCGTAGTGTCATAGGCCTTTTCCTGATCAGCCTTGCTGACGCTTGAGCTGGTGCCATTTTCAAATTCTTCCCAATTGAAGTCGTCCAATGGCTTTACGTTCTTGACGTCGTTGTAATTAGACATAATAAATAATGTTGTTGTTAAATTAATAAAGTTGGACTTTATGTTGATTTTCTCGGGCACAGTTACCCCATGCCTTAAAGTCGGGTGCAAAGGTACTGATTTTCAACGTAAAAAAATGACAACCGCAAAGATTAACAAAATATTAACTAAAAATTAACATTGGAAGATACACACTCGTTTGCCTTACATAGGCAAGAGCCTAACCATTGACACGATACCGATTAATCTTCAGCATGTTTCTCGCCCGTAGACTCTTGATGTCAACAAGCCTTTGCCAAGTTGAACACACGCCGTTTCTATCGTGCAGACCAATTGGTAAGAATATCCGTACCAATTGGTCTGCATATGCGTACCAATTGGTCTGCTATTACGTACCAATTGGTACGCATCAAAAGTGAAGTGCAAATATCCAACGAAAACAGCATACTTAAAAGGTTCTAACGGCCGGCTGATTTTGAAGTTATTAAAAAAATATATGCTAAAATAGCAGATGTATCAGATTTTATTTGTATTTTTGCCCAATAAATGAAACCAAACTGAAAATGAAATACGGAATAATAAAAGTGGCAAGCGCCGTGCCAACGGTGAAGGTTGCCGACTGCGTGCAGAATGTCAAGGAGATAGAATCCCTGATAGCTCAGGCAGAGGGCAAAAGTGCAGAGATAGTGGTTTTCCCTGAGCTGTGTCTCACGGGTTACACCTGCCAAGACCTTTTCAGGCAGCAACTGCTATTGGACATGGCAGAGAATTGCATGATGCAACTGCTTGAGTTCAGCCGACAACTGAACATTATCTGCATTGTTGGCGCGCCCATTGTGGTGGGCGACCTGCTCCTGAACTGTGCTGTAGTCTTCCAGATGGGCAAGATATTGGGCATTGTGCCAAAAACATACCTCCCCAACTACAACGAGTTTTACGAAAAGCGGTGGTTTGCCTCAGCCCAAGACTTGCATGGGCAAAGCATTCGCTATGCAGGCCATCCGGTAACCATAACGCCAGAGCCGCAGATTTTCCGTACAGGCGACGGCGTGAAGTTCGGCGTAGAGATATGCGAGGATGTATGGGCACCGACACCGCCCAGCAACCATCTTGCACTTGCCGGCGCCGACATAGTGTTCAACCTTTCGGCGAGCGACGAGCTGCTTGGCAAGCACGCTTACCTCAAAAGCCTTCTTTCGCAACAGAGCGCACGCACCATGTGCGGCTATGTATACAGCAGCGCCGGCTTTGGCGAAAGCACGCAAGACGTGGTCTACGGCGGCAATGCTCTTATTTATGAAAACGGCACCCTGCTCAAGGAAGGAGAGCGTTTTTCGCTGAAAAGCCAATTGGTCACAGCTCAAATAGACGTAGAAAGCCTGCGTGCAGACCGGCGCAACAACACCACCTTTGTGAACGCGCAGCGCAGGATGATAGGCGAACCCATACACATAGTAGACGCAGAAGTGGTGTCGACGATGCTTGATTTCGTCATGGAGCGCGCAGTAGACCCACATCCGTTCATTCCCGAAGGCGACAACATGGAAGCCTCGTGCGAGGAGATACTCAACATTCAGGTCATGGGGCTTGCCAAACGCATTGTCCATACACATGCCAAGACGGTGGTGGTGGGCATCAGCGGCGGACTTGACTCGACACTCGCCCTGCTCGTATGCGTCAAGACATTCGACAAGCTCGGACTTAACCGCAACGGAATCATTGGGGTTACCATGCCCGGCTTTGGCACCACTGGGCGAACCCACCGAAACGCCGTGAGCCTGATGGAGAGCCTTGGGGTGTCGATGCGCGAGGTGAATATCTCAAAAAGCGTGCTGCAACATTTTGAGGACATAGGGCAGGACAAGGATATTCACGACGTTACGTATGAGAACTCGCAAGCCCGTGAGCGCACGCAGATACTGATGGACCTCGCCAACAAGCTCGGCGGCATGGTGATAGGAACCGGCGACTTGTCGGAGCTTGCGCTGGGATGGGCTACATACAATGGCGACCACATGTCGATGTATGGCGTAAACGCCTCTATACCAAAGACTCTGATAAAATACCTTGTGCAGTTTATAGCCCATACCGTAGACGACAAATCGGCATCAACGCTATACGACATCATAGCCACGCCTATATCGCCTGAGCTTATTCCTGCCGACGAAAACGGCAACATACAACAGAAGACGGAAGACCTTGTGGGCCCATACGAGCTTCACGACTTCTTCATCTATCATTTCCTGCGTCATGGCTTCAGCCCAAGAAAGATTTTCATGCTCGCCCACAAGGCTTTCGGCAAGACCCCATCCAACCTTGCTAACGCATCGGCAGCGGCGGATGGTGCGACAGACATAGGAAACCTTGGTTCTGGAGTCTACAGCGATGAAACCATATTGCATTGGTTACAAACCTTTTGCCGCCGTTTCTTCAACCAACAGTTCAAGCGCTCGTGCTTGCCCGACGGCCCTAAAGTGGGCTCCGTAAGCTTGTCTCCACGCGGCGATTGGCGCATGCCGTCTGATGCCGTTGCGACAATGTGGCTGCAAGAGGTAGAGCAACTTAAAGCCACCGACGAGTCAAACGGATAAGCTGACAGCTCCATGCTCAGGTTGCTCTTAAAGTTATGGTGGCTGCGCAAACGGCGCGACATGCAGAAGCGTGACATCATTGTGGGTGCCTACGTGCTGCTGGTATACGTATGTATTGGGGTAGGGGCTTACTTGAGTTCCGACTTAAGTGGCGTATCACTGGCTTCCATCAGTATGCCACCCATAGTCGGACTGGCTCTTGTCTGGGCAATGATTGTGCCTGACATGATGCCTAAGTTGGGAATGAAAAACAGCGTAACGTGCATGGACGACTACTTGAAAACCCGCCCGGTGCCTGCACGCACATGGAACTGCTTTGTCTTGATGACCAACGTTATAAGCCTGCTCAACTACATGGTGCCTATAATCGTCCTACCAATCCTTATATGGATGGTGGGCATAGGCTACGGTTTGGCATGCTTCGTGATTATGGTTTTGTTCTCGTACGCCAACTCCATGTTCATAACATGCTTCCGCAAAACCACCGATAGGTTTCTGCGCTTGTCAATCATATCCGGCTGGATATTCATGGTCATGGCAGTGACTGTCTTCCTCGTCTTTACATTCTGGACAGCTGCATGGTTCCAACTGGCAGGCATGTTGCTCCTTGCCATAGCCGTGTTGGCAGGTCTCACTGCATTTATGGCGCATGAGGAGAATTACGACGAAAGCCGCCACAAGGCTACACGCCAATACAGTTTAGGCAGGGTGTCGCTTTTCAACATGCAGTTTTATGGCGTAATCAGGGCAAAGCGCTTGCGCAGCATGGTCTTGATTGCGTTCATTATAATGCTCGCCGACGATTATTTCATGGCGTGGATGGCGGAGCCAGGAGATGTCTCAGTTGTCTTCTTCGCCGTGCTTGGCATAATGCTGCCAACACTCACATTGTCGCAATGGACGTTCGGTGTCGAGGCAAACTTCTTCCAAGGACTTATGACCAAGCCCATAAAGGTGCGGCAGTTGCTTTCCAACTGCTATTATTTTTACATTATCCTCAGCTTTGTGGCATCACTTTTCTTTTTGCCAATGATATTCATACATCCTGATTTTGACCTGCTGTTGCTCCTCGGAGGATTGGGCATGGCTCTGTTTATAAACCTCTTCAACTTGCCCACCTGCCTGTATTCCTCACGCATTGAGCTGTTCGACCAGTCGTTTTTCAATACACAGGAAGCCAAAATGAAAATAAACTTTTATGCGTTTGCGCTGCTCATACCGCTTGCCATTTCAGCCGGCGTGTGGCTAATCTTCAGCGCAGACGCATGGGCAATAATGAGCATTGCATTGGGTATAGCAAGCCTTGCCGTACACAAACCGACGATAGCATGGCTGTCTTCAAAGTTTGAAGCGAGACGCTATGAGAGGATGAACGAATATATGAAATAACATCACCATCATGGAAATCAATATCAGAAATCTGAAGAAATCATACAACGGCGTAACTGCGCTCGACGTGCAAAGCCTTGACATTGACTCAGGCGAGCTTATTGGGCTTGTAGGAAACAACGGCGCCGGAAAGACGACCATGCTGCGGCTGATGCTTGACTTGATAAAGGCTGATGACGGGTATGTCGAAATAAATGGGGAGAAAGTAAACGAGAGAGAAGCATGGAAAGAGTTTACGGGAAGCTATATCGACGGCAGGTTTCTCATAGATTTCCTTACGCCGGAAGAATACTTTTCGTTCATTGCCGAAGTTTATCGCATCGATGACGAGACCATGAGGCAAAGACTTGAGGCATTCAAGACATTCATGCATGGCGACATACTTGGCACACATAAGTATCTGCGCGATTTCTCTCAAGGCAACAGGCAGAAGATAGGCATCATCGGCGCAATGATTATAGAGCCTAAAGTGCTGCTACTCGACGAGCCTTTCAATTATCTTGACCCTTCGTCACAGATGAACATAGCCAAGATGATAGAAAGCTTATGCAAGGAGATGGGCACTACGGTTGTAATATCAAGCCATAATCTCAACTTCATCTCCGACATATCGTCACGCATACTGCTCCTCGAAAAGGGCAATATCATAAAAGACATCACCAACAATAACGGCGACGCAATGGCAGAACTAAACCTGTATTTCGGACTGCGCGCTGAGGCAGATGACATGTAAAATATAGTATAAACAACAACCAGAATACCTGCAACCGTACAAAAGACTATGGATATTGGACCAAGGCAGATATTCATAAAAAATTAAAAGCATCATGATAATAGATTTTGAGAAGATTCCGGAAGCCCACATCACAGGCTTCAAGGGTGGCAAGGGAAACCTTGACACACGCAACTACGTAGACGACAAGGTTAAGATAATGTACTCCACATTGCGCCCCGGCGGCTCAAGCGGGCTTCATAAGCATGAGGGCAACTGCGAAATAATTTTCGTAATAAGCGGCACGCTTACTTTTCATTACGACGACACTGTAGAGGTATGCCATGCCGGTCAATGCCACTACTGCCCAATGGGACACAGCCATTACATGGAAAATCTTACCGACCATGATGTTGTCTATTTCGCAGTAGTGCCGGAACACCATTGAAACAGCATAACACGCATGCGGAAATGTTAAAAACTCACAGTAGTTCATGTATAAGAGCAAAAGAATAGGATTTATTTATTAACTTTGCACGGCTAAAGCCAATTTTAAAGGAAAATAATTATAATAATATATGAAAAAAGCATTTCTATTCTTGCTTGTCTCGGCATTTTCTTCGACCGTATCGCTGGCCGCTGACAACATTCCAGAGTGGCTAAAAATGTTCAAGATCTCTGGCTATGCGATGGGGCAGTACCAATATACTGGCCAGGAAGAAGCCAAAGCCAATAGTTTCAACATCCGCTTGGGACGCGTCATAATCGACGCAAATCCTGCCAAGGACTGGACAGCACGCGTGCAATTCCAATACAACGGCAACACTTCCGACCTTTCCAGCTCTCTGAAGATTGTCGATGTATATGCCGAATGGCAACATTATGAGTTCCTTCGAATCAAAGGCGGCCAGTTCAAGCGCGCATTCACATTTGAAAACCCGATGAACCCAATCGACCAAGGATTCATGAGCTATGCTCAGAATGTAAGTAAGCTGGCTGGCTTTGTCGATCGTGACGGAGCTTTGTCGAGCAATGGCAGAGACATCGGTATACAGTTGCAAGGCGACTTCTTGAAGAACTCTAACGGACGTAATCTATTCCACTATCAAATAGGTGTTTACAACGGTCAAGGAATAAACACAAAAGACGTTGACCAGCAGAAAGACATCATAGGCGGAATATGGGTTATGCCGATCAAGGGCATGCGCATAGGATGGTTTGGCTGGGAAGGCTCCTATTCGCGCAAAGGCAAATGGACGGAGCACACTATGGACGCAGACATAGAACATGACGGCGTGCGCAAACTGCCTCAGCACCGCTATGCCATATCCGGAGAGTATAAATTCAGCGATTGGACCATCCGCTCTGAGTATATACATTCTACCGGAAAGGCCTTTACTACAACATACAAAAAGAGCGAAGACCTTAGCAATACCAATGTCAATGAGGAGCTGGGCAACAAGGCTGATGGATTCTACGGTCTTGTCATAGCCCCACTTGCTACTATTAACAAACAAAAGTTGTACGTAAAAGCTCGCTACGACATGTATCGCGAGTCAGCAGAATGGAATACGGCAAAGACCCAATATGAGTTTGGATTTAATTATCTTATAACAAAGAACTTGCAATTCAACGTAGAATATGCAAGAGTAAACGATAAAAGCCGCGCTAACCGCAAGCTCAGCGACAAACATAACTACGACATGATAGACTGTGAGCTTGACTTTAGATTCTAACTCTCTGAAAAATGGCATCTGATAATAACATACACGAACATCATCACCACCACCATCACCATCACTCAATGGACGCATCTGAGGAATTCAAGCGAAGCCAGTTCAGGTCGCAAAAAATCAGAAAAGTGCTTTCTAAAGTGATGATGGCGATACTCACAATTGTGGCTATATGCGTCATGCTGGCTGTATTCTACGTATACACCAACTGACAACATATACAAGGCATTAGGTTTAAAGACTCTCTACTCTCAGGCGGTAACTGCCGCCTGAGAACTTTATACGCATGACTTTGTCTTCCAGCCCGAACCTCTTTGCCAATAATATAGCTACATGTCCCATCGTCATGCGGAGATTAAGCTCAACACAAGGATGTATGGCAAGCTTGCCTTCACCGTCTCTAACTACCATCATGTCGATTCCGAACATCCCCACATACTTTTCCATGAAAGTGCCAAGCAATATTTCTACAATCCTCTCGCGTAAGACATGTAGCGTCTGTTGTGGCACATATCGGCACAACAAGGCATCCTTATGACCTTCATCGTCAAGTATATTGCCAGTATAAGCTCCGTTTACAGTATTGAAAAGCGATAAGCCATTATATGCTATATTGCCTTTGCCGTCACTTTGAAACTCCATTCCAAAGTCACACACCTTATTATAATATGGCTCAGCAACTATACATCCCTGACGCGCTATAACATTGCTTATCCATCCTTCTATCTGAGGCGTGATTTCATAGTTTGTCGCTATATTATCACAATGAACATTTGACAAATACCTTATTCCTCGTCCGCTACTGCTCCAAGGGGCTTTCAATACAATGCTCTTGTGCTCTGCCAAAAACTTCCTTACGTCACTATTGCTTTTTAGTTGACAGCTTTCTCCAACCGTAAAACTCATATCGCGCAGCGGCTGCAACACATTTTCAGCAGCCCATGAACGGTGGCTCATAAACCGCACAACGTTTAATTGCGCATTAGTAGGCAACCATTTATCATTCAAGCCAATGCTTTTAAGCGAGCAGCGCAACGTTCTATCCCAGCCCCACGGCAGAACATTGACAGCCTCATTAATCTTTCCAAGCCGCCCTTTCATTGAGTCCCAATCTATGAAACTCGCTGCCGTGGAAAAACCTGTACGACGCAAGCCTTCAACAGCGGCATCAACATTGTCTACAAGCACATATTCACCAGCTTTAGCCCATAGAGCTGGTAGAAAGCCAAGGTCATGACGCAATTGCCGCCCGGCATGAGGCGCCGTGAAACGCTCAAGGTTGGAGCCAAGAGCAATATCGTGTTCAGGATTGAAAATATGTATTGTCATAATATGTATTTACCATTGCAAAGGTACGGCAAACTAAAGAAATCTCAAAGAAAGTCAGGACTAAAAAACACTTAGGTATGCTCAGGCATTAGTGTAATCAGTTCTTGTTATATTAAAAAAATACTAAAATTGGAAACTTCTGCAATGTTCAGTTTGCAAATCTAAAATTAGTTCGTATCTTTGCATGTACAACCGAAGCAGTTAGCAAAAGCGGCCAAAAGTACAAAATGGAGTTGATGGAATCATTCTTTCGCACTCATGCTTACCTTGTGGAGCATACAAAAGCACCAGTCCGTCGTGTCCTTATGGACGAGATTGACTGGAAGCACCGTTTGATAGGCATAAAGGGTACCCGTGGCGTAGGAAAGACCACCTTCCTTCTGGAGTATGCAAGAGAGAAGTTTGGAAAGGACGACAGGTCATGCCTGTATGTCAATATGAACAACTTCTATTTCCAAGGACACGGCATTGCTGAGTTTGCGGGGGAGTTCGTGCGTCAAGGAGGCAAAGTCTTATTGCTTGACCAAATATTCAAGCAGCCAAACTGGAGTACAGAGTTGCGTAAATGCTACGACATGTATCCACAACTAAAGCTTGTATTCACAGGCTCCAGCGTAATGAGGCTGAAAACTGATTATCCTGCAATAAAAGACATTCTGAAATTCTATTACCTTCGTGGCTTTTCTTTCCGCGAATATGTCAATCTCATGGCAGGAACTGATTTCCCGTCGTATTCGCTCGATGAGATAATAAACAACCATGAGCATATAGTAAAGAAAATATTGCCGCTTGTACAACCCAATAAGTATTTCAACGATTACCTGCATCATGGTTTCTATCCGTTTTTTCTTGAGCATCGTGACTTTTCAGAGAACCTGCTCAAGACCATGAACATGATGACAGAGGTTGACATCTTGCTAATAAAGCAAATCGAGCTCAAATATCTCACAAAGATTAAGAAGCTGTTTTACTTGCTTGCTGTAGATGGTATTCATGCGCCAAATGTCAGCCAACTTGCGCATCAAATAGATACAAGCCGCGCAACGGTAATGAACTATATCAAGTATCTTGCCGACGCACGCCTGCTCAACGAAATATACTATCCCAAGCAGGACTTTCCCAAGAAACCGGCGAAAATAATGATGCACAACCCCAATCTGATGTACGCTATATATCCCATAGCTGTGGAAATGCAGGATGTAATGGAAACATTCTTCGTAAACACGATGTGGAAAGATCATATTGTAAACCAAGACTCAAAACCTCGCAGCTATGTCATAGACAACAAGCGAAGGTTCAGAGTATGCGATGCCCATTCCCCAACGAAGGCAAGATACAACAAGGACACTATCTACGCACGCTATAACACAGAAGTTGGTCACGACAACCTCATACCGTTATGGCTCCTTGGCTTTTTATATTAGAAACATTTTATTAATTATACATTAAACATTATACATTTATGGCAAAAGAAAAGAAATTCATCACTTGTGATGGTAATACTGCCGCCGCTCATGTAAGCTATATGTTTACTGAGGTAGCCGCCATTTATCCCATCACTCCTTCATCGCCAATGGCTGAGCACGTTGACGAGTGGGCTGCAAAAGGTCGCAAGAACCTGTTCGGCCAGACTGTTACGGTTCAGGAGATGGAATCTGAAGGCGGTGCAGCCGGAGCCGTACATGGTTCATTGCAGGCTGGTGCCCTGACAAGTACTTATACCGCTTCACAGGGCTTGCTGCTCATGATACCTAACATGTACAAGATTGCCGGTGAGTTGCTGCCGTGCGTATTCAATGTTTCCGCACGTACACTTGCCAGCCATGCACTGTGTATCTTTGGCGATCACCAAGATGTCATGGCATGCCGCCAGACTGGCTTCGCTATGTTCTGCTCAGGCTCTGTACAGGAGGTAATGGATCTTTCAGCTGTACCATATCTCTCAACTCTTGAGAGCTCTGTTCCTTTCATCAACTTCTTCGACGGTTTCCGCACATCACACGAATACCATAAGGTAGAGGAGATGGATATGGAGGATATTCGCCCGCTCGTTAATCCTGAATGGATTAAGCGCTTCCGTGATCGTGCCATGAGCCCGGAGCGTCCTGACACACGCGGTACGGCAGAAAACCCTGAGACATTCTTCACACACCGTGAGGCTTGCAACGAGTACTACGACAAGGTTCCTGAGATCGTAGAGAAGCACCTCGCTGAGATCTCTAAGATCACAGGTCGTGAATATCACCTCTTCAACTACTATGGCGCACCAGATGCTGAGAACATCATCGTTCTGATGGGTTCTGCTACAGAGCCTGCTCGTGAGGCTATCGACTACCTGACAAAGCAGGGCAAGAAGGTCGGTATGGTTGCCGTTCACCTCTATCGTCCATTCTCTGTTGAGGCTATCCGCAAGGCTATCCCTGACACTGTAAAGCGCATCGCTGTCCTCGACCGTACTAAGGAGCCTGGAGCAGAGGGCGAGCCTCTGTACCTCGACGTTAAGTCAGCTCTCTACGACGATCCTCGTAAGCCTCTTATCGTTGGCGGCCGTTACGGTCTCGGTTCTTCTGATACAACTCCTGCCAAGATTATCTCAGTATTCAACAACCTTGAGCTCCCTGAGCCAAAGAACCACTTCACTGTTGGTATCGTAGATGATGTAACATTCACATCTCTGCCAGAGGTTCCTGAGATTCCTATGGGTGGTGACAGTTTGTTCGAGGCTAAGTTCTATGGCCTGGGTTCTGATGGTACCGTAGGTGCTAACAAGAACTCTGTACAGATCATTGGTAACAACACCAACAAGTACTGCCAGGCTTACTTCTCTTACGACTCTAAGAAGTCAGGTGGCTTCACCTGCTCTCACCTCCGTTTCGGCGACGAGCCTATACACTCAGCATATCAGGTAAATACGCCTAACTTCGTGGCTTGCCACGTACAGGCTTACTTGCACATGTATGACGTTACACGTGGACTGCGTGACGGCGGAACATTCCTGCTCAACACTATCTTTGACGGCGACGAGCTTGTAAACTTTATACCTAATAAGGTAAAGCGTTACTTTGCAAAGCACAACATCAAGGTTTATTATATCAACGCAACGAAGATTGGCCAAGAGATTGGTCTTGGAAACCGCACTAATACGATCTTGCAGTCTGCATTCTTCCGCATCACTAAGGTTATTCCTATTGACCTTGCAGTAGAGCAGATGAAAGCATTCATTGTGAAGTCATACGGCAAGAAAGGTGAGGACGTGGTCAACAAGAACTATGCAGCCGTAGACCGCGGTGGCGAATACAAAGAGCTGACTGTTGATCCTGCATGGGCTAACCTGCCTGATGATGCAGAGGTGGAGGATGATGCTCCCGCATTCGTAAAGGAAATAGTCCGCCCGATGAACGCTCAAGCCGGTGACCTGCTTAAGGTAAGCGACTTCGTGAAGTTCGGTACAACCGATGGTACTTGGCAGTCTGGCACTGCAGCATACGACAAGCGTGGAGTTGAAGCATTTGTTCCCGTATGGAATCCAGAAAACTGTATTCAGTGTAACAAGTGTGCATTCTGCTGTCCTCACGCAGCCATCCGTCCGTTTGTTCTTGACGAGGAAGAAGCAAAGGACTTTGAAGCTCCAACAGTGGAAATGAAGGCTCCTAAGCAGATGAAAGGCATGCAGTTCCGCATTGAAACTTCTGTACTTGACTGTCTTGGTTGTGGAAACTGTGCTGACGTTTGCCCAGGCAAGAAGAACCGTGAGACAGGTGAGGTAGAGAAAGCTCTCAAGATGGTTCCGTTCAACGTAGACGACCCGAAGATGCAGCAGGAGGCAAAGAACTGGGAATACCTCGTGAAGAACGTGAAGTCAAAGCAAAACCTTGTAGATATCAAGCAGAACGCCAAGAACTCACAGTTCGCACAGCCTCTGTTCGAATTCTCTGGCGCTTGCTCTGGTTGCGGCGAGACTCCTTATGTGAAGCTCATTTCACAGCTCTTTGGTGACCGCGAAATGATTGCAAATGCTACTGGTTGTTCCAGCATCTATTCCGCATCTGTTCCTTCAACTCCATATTGCAAGAACGAAAAGGGTCAAGGTCCAGTTTTCAACAACTCTCTGTTCGAGGACTTCTGCGAGTTTGGCCTTGGTATGGCTCTTGCAAACAAAAAGATGAAGCAGCGCATCACATTGTTGCTCCAGCATAAGATTGAGAGCGAGCATACTTCTGATGAATTCAAGGCTGCTGCACAGCAGTGGATTGACAACAAGGACGATGCCGACGGTTCAAAGGCTGCAGCTGCCGTACTGAAACCATTAATAGAGGCTGACGCCGAGAAGGGTTGCAAGTGCGCTCAGGAGCTGAAGACTCTCGACCATTACCTTGTGAAGCGTTCGCAGTGGATTATCGGTGGTGATGGTGCTTCTTACGACATTGGCTACGGTGGTCTTGACCACGTATTGTCAACCGGCGAGGATGTCAATATTCTCGTTCTTGACACAGAGGTTTACTCCAACACTGGCGGTCAGTCGTCAAAGGCAACTCCTATCGGTGCAATCGCACAATTTGCGGCAAGCGGCAAGCGTGTAAGCAAGAAGGATCTTGGCCTAATGGAAACTACCTACGGCTACATATATGTGGCTCAGGTTGCTATGGGCGCAAACAACGAGCAGACACTGAAAGCTATACGCGAAGCTGAGGCTTATCACGGACCTTCTCTCGTCATTGCCTATGCTCCATGTATCAACCACGGCATCAAGGGTACCAAGACGGAGAAGCGCAATATGGGTCGCTCGCAGCATGAGGAGGCTCTTGCAGTAGAATGCGGTTATTGGCATCTGTGGCGTTACAATCCAGACAACGCTAAGGAAGGAAAGAACCCATTCACGCTCGACTCAAAGGCTCCGCAGTGGGACAAGTTCCGCGACTACCTGCTCGGTGAAGTTCGCTTCTCTTCTTTGAAGAAGGCAGATCCAGACGAGGCTGAGTCACTGTACGCAGAGACTGAAAAGAGTGCAAAGCGTCGCTACCAGTCATACGTTCGCAAGAGCCAAGAAGATTGGAGCGAAATAATCTAAGTTGCTGATTAATACAGTAATTTAGCAGGCATTAAGGCGTGCCAAAAGGCATCTGCCCTATATAAATTTGATGGAAGATAGTGAGCAATTGTACTAATTGCGCACTATCTTCTATTTGTATAAGACGATACCTTACACTGTAACATGCCCTGTGTTTACAAGGCCTTTATAAAACAACATTCCAAATGCTGATAATGATTATAACAGCATTTGGAATGTTGTATTTCAATTGTTTATATTAACGTGAGTTCGATGAATTAAAACAGAGAAAGTTGTCGGTCTCTTGAAC
>CAZZNO010000044.1:0-3868 GCA_964655685.1 uncultured Prevotella sp.
ATTATGCATTATGAATTAATTAGCAGGCTTGTCAGTCAAGCGGAAATCCAGTACACCGCCATTGCTGAGGAGGCTATGGTTGATGGTGGTTTTGTTGATAGTTTTCCCGTTCAGCTTGACTGAGGCAATATAAATGTTTTTTGCTGATGCATTGGCCTTGATGACAAGCGTGTTGCCGTTAGACAATTTCAAAGTAGCCCTGTTGACGGACGGGGCTATGAGATAATAATAGTCCTGCCCTGCATTTGGGAACAAACCTATTGCACTAAACACATACCAGGAAGACATTGCGCCTGTATCGTCATTCTCGGGATAGCCTGTGAGGTCGAAACCGCGATTCATGATCTGATGTGACCAGTAAGAAGACAAATCGGGACGACCTGCGTCGGTAAACTCGAAGGTTGTCAGGAAGCCTGGTTCGTTCTGGTTGTTGATTAGCTTCTCGCTGAAGCCGTGTGCCAGGCGCTCACAGAAAGCCTTGTTGCCTCCCATGAGTTGTATGAGAGATTTGATGTCGTGGGGCGCATAGAAGCTATAGGTCCATGAGCTTGCCTCATAATAAGGTTTGTCCCATGAGCCGCCAAACGTCTTAGGATCGAAGAATGCAAAGCTGCCGTCTCTGCGCCGTGCATCAATAAATCCTTTGTAGCCATCACTTTCCAAATCCTTGTTCCAAAGATTCTTCCATGAACCGCTACGATTCAGGTATTTTTTGTAATCGTCTTCCTTTCCCAGTTTCTTAGCCATCAATGCCGCAGAGTAATCGTTATATGCAAACTCCAAAGTCTGCGAGCTGCTCATGCTGCTCTCCGGAATATAGCCAGTCTGCCTGTAGCCGTAAGCATCGCGGTATGAGCCACGGAAACCTATACGGTCATTGTCGGCATGGCGTTTGACAATCTTGTAAGCCTCTTGCCAATCGACGCCGGGAATGTCTTTCAGGCAGGCTTCGGCTATGACATGGTCAATATCGTTGCCGCCCTGGTCGCCCCTGCGCGAGCGTCCTGCTATGAAACCGTCCCAAACGTCGCCGTCACGATGGAAAATGTCAATTGCGCCATTGATGTCACCAGCCACGGTGGGGGCATCAACAAGCATCAGCAAAGGATAGAGTGAACGGAAGGTGTCCCAATAGGCGTAGTTGTCGTCATAGTAAGGACGGGAGGAAGAATAGTCGTATGGGTTATCCAGACGACGGTCGGAGATAGCAGTGAAAACGCGATACAAGGCGGAATAGAAAATAGTCCTGACACTGTCGGTAGGTGTCTCGATGGATATAGAAGCCAACTTGTCGTTCCATTCTTTCTTGCCGTTGCTCTCCACCTGTTCAAAGTTCCATCCGGGCTGTTCCTTATCTAACAGTTGCGCTGCACGGTCGGTACTGATAAAAGATACAGCAAGTTTCATCTCTACGGGTTGAGAGTCTGAAGTATTAAACGTGCAATATGCACCGCAATGTTGCTTGTCTCCATTCCCAATACCAATATTGGCGCGATGGCTCAAAATGGTATCTCCATGAAACACACCCCAGTCGGAGAAATCACTTTGGCATCGTGCCACACAGTAAACATCATACGCTCCTTCTGCCCATCCGCCTGCATAGCGCAGATGCATACGTATTTCTTTGGTTGCAGGGTTAACGCTGGTTTCAGCACCAATTACCCTGCCTCTCATTTCAGGCATGATGTCTGAAGCTATTGCCTGTGTGGCATCGAAAAGTAGATGCCCTTGTTTGGCTGCACCGAAATTGAAGCGATAGGCTGTGCTATAATAAGAGGGGGCAATCTCGGTCTTAATGCCATAGCGGTCCAAACGGGTACTGTAATAATATGCCTTAACTACATCGCCACTATGGCTGGAAAGATGGTCGGCATTGCTTGTCTTCAACTCTCCTGTCTGCGGCGAAACGAGGAAGTGGCCGTAAGTAGACCAGCCTGTGCCGCTGACATGCAGCTGCCCGAATCCCAAGATTGGCTTGCCGGGATTGTAACCGTCAGGCCCGCCGTCGGGAGTCTGTGGAGAAGGCGAAATACTGCTAAACGGGAGCCGGGGACCTATGACACAATTAGAACTTCGGTTATCAACAGCTCCTATACGAGGATCTATGTAGTCGGCAGCCGACTGAGCCAATAGTCCTACAGAGAAGCCGACGAAGAAGAAAAGACAAATTAAAATTTTGCGCATGCTATAATTATAAAATTATTATTGATACATTATCCTAAATTAGTGATTATCCCCTATCACTCACTTGCCTGCCACAAGTTATAACCTCGTTGCCTGTTTCGTGATATTCTATTTTTGCCGCAAATTTAAGCATTCTTTTTGACATAACAAGACTATAGCACAAACTTTTCTTTCATTTATTTGGTAAAACTGAATCACCTTAGAAAAATAAATCGTCTTCTGTCAACTTTTGACACATATACTTACTATCTTTGCACTCGTAATCTAAAAAAAACTTTGATTATGGCTGCATTAGTAGGTATCATCATCCCACCTGTAGTAGGCGCGTTAATCGGCTATATCACAAACGACATCGCCATTCGCATGTTGTTCCGCCCTCACAAGCCGAAATATCTTTTTGGAATGCGGATACCTTTCACCCCTGGCATAATACCAAAGGAGAAAGGGCGCATTGCCGAAGCTATAGGCACCGTCATCAGCAACAACCTCATGAGCAAGGAAGTGCTTGGCAAATACTTGCTGTCTGACGAGATGATTGCAAAGGTAAAGAATGGTGTACAAGAGTTTATTGGCAAGCAAAAGAATAACAATGAGACCTTGGAACAGTTTCTGCTGCATTACGTTTCAAAGGACGACATAGAATCTTTGGCAATCAGCATAAACGACAACATTACCCGCGAGGCTCATGAAAAGGTTACATCGCCAGAAATAGGCAAACAAGTGGCACGTGCAGCTATGGACTACGTTGCGGAAAAATTCAATGCCAGCGGCGCACAGGAAGTTCTGGACGACCTTGGCATTATGAGCGGCATCAAGGGAGCAGTAGCCATGCTTTTTGGAAAGGATGTAATAACGAAATTCTTATCGCTGCTTCGCGAACCTGCTGAGAATTACCTCGCGGGCAACATCAACAATATGCTTCAGAAGAATGGAGATGAGATTATTTCAAATCTTATTGGCAATGAAACCAACAAGATACTGTCAAAGCCAGTCAAGGAAATACTAAGAGGCAAGGATGAGCAACTAGACAAAATCTTATCCTCCGCCGTGTCTATCTATACGACAATCATTCAGGAGCATCTGCCCAAGATACTTGAAAACATTGACATAAGCAGGATAGTCAGAGACCGGATAAACGAAATGGACATGGATGAAACCGAAAGGCTTATATTGCAGGTTATGGACAAGGAGTTGAAAGCCGTTATTTGGCTTGGCGCCCTCCTTGGATTAATAATGGGGTGCCTCAACATTTTTGTGTAAACGTCTGTCAGCTTTTGACATACCCACACGTTACCTTTGCACTCGTAATCTAAAAAAGACTTTGATTATGACTGCATTAGCAGGTATCCTGAACAAGGATTGATTAAATACAAGAAATTTATTAATAGAGGAGTACAAAACTATGCTTAGAGGAATGACAACATTTGTCTGCGACAACTGCGGAAACAAGTTCAAGGGAATGGATATTGAGTGGAAGGCAACTATCCTTAGCCAACCTATGAAATGTCCCCAGTGCGGCAGCTATCACACACGCCCGTCATCACTATTCGGGGCAAACAAATCTGTTTACAAGAAAATATGGGAGCAGATGGACGAAGCACATAAAGACTGATTGTTTTTAAACATGAATTTCCATTTAATTATCCACGAATGCTCATGAATGTTTATTAATGGATAATTTATG
>CAZZNO010000044.1:3968-6806 GCA_964655685.1 uncultured Prevotella sp.
CTCATGAATGTTTATTAATGGATAATTTATGGTCAATTAGTGATAATTCAATGTTCAAAATATTCTATGTCAAAGGAAGTTTTCTTTCAGCCCTTCGTGGGCAGAGACTATCATAATGGCGGCATGTTTGGCAAGCGCATAATGGTGCTTGGCGAGAGCCATTATTGTGAGGAAGGCTGTGCCGACTGCGGCAACCCGGCAAACCACAGGGAATGCACGGCATTCACCAGCGGCGTCATTAACGACTACCTCAACGAAAACCTGGAGCGGGAACGGTGGATGAACACTTTCCTTAAGTTCGAGCGCAGCCTTGTAGGCCACGAAACCGACTGGGCAGAGCGCAAGCGGATATGGCAGTCGGTGCTGTTCTACAACTATCTGCAAACAGCTATGGGCGGCCCGCGCAAAGCTGGCACCAACGAGCAGTACACCCATGCGAGCCACGTTTTCTATGATGTCATCGACAAGTACCTGCCACAGTACATAATAGTATGGGGGAGCCGGCTTTGGAATTACCTTCCCGGCGACAACCGCTGGCACGACGGGCAGCCCATCGTCATCGACGGCTATAAAGTTCAGACGGGCAGCTATGCGCTAAGCAACGGCGGCAGGGCAAAAGCCATGACGGTCAACCATCCGTCCGTAGGCTATTCATGGGACTGGTGGTACAAGGCTATAAAAGAATTTCTCAAGTAAAGCACAATAATGAGGGCAAGCCCCCCAACCCGACGAGGGCTTGGGCTTTAAGATGTGTAATGAAATAAGAAAGATTAAGGAATCCATAAAAAATAGTGCAAGCCGAAAGCAGTCAAGCTTGCTTGAACTGCTGAGGCGAAGCCTATTAAAAAATAAACTGTGATTTAATTGCAAATTTGCAATATATTCTTTAAATTTGCCTTTGGTTAGTGAATGACTTCAAGAACAGCCGACAACAAGCTTTCCGTGAGTCACGAATCATGAACACCCATCCATACAGAGAAGCGCTGTTCTGTAGGTTGAAAGCGAGTATATGAATACTTAATAAAAGACTTTAGAACATTAAAAACCATTATGATTGATAAAATATTTGATGACAACTTAGACTGTCAAATATGGGAGGATAAGATACATCCGTTATTTGAGAAAGCCACCAGTCTTGGTATGCAGATAAATGACTATCAAGACCGGCTGAAGAAGTATTATTGTCAAGACGAGAATGGCAACTATGTTCTTTTACCATACATTGAGAACAATCCTAAAAAACCTGATTACATAACAGGTTATATTGCTGCCATAGCATTTGGCGGTGCAGGAATCCTCTCAGCTCTTATGTTCGTCTTTCATGGCGTAGTGTGGATTATACGCAGATTCACTGAAATAAGCTGGAATACATGGGGATGGGCATTAAACGTGCTGATGTGGAGCTTGATTGTCGCGGCGGCTCTTACTTTGATTGCCGGAATCATTGATGCATTCAAATGGAAAGCATACAACAAGCACTTGATGCTTCATGAAGAATATTGGACATCAGGAAGGCAAACAGAAAGGAAAAAAGCAGGAGCAGAAAGTTCTTTGAGAGTTGTAAATGAGCAATTGGACGGACTGCTCCATGAAAGATTTGATGCTCTGTCAACAGCCATAAACACATCCCTCGGACTGCCCTTTCCTTCATCTGGACTTAACAAAGACAACTACTTTGATATAAAGTCAGAGTTCTTTGGGCTATTGAAATATCAAGAGGACGTAAAAGCCAAGACACAGAAAGAGGAAAGAATTGCTGGACTTAGAAATCTTATGGACGCCAAGCTGGAGTTCTTTTACAAGCACACATTACCCGTAGACACTTCGGAAAAGATATATGGGATGTTTGCCAACCAATTGAAGAACAGGGGCGAAGGCGACATGAACCTGCGCTGCGCCGTACCTACGTCAAGCTCTGTCAGGAATGTAAAAGCAGAGGTCGTATCGTATATGGACAGCCTTGACCCACACGATTTTGACGAGATACTCGATTATTTCAATAGCATATATAACAGGAGCACACGGCAGGATTTCTTCTTTTTCCTGACTGATACAGATAAGAAGGCAAAGCAAACGAAAGACATGCTTAAAGTAGTAAAGCGAGCAGGAAAGGAATATGATAAGTTAATTGACAAAATAAAGAAGACTGCATATATCCTTGACTATGTCCGCACCTGCGCTTATCATAATGTCTATCTTGGGGTTGAACTTATAAACTTCGTACGTGAAACTACAGGAGGTGGCACAATGTCAAAGGCAAGCGATTCAGCCTCAGCAATTCAAACTGACACAAAAGCTTTAGAGGTAAACAGTAAAGATTTACAGTTGAATATAAAGGAAAAGGACGTTAGAAAGTCTTTAAACAATGTAGACAAAGACATACGCTCAACAGCGAAATTCTTGTTCAGCAGCAAAGAGATGAAAGAATGGTCTTCGGACAATCTGAATGCCTCGCTCGCAATTGTTGGTGTCAGCGCGGTGTTCTCTGCGGCAATGAATTTCGGCGGATACATCATGAACTATTTCAAGAAGCTCAGCGCAAATGCCGATGCCCAATATAAGATGGTGAATTACATGGATAATCTTTCCACCGCATACCAAAGCAGCGTAGGCGAGATACTTCGTTCCATAGAGCTCATAAAAGCTCTGTCTAACGCCAACAAAGGCTTTGCCGCAATCTACGAGCCTTTGAGAGAGAAGATTCTTGTAAAAGGAGAGATTAGTTTCACAAGACAAGAATTTGCGTCGCTGGCACAGGCAACCAATAAATACAAAATGATAATAGAATCAAAAGTAAGAAATAATGAGAGGCAATGATAAAGAGTATGGTCTCGTGAA
>CAZZNO010000044.1:6906-11912 GCA_964655685.1 uncultured Prevotella sp.
GAAATGTTTCTAACACAAAGTTTTGGCGAACGCAATGAAGCTTTGCAACACCATTATAAAGTGCTTGACAAGGCAATAGAAGATGGAGATACCGCCCTTATTCTTGCTGCAATGTCAAACATTAGCGGAATAGTCACCAAGTCGCCGTTAGACGAGTTGGAAAGACTTTATGAAAGGTTCGATGACCCTAACGACTCAGGGCTTGACTTTTAAGATATTTGCATTCAGTAATAACTTCATGAATAGAAGATGACCAACATTATTTACCAAGAACTCCCCACAAAGAAAATCATAGAGCTTGCCAAGGGTGAAGACTATGAGGCTTGCATGGAACTTTCCGACAGGTATAAGACAGGCACTCCTCTACTTGAGAAGAATCTCGTCTTGTCAGAATATTGGATGAATAGAGCCAAGGATATTTCGGGAGGCAAAGACCCTGGACCAATTCAGGTTGAAACACCTTTTGACACAAAAAAGACATCTGCATTCTCTACAGGAGAAGAGGATGGAAATGCTGATGAAGCATTCTCCAGTCTGTGCAATGGTCTAAAAAGGCTTGGCTTAGACAACAACTATGACAGATTCGTTTATCCTAATGTCTCCCAAGAGCAGAAGAATGCTCTTCAAATCTATTTTAGATTGGGTGATGACGAGTTAATAGCATATTACAGGATAATCACAGCTGACCAGAGTATGCCCGAAAAGTTAATAATTACCAATAATGGCATTCATTATCGTCGATATGTCCAATATTGGGGATTTGGATGGATTAAGGCTGATGTCAACGCAAAGCCTAAATCAGAGCTTACTTTCTTATGGGGAGAATTTGATAAGGTTACATTTAATCCAGATGATAAGCGCTTCTATTTCTTTTCAAATAACGAGCAAGTGGGTTATTTGGGAAGAAGCTATCTAATAAAGAAAGAGTCTACGGACATGTGTATTCAGTTCGCAAAGCTGCTGACTGATACAGCCTCTATGTATAGGAGTAAGAGCAATACTATTGACAGTATCATGGAGTTGCATAACAATGGAAACTCTGAGGAAGCATTGTCTAAACTTAAAAACTTAATCCAGAACACAAAGGAGCAAGACGACCTTTGTATATTATATTATTTACAAGGGAGAATCTTGTTGGAGAGCATTCCGGAGGACAACGAAGATGTAAAGCAAGAACACGCGAAGGAAGCGTTGTCTTGTCTTCAATCTTCTTTAAGGCTAATGACCCATGAAAATAAAGACTGGCTGCCTTATATTAACAGCAAGATGGGAATGGCTTTGGTCTACTTAGGTGACATATCTTGCAGAGACTATTTCATTAAGTCCTTGGATACTGATGACCCTAATGACGAGGATTTGGTGAAAGATAATTTAGAGTATTTAGATGCATTAGAAAAGGAACTCACCGATTCTGATGGCATGTGGCAAGAATATGCCGAGGATGTTGACTACAAAGACCGTCAATATCTTATGGTTACCTCTAATCTAAAAGGTTGCTATGACCAATTAATAAAGGTCTTTAGAAAACAGTACATGCCGAATGTAAAGTTTCCAATTGGCCATCCACAAATTGGAACTCTATATGTTGCGCACCCATATCGGAAGGGACTGTATCTGCCCTACAGCGAATCGAAGGACACATTCTTTATGGAGAAAATCCACGAACTGTGCTATTTGGTGCAGTGCCTGGGAGCCACGGAAATCGACATATCGAAGATAAGCGGTAAAGACATTTCTGAAATGAATAATTCCTCACTTAACATAGAGGGAGAAGTGGGTATTAAGGTACAAAGCGGCGGTGCCTCATACAGTAAGACCGAGAATAATGAATACAAACACTCCAACAACAAGAATATAGGGCTAAGGCAGACTTTCAATCCGACAAAGAAGCCATACGTCCCCAAAGACTTGATATGGTTTGACCACATGCCAAATTGGAAACAGTTGGCAAACAGCCGCCTTCACGGAGATATTCTTGAATATACAGAAACTGTGAGCTCTTCTGAAAATACATCTGGAAGTAAAAATGTATCAGGAGAGATTGCCGCTCATTTTAAGAACCTGATAGTTTCAATAAACGCAAACGTAAAAGGAAACTATTCTACATCATTGACAGAGTCTCAAAACACAGAGTGGAAAGTAGAAGTCCACTTTAAGTCAACCAAACTTTTGAACGAAGATTCTAATTCTTCGTCTGGTGAAACTATGAATGACAAGAGTGCAAACAAGCAGTCTGAGGCTCTTACTGAAAACGAAGCGAAATATCTTGACGAAGTGAAATTCTGCTTGGAAGACAGTACAGTTATAGATGCCCCGGCAAGGAAATTCCTCGACCGTCTTTGCAAAAGGTATGAGATAACTCCTGAGCGTGCGGCTGAAATAGAAGAAATGGCACAGCCTAAACTGACAGATGATGAGGCGGAGTATGTCGATGCCATTAAAGACGCCTTAAAAGAGGGAGAAATATCTCCACGAGTCAGGAAACTTCTTAACAGGCTACGCGATTCGCTTGACATTTCTGAGGAAAGAGCGCAAGAATTGGAAAAATCTATTTCATAAGTATTAAGTGATTGTTTTCATAAAATCGTCTTTTGCACGTTTTTTCTATACTATGTCAGTTTTTGGCACAATGGCAATGTAACTTTGCGGCAATAAACATAAAAGCAAAGGCATGAAGGAAGACTATCATGACATAACGCATGAGAAGGGTGAACGGTTATGAGGCGCAAAAACAACAACAAGCAACGCGCCGAACGCATAAAGCTTAATCGTGCCGTAAGGAAAGTGATGAGGCGCAACGCCGGGCTAACACTTCGCGACAGAGAAGTGTCCCGCCACCCCATAAAAAAGCCTAACCCTTGGGCAGGTTTCATAAAGCGTGAAAGCTGTTTCCACAGCGACGAGGTTTATAACCTTGACGTTGCCGCAACGCTTTTCCTCGCGCCAAGAATACGCTTGCTGATAAAAGGCGGATTCGAGCAATGCGGCGCTACACCTGCCATTCAAGGCATTGACGGCAATACAGCCCATGAAAGCTGGCGCGCTATACTGAAAAAGATACAGTTCGCTTTTGACACGCTTGAAAGCATAGTGGACGACACAGGGCTTTACAATTGGGAAAGGGTTACAAGCGAGCAACGCGAAAAAATAGACGAGGGATTGGCCTTGTTCGGGAAATACATGCTTTACTTATGTGTATGAAAAACACGTGAAGGCGGCAACAATGACAAACATGCGCTACATGGACCAAATAAGCATTGACATAAAGACCATAGACTGGACTGAAGGCGACCATAGCTGCCTCAGCCTTATGATAGCAAATGGCAAAAGCGCCACTATAGCCTGGGGTGATGGCAGGAAGCAAACCGTGTACGACAGGCAGGACTATATGAACGGCGGGCTCGTATGGACAAGCATTGACCATTACTATGCCCATAAAGATTATAGCTACACAATAGACATTCAGGGAGACAACGGTTCTATAATAGGCTTTAGCGGCATGGCAATGTTCGAGCAGAGCACATTCAGGGTGGACGTAAGCAGATGTCCGCTGTTGGAAATTTTCGAGTATTCAACGTGCGGCCCGTTTACCTTGGACGTAAGCCACAACCCAAAGCTAAGGAAGATAGAAGCCGTGGAGATTGGCAACGAGCGGCTTGACTTCTCCCCCAACCCACTATTGGAAGACCTGAGCCTAAGAGACAGCAAAAGCCTCGTATCGTTAAAGCTGAGTAAGAACGACAAGCTTAAGAAACTAAGCGTTTTCTTATGCCACAAATTGCGCCACATAGCTTTAAGCAACAGCTCTTCACTGAACTGGGTTGACCTTCAAGGCACTCATCTTCATCCAAGAGACAAGGAATACTTGATGAAAACATTGGAGCGGAATGAACCTTATCACATAGAAGATGATGACGACTACTGGGAAGAATAATCTCTCTAAAAAATATCAGCTTTGTCATTATTTGGCAAAACTTATATTTAACTTTGCGCTTGCATTAAAACAATAAGAACTATGGACAATCGCAGTAAATTTTATTGCTGGCTGATAGGCAAGCTCCAGCGCCGCCGCATGACCTTGCAGGAGATATGCGACGAATGGGCAGACTCGCCAAGCAACTATAAAGGCTCGGAGCTCAGCGTGCGCACATTCCACCGCTACCGCGAGGAAATATCGTGTATCTTCGGGTTTGACATAGAGTGTGACAAGTCTGACGGCTACCGATACTTCATCCGTCGGGACAAGTTTGCCAACACGGAGGTTACCGACTGGCTGCTCAGCTCATTGCGCATTGCCTCGTTGGGCGACATGCTGAAATACCACGACAAGGTTGTGCTGGAGGAAGCCCCACAAAACACCGAATACATTGATGATATTCTCGGAGCCATAGACAAGAACTACGCCATAAAGTTCCACTACCGCACGGCTTACGGATATGAGCAGGACATGGAGATTGTGCCTGCCTTTATCCGCCTGTTCCACCAAAGGTGGTATGTCATAGGCAACCTCACTGAACAAAACGGGCACGCTCCGAAACAAACCAACGACAATTCTGACTTCAACCCTCGCGTACTGCCTTTCGACCGTATCAGCAACATACAGATAGTGTGCAAAAAGCAAGTGCTGTCAAAAAAAACAAAGGAGCTGATGAAGCCAGAGAACTTTTACGACAGTTGTTACGGCATCATACGCCAAGAAAACTTGAAGCCGATTCCAATCCGCATCAGAGCGTTCTATCCTGAAAACAACTATATAGACGAGGTGCCACTGCACGAATCGCAGCGCGTTATCAAAAAAGCCGATGACGATTCATACACCGACTACGAGCTATACGTAAGACCTACACGAGACTTCGAGCAGGAACTGCTCTGGCATGGCAGAAAGATAACGGTGCTCGGCCCCGACGATTTCCGCAAAGAAATGATTGGCATTCTTAATAATATGACCGAAAGTTACGAGACAGGCAAGAATACAGTGGAAGAATAAAGCTGGAAGCTTGAGAAAA
>CAZZNO010000044.1:12012-19744 GCA_964655685.1 uncultured Prevotella sp.
TTTTATGGTTAAATATTGTATTTATGTGAGGTAAATCTGAAGAAAGAATTACTTTTGCAACATAAATGCATCGCCGATGGCGACGATGTCGCAAAGCAATACAAAAACATTATAAATCAATATGGCCAACAAACTACAAAAGCCGCGGAGGGAATTGCAGACCATACGCCGTATTCTCGCCGCCTTCTTCTTTCTTGGAGTTACTTTGCTGTTTTTAGACTTCACCGGCACCTTGCACCATTGGCTCGGATGGATGGCGAAGGTACAGTTTCTGCCGGCAGTGATGGCTCTCAACCTGGTTGTCGTTGCAGCACTCATTATCCTTACGCTCATCTTCGGGCGCATCTACTGCTCAGTCATCTGCCCTATGGGTGTAATGCAGGATGGCATTGCATGGCTTGGGAAGAAACAGAAAAAGAACCGCTACAGCTATTCTAAAGAAAAGAAGTGGTTGCGCTATCCAATGCTCGTAGTGTTCATCGTCGTTGCAGCCTTAGGATTTTTAGGCATCACCGACCTGATAGCTCCATATAGCAGTTTCGGGCGCATAGCGCAGAATATCTTCCAACCAATATATATCGGCATAAACAACCTGCTTGCCGCTGCCGCCGAGCATCTTGACAGCTACGCTTTCTACCATCGTGACGTATGGATTCGCAGTCTGCCGGTATTCATCATTGCTGCTGTAACTTTCGTCTTCGTAGCCATATTGGCTTGGCGTGGAGGCAGAACATACTGCAACACAATTTGCCCCGTGGGCACGATATTGTCGTTCTTCGCCCGTTTCAGTTGGTTCCGCATCTATTTCGACGGAGAGAAATGCCGCCAGTGCTCTATGTGCTCTCGCAACTGCAAAGGCGCTTGTAACGACTACACACATCTTAGTGTAGACCGCAGCCGTTGTGTCACCTGTGGCGACTGCCTTGCCAAGTGCCGCTTCGGTGCCCTGCACTACGGGCATCCGGGTAAAGACATTGCTGAACATAACAAAGTGAAGCTTGCAGACATTGAGGCTAAGGCTAAGGCTCGTGCTGAGAAAACGGCGACAAAGGCGGAACCTGCACAGTCTATGAACGTGGAAAGCAAACAAGTTGCCCAAAGCGGAACGGCTGGTGCTCAAAGCCCCAAGGCAAGCACAGAAAGTGCTGACGAGAGCCGCCGCCACTTCCTCCTCGGAATGGCATTGGCAACATCGGCTGCAACAATGGGTCAGGCAAAGAAGAAGCTTGACGGCGGACTGGCTACATTGGAAGAAAAGCAATTGCCGGAACGCACTACCCCCGTCACACCCCCGGGCTCACAGTCAGTCCGCAATCTCGCACATCATTGCACGGCTTGCCAGCTTTGCGTGGCAGAATGTCCTAACGACATACTGCGCCCGTCGACCGAAGCCGAGCACTTCATGCAGCCGGTGATGGACTTCGAGCGTGGCTTCTGCCGCCCTGAGTGCACACGTTGCTCTGAGGTCTGCCCCACAGGAGCCATAAAGAAGATTACTACAGCTGAAAAGGTGAGCACCCACATAGGGCATGCCGTTTACAACCGCTTCAACTGCGTGGTGCTTACCGATGGCGTAATGTGTGGCAACTGCTCGCGCCACTGCCCAACGGGAGCCATAGAGATGATAGAATTTAAGAAGCCTGACGGCGACATAGCCATGATTCCGTCGGTCAACGAAAGCGTATGCATAGGTTGTGGGGCATGTGAATATGTATGCCCTGCCCGACCGCTTTCGGCAATATACGTCGAAGGGCACGAAGTGCACAGGTTAGACTAAAAAGAAAGGTATCACACTGTAAAAAAAGTAAAGTCATGGCAAACAAAATAAACAGAAGACATTTCCTTGGACTGCTTGGTGGTGCCGCAACAGCTACAGCTACAGGCGGTCTCATCAGCTGCAAGAAAAAAGACGACGGGCACCTCGCTGCCTACGACAACGTGCCCGTGGGCAAGATGACATACCGCACCAACCCCACTACCCACGACCGCGTGTCTCTCCTCGGCTACGGCATGATGCGCCTGCCGGTGAGAAATCCTGACGGCAGCATCACGACGACGCGCATCAATCCCGATGCCCCCATAGACCAAGAAGAAGTAAACCGCTTGGTAAAATACGCCCTGGAGCACGGCGTAAACTACTTTGATACGTCTCCTGCTTATTGCCAAGGCAACTCGGAAAAGTCAACGGGCATAGCCCTCAAAGCCGCAGGCGTAAAGAGAAACAAGTTCTACATTGCTACAAAGATGTCTAACTTCTCGCCCGAGACACAAACACGCCAAGCGAGCATAGAGCTATTTCAGAATTCGCTGAAGGATTTGCAAACAGACTACCTTGACTACTATCTTCTCCACGGCATAGGCATGGGCGATGACGGAATGGAGACATTCAAGCAGCGGTTTATAAACAACGGCATACTCGACTTCCTTGTGGAGCAGCGCAAGAAAGGAGTCATCCGCAACCTTGGCTTCTCATATCATGGAGACATTGCGGTCTACGACTACCTGCTGTCTCAACACGACAAATACCACTGGGACTTCGTGCAGATAGAGCTCAACTATCTTGACTGGAACTATGCCAATGAGATTAACGAACGCAACACCGATGCCAGCTACCTATATGCCGAACTGGAAAAACGAGACATACCAGCTGTCATAATGGAGCCGTTGCTCGGCGGCAGGCTTGCCGACGTGAGCAACAAAATCGCCAACCAGATGAAGCATCGCGACCCCGACCACACGGTGGCAAGCTGGGCGTTCCGCTATGCAGGAAGCCCGAAGGGCGTGCTGACAGTGCTCAGCGGCATGACATACATGGAGAATCTGCGCGAGAATATAGTGACATACTCTCCGCTAAAACCCGTAACGGAAGAAGAAAAGAAGTTCCTCTATAAAATGGCAAAGGAAATATACGAGCTTCAAACAATCCCTTGCAACGAGTGCAACTACTGTATGCCGTGTCCCTATGGCATCAACATTCCGGGTGTCTTCACCTATTATAATAAGTGCATAAAAGAAGGCAACATCACCAAAGACCACCGCGACCCGAACTATACAAAAGCCCGCCGCGCCTTCCTTGTGGGTTATGACCGCACAATACCCAAGCTCCGCCAAGCCGACCACTGCATAGGTTGCGGCCAATGCCTCGAACACTGCCCACAGCGCATACTCATACCGTCGGAGATGGCTATGATAAGCGACTATACAGAGAAGCTGAAACAGGCAGTAAAGAGTTAGGAGTTAAGAGTTAGGAGTTATGGCAAAAGTAATTCATATTAAACGAATTCCGTTCGGCAAGGACTTTATCGCCATCAACCTCTTTGGGCTTATACTTTCTACTCAGAGGCTTAGCACTACCGACCTGAACCATGAGCTCATACACACAGCCCAGCAACGTGAATTGCTTTACATAGGCTTCTACATATGGTATATCATAGAATGGCTTTGCCTGTTAGCAAAATACCGCAATGGGCTGGATGCTTACTTTCACATCCGATTCGAACAGGAGGCATACAGACATCAGAACGACTTGGAGTATTTGAAAAAAAGAAAGCATTATCATTATAAATAACTAAGTATGTATTGCATAGAAAATATAGTAACGACAAGCACATGTGACAAGGATGGAAAACTAAAGTTGTTTTCCGCCTTCCAGATGATGCAGGATTGCTCGGAGATGTGGATTGAATCTGAGCCTACTGTAAAAGAGTTTTTTGAGAAATCGGGCATGACACAGCTTCTCGCCTCACGACAAGTAGAGATTGTGAGAGTGCCCAAGTTCAAGGAAAAGCTCAAGACTGTAACCTCTGTCTTTGAGGTTAAACCGATGTTTGGCTTTCGCAATACATTTATATACGATGCCAATGGCAACATCTGCTATAAAACCTGGTCGATGGGTGCTTTTGTCGATCGCTCAACAGGCAAGCTGCAAAGAATTCCCGCCGAGGTTCTGTCCAGCATCAACATTGAGGCAAAAAAGGATATGTCCTACGCCGACAGGCGCATAGTCTTGCCAAAAGACATTGACTTAAAAGAGCAGGCTCCCGTTGCCGTAACCACCAACGACATAGACTATAACGGGCACATGAACAATGCCAACTACATACGTATAGCCGTGGAATATCTTCCGGAAGGTTTCCAGTACAATAATGTCAGAGTAGAGTTTAAGCGTCCTGCAAAATACGGAGAGACCATAACTCCGAAGACATATATGTCTACAGACAACGTATTCTACGTTGAACTATGGATTGGCGATCATGTCAGTACCATATTGGAAATGAAATGATGTCCCTCTAAGAAAATCCATGTCCATAAAAGGCATGGATTTTCTGTGTTTTTATTACCTTTGCACAATGAAACCAACTTTGACAATCAATGGAAAGAAATTTTAAGACGGCTACCCTATGTGTACAAGGCGGTTATAGGCCTAAAAACGGAGAGCCGGTAGAGGTGCCAATCATTCAGAGCACAACCTTCAAATACGACGACTCTGACGAAATGGCGCAACTGTTTGACCTGAAGAAGGAAGGCTACTTCTATTCGCGCCTTCAGAATCCGACAAACGACGCAGTGGCTTTAAAGATTGCCCAACTCGAAGGCGGAGTCGGCGCAGTATTGACATCAAGCGGGCAGGCAGCCAACTTTTATGCAGTGTTCAATATATGCGAGGCAGGCTGCCACATCGTAGCTTCAAACGAAATCTACGGAGGCACTTTTAATCTCTTTGGCGTTACGATGAAGAAACTGGGCATTGACGTAACGTTCGTAAATCCCGACTCAGCCGAAGAAGAAATACAAAAGGCTTTTCGCCCAAACACTAAAGCCGTATTTGGCGAGACCATAAGCAATCCCGGATGTGCTGTTCTCGACATAGAGAAATTTGCACGCATAGCCCACAAAAACGGCGTTCCGCTCATTGTAGACAACACTTTTGCCACGCCCATCAACTGCCGCCCGTTTGAGTGGGGCGCAGACATTGTAACCCATTCAACGACAAAGTATATGGACGGCACTGCATCGCAGGTAGGTGGCGCAATAGTTGACAGCGGCAATTTCGACTGGCTTGCTCATGCTGACAAATACCCCGGCCTCTGCACGCCTGACGATAGCTATCACGGCATAGTCTACGCGAAACAGTTTGGCAAAATGGGCTATACCACCAAGATAATCTCCCAGCTCATGCGAGACCTCGGCTCAATACCGGCCCCGATGAACTCTTTCATATTGAATCTTGGACTGCAAAGCCTTCACTTGCGCATGAGGCAACATTGCAACAACGCACAAAAGGTTGCCGAGTCTCTGCAAGGTGACCCTCGTGTTGCATGGGTCCACTTCCCCGGACTGAAAAACGACAGATACAATGCACTTGCCGAGAAATACATGCCCAACGGCACTTGCGGCGTTATGGCTTTCGGCTTAAAGGGCGACCGCTCCACGGCTGTAAAGTTCATGGACTCGTTGAAGATGATAAACATCGAGACCCATGTTGCCGACTCTCGCACGTGTGTTCTCCACCCTGCAAGCCACACCCATCGTCAGCTTACCGACGAACAGTTGCGCCAAGCCGGCATTGCGCCAGACCTGATAAGGTTGTCTGTTGGCATTGAGGATGCAGACGACATTCTTGATGACATAAAGCAAGCTCTCGACATGCTTACTGCATAGTTGCAATACAAAAAAGAATCATCAATTGATGGATGAATAACAACGAAACCATAGACAATTATCTTTTCGACGAAGAAAACAGATACACGCAAGCCGATGACTTGTGGGATGGTTACTTTGCCGAAAAAGACGATGAGATAGACGAACGGCCTTGGATTCAAGCCGACAGTCTATCTCATCGTAATGACCTTAATCGCCAAATCAGTGATTTACTCAGGCGCGTGCTTACTGAGGAAGAAGAAGAACTTGTGCGCCTATACTTTGGCATTGACCGCCGCCGGCATTCTATGGATGAGCTGGCGGCACTTTTTGGCGACGAATCCAACGCCATGTCATTGCTTCATCAAGCAATAGAGAAGATGAAGTATTCTGACGAAATTCTCTCCATTTATAAATATCTGTACAGATAAACCACCCTGGTTTAAGCATTATTAGAAACCAATCCTGCTGAGCCAGTCGTTGACAGTGCTTGCCGTATTAGCCGATACACTGCTTGCACGGACGGCAAGCCCGTTGGTAGAGACTATAGCGTTTGGTTCCTGCCTCTGAATGACGCTTATTGCGTCGGCAAGCCCGCTGCCGGCATGGGTTGTAGCTACAAATACATACTTACCGCTGAGGTCATACTTGTCGAGGAAGCTGTAAACAGGCATCGGAATAGTATACCACCAGATTGGAGTTGAGATAATTATGCTGTCATAGTCAGCCATGTCCACATTGCGTGAAGTCAAAGCCGGGTGCGTATTAGTCTGGCCTTCGTTACGGGCAAATGTTGCGAGGTCGTTGTAAGTAGATGGATAATGGCCGCGCTCTACCGTAATGCGAAGCGTGTCGGCATTCACCTTGCGGGCTATCAGCATAGCCAGATACTGGTTGGCACCGTACTGGTTGCCATTCTCGCGGATGATGTCTGTGGCACCTGTTGTCCCATCCACCCCGTCAGGAATCTTCTGCGAGTAGTAGACCACCAACGTACGACCCGTACTGTCGGCATTCTCATTGTCCTTATCTGGCGTAACCTCTGTTTCATTACCCTGTTCGTCATTGTCGTCAACACTGCTTGAGCAAGCCGTAAATGCCAAAGAACCAAATAGTAAAGCCACGAAACCTAAAGAAAAACTTCTCATAATAAACTATTATTAAAATTATCGTTATCTTCTTTCTGCTTGCAAAGTTACAATGGTTTTACTAATGACATTTTACACAAAATTCCGACAATAAGACCAATTTTTCAGTTTCGTACTTTCTACAAAGAAAAATTGGCTGACATCAAAAGAATAACGGGCAAAAAAGTTTGTAGGGTTAAGGATAATCTTAAAAAGGAAACAAAGAATTGGAGCGGTTGAAGCCCTTCTTGCATGAAGAAAATGAGAATATTAGAATTTGGGCAGAAGAAAATTATATACCTTTTACCTTTAAAAGATGCTATATCCGTTTTCACGACAATAGTTTACTGCCGGCTCATAGCCTTGTGCAGTGGCTCGGTGAATCCATTTCAGACCTATGCGCTTGTCCTGTTTCACACCTCTGCCATTCATGTAGAACCAGCCGGTGCAGAACTGTGAGAACGCATCTCCCGAGTTGGCGGCAAGCTCATACCAGAAGGCAGCTTCGGTCTCGTCGTGAGGCAGTCCGTCACCATTCCAATAATCGGCACCGAGGTTCTTCATGCTCTGCACGTGTCCTTGCCATGCCGCCTCCTGCCACCATTTGTTTGCCTTCTCATGGTTTTTCTCTATGCCCTTGCCAAGGTAGTAGGCGTTTGCAAGATTTACTTGAGACTGCATGTCACCCTTGTTGGCGGCTTTGAGATACCACTCACAGGCTTTCTCGTCGCTCTGCTCCACCCCGTCACCTTTATAGTAGCACTCGGCAACGTTATAGCATCCGTATGTATCGCCGAGCTCAGCGGCTTTCATGTACCACTCAAAAGCCGTGGCATGATCTTCCACAACGCCTTTGCCTGTGTGGTAACACACACCGAGGTTGTTCATTGCCATGACATCGCCGTTTACGGCTTTCTCACGGTATAACTTTGCTATTTTGCGGTCTTTCTGCATAATTAATTCTG
>CAZZNO010000045.1:0-15243 GCA_964655685.1 uncultured Prevotella sp.
CAACGACCCCGAGATTACAAATCACGTGCTCTGGCCAACTGAGCTAAAGAGGCGTTTCTTTACAGCCGTTTCCGACAGGCCGTTTTGTCCCGTTGTAAAACGGCTGCAAAGATACTGCTTATTTTTCAATCTCCAAAACTTTTTCGGGAAAATTTCAGTGATTTCTCAATTTTTCCTTGAATTTCGTCAGTTGTTCCCGCATGGTATCCACGCAAAGGTCAACACCCTCCTCAAACGTATCGCATGTTTTTGCGACATAAAGAGGATTGCCGTTTGGCACGGTAACAGTGATGCTGGTCTCTTTGTTCAGCGCGGAAGCAGGCTTGACAACCTTTAGTTGCACCTCTACTTTCTTAATATCTTCAAATGATTTTTCCAACTTGGCGACCTTCTTTTCGATGAACGCCTGTAACTTTTCGGTAGCGTCGAAATGAATCGACTTGATGTTAACTTCCATAGTTACCACTTTTAAAGGTTAAACTCATGCCCTTGGGTGGGCTTCTTTATAAACTCGCTTCAGTTGCTCGAACGTTGTATGGGTGTAGATTTCCGTTGTAGAAGCACTTGCATGTCCAAGCAACCGTCTTACACTTTCTATGCTTGCGCCATTATTCAGCATTGCGGTAGCAAAAGTGTGGCGCAGCACGTGTGGCGACAGCTTCTTTTGTGTGCTCACGGCTTGCAATCGGTTCATCACCAAAATTCTAACCTGATGACGCTCCATCCTTTTGCCTTTATCAGAAAGAAAGAATGCCTCGCTCAGCCTTGATTTTTGAGCATCACGTACGTCTACATACCGCCTTAACGTTTCTGCAAGTTCCTTGCCAAATGGCACAACACGCTGTTTGTTACCTTTGCCTGTCACTTTAAGTTGACAGTTTATCAAGTCAACCATACAGTCATCAAGCCCCGTAAGCTCAGAAACTCGTATACCCGTCTCGTAGAATGTCGTAACGATAGCCTTGTCGCGAACATCTTTATAAGTATCGCCCCAAGTACAATCGTCAAGCAAACTGTCCATCTCACTTTCCTTTAGAAAATGAGGCAAAGGCTTAGTCTTCTTTGGTCCTTCCACATTAAAGGCAGGATCACGCTCAACCAATCCTCTTGACAATGCGAAACGGAAAAACGATCTTAACGCTGCAAAACGCGTGCCAACGCTTGAAGCCGTCATGCCACCGTCCATAAGACTTTCCATCCAGTCACGGATTACGTCTTCATCAACGGTTTGCCATGTAAGTTGTCCATCGAGTGATTTAAAGTAACTTTCAAAGTTCCTAAGCGAAGTGCCGTATGACTCAACCGTTCTCGGCGAGCGTAACTTCTCACACTCCAGATACTTCAAAAACTCATCAACCATGCTCAACTTAACCTCACACTACTGGAATTCGGCTTTATTGTGCGAATTTATGGAAATTAATCGAAACTACCAAATTTTTCGAGGAGTTTTTTACAATTCTTCCTCGTCGCGAAGATGCTGTACGTA
Source organism: uncultured Prevotella sp. (assembly GCA_964655685.1). Classification (GTDB taxonomy): domain Bacteria; phylum Bacteroidota; class Bacteroidia; order Bacteroidales; family Bacteroidaceae; genus Prevotella. Next base: position 1,487 of record CAZZNO010000045.1, read on the forward strand.
GATAGCGTGTTCCATCTTGAGGCGCTTCTTGACAGACGGCTTGTCGTACTGCTGACGTGCACGCAGCTCCTTAACGACACCAGTCTTCTCAAACTTTCTCTTGAATTTCTTGAGAGCTCTCTCGATGTTCTCGCCTTCCTTTACGGGTACAATAATCATTTTGTTTTGGTTTTAAAATTTTAAATTAAACATGTACTTAGCGGCAAAGCCACTATTTTAGCGGGCGCAAAGTTACACCTTATTTTTCAGATAACCAAACAATTAATGAATTTTTGAGAAAAAATATGTTCGAAGGCCTATGTCACAAGTTAGCTGTCACCTTATTTAGATTATACGAACTTAGTCATCTACGTTTGGGTTTAGCTCCAACCTTTCTCATCCAGTTTCCACCCTTCATGCATGCAATTCCTGCAATGATGAATGGCAAGGAAAGCAGTTGTCCCATGTCGAGCGGCATTCCAGCTTCGAACGGCTCTTGTATTACCTTCGTATATTCGATGAAAAAGCGGAAGGTAAAAATAAGTGTTATGCAAAGCCCGAAAAAGAAGCCAGTGCCAACCCACTCTTTATGCTTGCGGTATAAAAGCAATCCTACAAAAAAGAATACAAAGTATGCCAATGCTTCATAAAGTTGTGCAGGATGACGCGGATGTATATCCACCTGCACGAAAATGAATGCCCAAGGCACATCTGTCACACGTCCGACAATTTCAGAGTTCATCAGATTACCAAGCCGAATCAAGCATGCTACGATAGGCGTGGCGATAGCAATATCGTCAAACACATGCCATAAATTCATGTGGGTATGGCGGTAATAAAGCCATAGGGCTATCATCAATCCCAGCGTACCACCATGACTGGCAAGTCCTTCATAACCAGTAAGCCGCCACGAACCATCGCCCATGAATTGTATAGGCAACACTATCTCCACGACATGTTGCCAAGAAGAAAAAAAGTAACCTGGCTGATAAAACAGGCAATGTCCCAGACGCGAACCTACAATCATACCTACAAAGCAATATATGAACAGTGGGTCGAAGTATTTTTCAGGAACCTTCTGGCTCTTGTACAGCCACATAACAATATAGAAAGCCACTACCAGCCCTGTTAACCAGCAAAGCGAATACCACCGAATGCCCAACGATCCTATACGGAAGGCTATAAGCGAAGGATTCCAAATAATGTATGCCAACATATCTTTAAATGTCAAGAGACTATAACGTGTAAAGCAATGTGGTCAGCGCACTACTACTTTCTTGCCACGGTGTATATAAATATGTCCTTTAATTGGTCTCAATATCTTCATGCCTTGCAGATTGTAATAGGCATTGTCAGAATTTTCCAAGGCAGTCTTGACAGAACTCACTCCCATATTCAAATCTGGATAAAGGGTCTCCCAATCGAACACTCTGTAGAAGAATGGGCGATAAAAGTCAGCACTACCAACAGCGTTAAAGTTGTCCCAAAAACTAAATGATTCCGTATTTGTAGAAAAAACAAGCTCTCCTTCACGCGCCAGGGCCGGATGCAGATTAACCATGTAGACATTCATGTAAGCTGTTGAGCCAAGCTTGTCAAGATGGTCTGGTAGGCGGAAAAGCAACTTGCGGTCGGTAAATGGTCCCCACGGATTCTTACTACGGTATATGTGCACCTCGCGTCCATATATCGGCGGCTGTGTTACCATGAAATAACTACTTCCTTTCTTAAACACCCAAGGAAGCATAACAGAACGTTCATTGTCTTGAATGCCGGATCGTGCCATCGCTGCCGAGTCAGGATAGTCATTCTGCCACTTCCATGTGCCGTCAGCTTCCTTGACATAGTATTGCCATCTGCTGTATAAGTCATGCGTTGCCGTGCGCGCCACAACCACATTACAGTTATTGGTGGCATATAAATATGTATGCCCGTCTTCTGCCTCACATAGGGTCGAGCCGTATGACACAGTATTGCTGTTGACATCGTGCTTCACACTTTCGCGATACAGATAGTTGCCCTTTTGTGGCAGATAATCTGGTATATCATCAAGATAATATCCTTTGGGAATTGTCCCATCAAGGCTATAAGTGGCAAGAGCAGTCCCAATGCACCTTAGCTCTGACGACTCTGTTCCCATCCAGAGCATCTGCAGCTTGCCATTATAAACGGTACCATCGCCAGACCAATAGACCTTGCCTTGGTCTATGTCGCCAGCCTTTATCTCAGCATCCGTCTTTTCCCCTCCAGGATGACGCAAATGCGTGCGAGCATGGAAGTAGCGATCTTTACTCGGATCAGTCCAGTTGACATAGTCGGCTAACCATACAAAGTCCTGTGGCTCAGTGCCTGGCACACCGTCATGGGCACGCTGCAACATGACACTGTTGCGCGGAAACGAGTTGCTGCCTCGGGATCGTGTCTTTGCATCGACCACGCCATAGAAACTGTCATTGAATGTCCAAAACACGTCACCATTGGGCAAGTCAACAGTAAGCACACCGTCGCCACCGTTCCAACCACGCGTACGAGTAAAGAGCTTGTTATACTTCAAATCCTTGTATGCTTTTACCTTCCCGTCAGCATAATTATGCATCGGCGCAAGCTCCCACTCGGCAGGCTGGTATAGCTCGTCGGTTGTCACGTCATAAACTCCATTTGCATCAGTAACAGTCACACGCGTATCAGCGAGAACCACCTGTGCTATTTTATCGGCATAAAATGTGCCCACACGCGTATTCCAGTCACGGTCTGCCGTGCCAATTTTGCCCTCATCTCCATGCGATACATGGCCTCCTACATAGTCTAAATAGAAGGCTCCTGTCGTGCCGTCAGCAGGTTTAATGGAAAATTCTACATATATACTATCAATCTCTTTAGACCGATCGGTATAGTTGACCAATGTTTTGAAGTCGCTTTCGGTAGCAAACCCCATCCAAGTATAACCGTCCTTAGGATAGTCACTATTAAGCAAATCGGTATATAGCCGGTTGGGCACCATTTTGCGATGGATTGTTGTCTTATAAGCATCGTCGCCTACATCGGTGGTAGGCTTTGGCACCTGCGTCATAACGATATTGCTCTGCACCGTCCATCCTTCCGGCACACGTATACCGAACAAACCTGTTACATCACTTACACTGCCATTGGTAGTGCCGCCAGTAGCCTTAACCACCATTTTACCCGTTATCAAACCTCCCTGCTTCACTGTGTGCGTCTGCGTGATAAGCGTGATGTGATAACATGAAAACAATGTCAATGCCACTATCAGCAAGCATGTTCCCACGCTTAGGAATGAACGTGTGGATAATTTTGTTGAAATCATATATAATTTCGTTTTAAGGTTTTAAATTTGCATAGCAAGACTCGCTGTTCCCCCACCTACTACTCCACTGCGTCTGTGAATGAGCCATTGCGAGGTAACCTACCTTTTCCTTTTAAAACGATTAAGCAAGGCATAACCACTAAAACGTGCACTATAATTACTCAACTAATGTTTTACACAAATCTCTTTTGTAAAGTTTTATATACCAAAATCTTGTTCGAAAAAAAGTTGCTTCCAGAGAGGCTGGTAATAAAAAACGGTTCTTGATCAATGAAAAATTAATTCCAAATCTGCTACCTCAGACGCTCGTAAGAGACTATTACGGCGTAAATAAGAATTCCCTACGGCGTAAAAGCAATCCATTTACGGCGGCAATGACTCGTCTTTACGGCGTAAAGGCAATGCCTTTACGCCGTAAAGAAGATTAGGTGAAATAGCTTAAAACAAGTCTCCTCAAAGTCATTCTTTCAACTTACTGTTTACCAACAGTTTACCATCTTACCTCAAGATTCGCGTATTTTCAGCCAACAGATTCTTATTTTCAAATACGCGATTCTCAGAAGGACTTTTGTAATTAAAATTCACTCCTGTTTTCCTTCAGACTCACTGTTGCAAGCATTGGGAAAGACTTATGCCATTATTTAGCAAATGGCAATGGCGTAAACATACGTCAGAACGACATCATGAAGTTGAAACGCACGCCCCATTTGTCTACGTTGGGCAAGTCTTTATAAGTCAGACGGCGTACATAGTCAACACCAAAAAACTTGAAAATGTTGTGTATGCCAACCATAGCCTCCCAATACGGCTGGTTGCTCATGATATGGCTCTCACTGGGGAATTCGAACAACATCTTGTCACCCGGATTCTTGTAAGGATTATTTTTGTCAGTCAAATGACCCCACATACCCTTTATGCCAATGAACTCACGCCATTTCAATTTCTTTATAAGAGGTATACGGTTGAATATCTTACCGTTGAGATCCCACATAGCCGACCAGAACACATAGCGGTCGTTGAGGAACTCCATATTACGCATAAGGTTGAATGTCTGGTCGTTTGCATCCATGAGATAGGTAAGGCTCACTGGCGGCATACAGAGCAACGGGAATGGCACCTTATTCCATTGGGCACGCCCTATGAGGTGCAGGTTGATATATCCCCACGAGCCAAGCCACTGACGCTTGTACATATTCAACTCCGTCATGTTCGACTTATAGTCGCCTCCAAGGAAACCTTTTACAGCCATTGTATGCGTCAGTATGACATCAGGCGAATCAAGATTTATAGGCCAGCGGCGCTGCTTGGTATTGATGTACGACTGATGAGGGTTCAGACGTATAGTCGCCGAAAGTTCTGTAGTGCGAATCTTGAATATCTCAGGATCGCCTGTCAGCGGCAAGAAATGCAAGTCTCCTGCAGTTTTGTTGCTCTGAGTGGCAACACTCGCCTTGTAGCTCAATCCCCAGTCATTCTCATAAGTGAACTCGAGTTTTTGGCGGTTGTAATAATACATCTGCTTCACCTCTTGAGTACGGAACGATTCGAAGATGTTATCCTTGTTGTTTACGAGATACAAGTCGGCAGGCGACATCAGGTCGTAAGTGGATTCAAATGTCAGATTGCGTTGTGGAAACTCGAACGGCGACTTTTCCTTGCGGTTCAGCGACCATGTAAACTCAGTGTCATAATACCACTTATGGCTGTCTGTGCCGTAGGCTGCAAAGCCATTCCAAAAGAAATGCGGATTGAGGTCGGCCATAGTCCTGCCAGACAGACGCAGACGGTAGCCGTCAACAAAGTTGTGGGATACGATGGTGCTTACGGGACCAAAGTCAAAATAGTCTTTACCACCCGGTTTGCCAGTCTCTATATAGTTTTCAAGCACCATCTTAGCAATGATACTCGCCCACCCAAAGTTCTCACTTTTCGTCAGGCGATATACGAAATAATCCATTCCATCCTCTCCTTTGGTAAGTGCCACTGGCCGTTTAGCATCCCAGTAGGCTTCGCTTCTAATGCGCGCACTGGGCTCCTCCTTGGTGGTAGCCTTACCTTTAAGAACTTTATCTGGAATATTGTCGAAATTGAAATCTTGCATTTTTGTGGTTCTCACGACAAGTGCCTTCGGCAAAAACGACAGCAAACTGACCTCTGCCATCATCTCGTCGTCAGTGAGAGCCCATCCACCACCGGGCAGGCGATTGAACTTCTGTATAATGCGCATTCTGTCAACAAAGTTTACATCGCTTTTCTTTGGAATATTCAGTACACAGTATTTCACCTGCAAGTCAGAGTCCTTGGTGATGTACATCTCACCATTGAAGCCGAAGTCCTGCTGATTAGCCGGATAGAAAAGCATGTGGTAAACGCTGTCACCTTCAACCTTCAACGTATCCTGTATATAAAAATGATAGAAGGATATGGCTGTTTTTCCTATTGGGCTTGGGAATGGATATTGCAGCAGGCGCACATAGTCGTCATTAATGTTCACATCCTGAAATACTTCCTTCAGCACTGTGTTAATCATCTCGCCAGTCTGGAAAATTTTGTTCACCCCAGAGCTGCGCGTGGCTTCTATTATGTCCAACGAACGCTTCGGATCCTTGCGATAAAGATGATTTGTAATCTGCTCATTGACTGTGAGCGGCAATATAAGCTTCGTCGAATCAAATGGCGACTGCTCTACATGGGCGTTAAACCACGGCTTACGCTGTTTCTTCACCGTGTCAACCCCATTCTCCGACAATGTTATTTTCTGATACTTTGTAGTTTCAAAGTAAGGTCGTGCCTCAAGCTGCGTCTCCTTCTTGCGGGCTATAACCTTGCGCATGAGCTCAACGGCTGGATTGTTCTTACGACGATAACGCTTGCGATGACTCTTAATCGTAACCTCGGCAAGGCTGTTGGTCGATGGCTTGAGCCTTACAACAAGCGAGTCTACACCACGCTGTATAGATAACTCCTGCTTGTCATAACCAACACTTGTAACTACTATTTTCGCTACATGGCGGCGTGGTAAAGTAAAGTTGCCATCGCCGTCAGCCATAATGTTCTCATGCGACTCTGGGATAAAGATGTTGGCGTATGGTACACCAAAGCCATCTCCACTGTCAACCACCTGTCCTTTTATTTGCGCAAGGACTTGAACTGGCAGCATAAACATCATCAACAACAATACAAAATGGCCGCCACTCGTCAATACTTCTTTTATTTTTCTTCCAAAAATGTTCCTCATGAAACTATTTATCCGCTAAAAGTTTTGCAAAGTTACGTATTTTACTTCGTACATTTGATATACTATGACTTAAATTTATTGAAATAGTGAAATATAGAACACAAGACACAGCAAATACTACATAAAAATTATCCAATACAATTCGGTTAATTAGATAATAATGTGTAACTTTGCAACCGATAATGAAAACTATAGAAGTCGTTTCGGTTTACAATGGCAAGACGATGAATGATTTCATCGCTTTCCCAAAGACTCTGTACGCCAATTGCGCACAGTTTGTGCCCGATTTGGACTCAGACGTACGTTCAATGTTCGACCCGAAAAAGAACAGTGGACTTTCTTTTTCAGATATAGATGGTTTTGTAGCTTACCGTGACGGTGAACCAGTAGGGCGTGTGGCGGCAATTATCAATCGCCATGCCAACGAAAAATGGAACATCCACGCCGTACGTTTTGGGTATCTTGACTTCATTGACGACTGCGAAGTGTCAAAAGCTTTGCTTGACACTGTTGCACAATGGGGCAAGAAACATGGAATGGACAAGATGCAGGGACCTCTTGGCATTACCGACTACGACAAGGAAGGCATGCTCGTGAGTGACTTCGACAAGCTCAACTCGATGGTCACATATTATAATTATCCTTATTATCCCGAGCACATGGACAGGTTGGGATATAAGAAAGCTGTCGACTGGCTGTCCATACGCGTAGCAATTCCAAAGGAGACACCGGCAAAATATGCCCGCGTGGCCAAGCTTGCACCTGATATGTTTGGGGTGCATACCCGATTACTTACGAAGAAAGAAGTTCGCAAGGGCTATATTTACAAGATATTCGACTTGCTTAATGAGGCGTTTTCGCCACTTTTCGGCTTTACTGCATTCACAAAAGAGCAAGCAAAAGAATTCATGAATATCTACCTACCTCTTTTGAATATGGATATGATTCCTATAGTCGAAAACGAGAAAGGCGAGCTCATAAGCATAGCTGTAACCATAGGAAGCCTGTCGCATGCCCTACGTAAAACAGGCGGCAAGCTTTGGCCATTTGGATGGTTTCATTTAGTCAAGGCATTAAAATGGAAGCACGAGGACACAGTAGACCTATTGCTTATAGCAGTAAGGCCAGACATGCAAGGGTTTGGCATAACAGCAATGCTCTTCGACAAGATGGTGTCGGTGTTCAACAAGTACGGTTTCAAATGGGCAGAAACGGGACCACAACTGGAAAACAATTTCAAGGAAATAACGCAGTGGAAATATATGAACCCGACGTTTGAGAAACGTCGCCGCTGCTACGAAAAAGAAATTTGAAAAAATAAAAAATGAGGAACTGAATGGCAAAAAGCTAAAACGGGCATTGTTATCGCCCACAGCTTCAGCAGAAACATTTACTTCCCATAAACCTTATAACGATGAAACGTAGAGTAGTGATAACAGGCATGGGCATTTGGTCTTGCCTGGGAACAACATTAGATGAGGTGCGCGATGCACTGTACAACGGCAAGAGCGGTGTAATATTCTCGCAAGAGCGCAAAGACGCAGGGTTCCGCTCTGCACTTTGCACTGATGTCAAAAAGCCAGACCTCAAGCCTTTCGTAAAGCGTAATCAAAGGGCATTTATGCCAGAAGAAGCTCAGTATGCTTACATGGCAACGAGACAAGCCTTGGAAAATGCGAAGATGGACCAAGACTTCCTCGATAAGAATGTCGTGGGCATCATCTATGGAAACGATTCTGTTGCAGAAGCTACAATGGAGGGACTCGACAAGTTCCGTGAATTTAAAGATACGGCTGCCTGCGGCAGTGGTGCCATATTCCAGTCGATGAACTCAACCATAACGATGAATCTTGCTACGCTGTTCAAGTTGCGGGGCATAAACCTGACGGCAAGCGCAGCATGCGCCAGCTCGTCACAAGCAATAGGCCTCGGCGCACTGCTCATATCGCAAGGCCTGCAAGACTACGTGATAGCTGGTGGCGCAGAGGAAAACAACATGTATGGCATAGCTTCTTTCGATGGTATTCAGGCTTTCTCTACCCGCGAAAACGAGCCTACAAAAGCGAGTCGTCCTTTCGACCGCGACCGCGACGGACTGGTACCAGGTGGTGGTGCCGCTACAGTAATTCTCGAAGACTATGAACATGCCGTGAAGCGTGGCGCACCTATACTCGCCGAAGTCATGGGCTGGGGCTTCTCCGGCAACGGTGCACATATTTCTACTCCAAACGTAGAAGGTCCCTATGCAAGCCTTATGATGTGTTTGCAGCAGGCTTGTGTAGACCCAAGGGAAATCGGGTATGTCAACGCCCACGCCACGTCAACCCACGCAGGTGACGGCCGAGAAGCTCTCGCCATTGCAAAGGCGTTTGGCGACTATAAAGTACCTGTTACATCAACAAAGAGCCAGACAGGCCACGAGATGTGGATGGCAGGTGCCTCAGAGTGCATCTATTCGATGCTTATGATGAAGAATGGTTTCATTGCCGGAAACATCAATTTTGAGAATCCTGATGAGGAGACGGCTGCCATCAACGTCATTCCAGAGACCATTGAGCGCCATTTCGACATGTTCCTCAGCAACTCGTTTGGATTTGGAGGCACAAACTCAACATTGATTATTAAGAACTTGTGAGCCATACAGGCTTCAACCGCCACTTCACAAGCCTATCAATAATAAAGTATTAATCAACAAAATAAGGAATAAAAATTATGACACGCGAAGACATTGTAAAGCAGGTAAACCAAGTATTGGCAGAAGAGTTTGAGGCTGACGAGAGCCAGTTCACCCCGGAAGCCAACCTCAAGGACACCTTAAGTCTTGACAGCCTAAGCCTCGTAGACCTCGTGGCAGTAATCCAATACACATACAAGCTAAAGATACCGGTAGAGGACCTGCGCAAGATAAACACTTTCAACGACCTCTACAACTACATCGAGGAGCACGTAAACAAATAAAGCCATGTAAGCCGTGGAAGCGTCAGTACAGCTGATAGTATCTACGGCTTAACCTCAGACTCTATCAGGAAACATGGAAAATATCAAATCTCTGATTCCACAACGCGAGCCTATAATGATGGTCGACTCTTTAGACCGTGTGGAAGGTGACACTTGCGTCACTTCCCTTACGGTGAGAGCCGACAATTATTTTATTGATGATGACTGTCTTGTAGCAGAACCAGGACTCGTGGAACACATTGCTCAGTCGGCATCAGCATTCGCAGGGAAACGCGCTTTAGAGGCTGGAGCCACTAAACCTCCTGTTGGATACATTGGTGAGATAAAACACTTCCATTGTTACCGCCGTCCGGCTATAGGCGAACGGCTTACCACTACCATCAGCATGGGCCCTACTGTTGGTGAAGTGACCATTATAAGAGGCGAGACCATGAGCGGTAATGAAAGAATAGCTGACACGCAAATGAAAATCGCCATAAAATAGAATCTATGAAGTAAGTTTTATGTTGCTTAAAGACAAATACTTTTCTATAGACGACTGCAAACAGGGTGATGGGTGCGCACAATTTCATGTCCACCTGCCCTCTGATTGTGATGTCTACCGCGGCCATTTCCCAGGCAATCCAGTATCACCAGGTGTATGCAACATAGAAATGATAAAGGAATGCTTTGATGTACTGCAAGATGGCAACCCACGAATTAAGACCATAGATCGTTGTCGGCTAACTGCGGTAGCAGCACCAGCTGTCTGTCCTAATCTCACAATTGACATGTCATGGACAAAAGAAAACGATGGATGGCATCTCATTGCTACACTCAAAGACGACAAGCAACAATACATGGATTTCAAGGGAACGTTGGAATAGGAGTTCTCAGGAGCTAAAGACATAGTATCTTCTTAACTCCCTAACTGCAATAAATATGACCGAATTCGTAATCAAGATTTATCGCTATTTCAAAAATCATCGTCCAGTATTCTGGTGTACGATGATTTTTATGTTTTTGTTTTTTGGTTTCTTCGCCTCACGCATCCACCTAGAAGAAGATCTTAATAAACTCATGCCATCATCTAAAAATCCTGATGGCACAACGAAACTTGCATTCGCAGACCTGCGAATAAAGGACAAAACCTACCTTCTCTTTGAAGGCAAAAAAGGCATGTCACCTGACAGCATTGCAGCAGTTGCCGACAATTTTATCGACTCTCTGACAGCAACCGCAAAAAGGCAAAACCCAAAGGCACCTGTCATAAAAGATGTCTTTTACAAGATGCCAGAAGACATAATGGGCGATGCTATTGACTACATGGAAAACCATTTCCCTGCTTATGTTGACACTACGGTCTATGCCCACATGGACTCTCTGCTCACTTTAGAGCATTTTAAGAAGCAAATGGCACAGAATGCAAGGGACATGGAAGGCGAATTTGGGTCAGCATACCCTGAACTCATAGAGATGGACCCAATGGGAATGCGCAATCTAATAGCCAACCAAATGAAACCTATACTAAGCGGTTCTACCGGAAGCTTCAAAACTATTGCCGGGCACTTTTTCGTGCCTGATTCAACAGTTTGCATTGCCTTCATAACACCGCGTTTCTCAGCCACAGACACAGGTCAAGGTAATGAGCTATTCAAAATGCTCAATTCCGAGATAGAAAAGTTTGCCAAAGTAAATCCAAACGTCAGTATTTGTTATCACGGAACGCCTGCAAGTGGCTATTATAACTCCACCACTATAAAACGTGACCTAACAACCACGCTTCTCGGTGCATTTATAATTGTATTGGCATTCATTTTTATATGCTTCCGCAATTGGGATACATTGCCGCTGCTCATTCTTCCTGTAGCCTTCGGCACAATTTTTGGCCTTGCCATGATGTATTTCATCGAAGGACAATTCTCCCTACTCGCCCTTGGCATTGGCGCAGTAGTACTTGGCGTTGCCATGAGTTATGTACTCCACGTACTTACACATTATAAATATGTGACAGACCCTGAACGAGTTTTACGTGACGAGACAAAGCCAGTATTCCTTGGATGCCTCACCACTATTGGCTCATTTATGGGACTCATATTTGTCAACACCGACCTTTTGAAGGACTTTGGGCTTTTTGCCGCCTTCGCCATAGTAGGTACCACATTCTTCTCTCTAATTTTCCTGCCCCAATTCTTGGATACGAAAAAGAACCGTGTCAACAAACGAATGTTCGGCATTATCGACCGTATAAACTCTTATCCATTTGACCGCAATAAACCACTTATTGCCATTATCTGCGCATTGACAATAATCTGCATTGGCACATGGGCATGGAAAGGAACAAGCTTTGATACCGACCTCAACAATCTCGGTTATCGTTCACCAGAAGTGATGCACTCTGAAAACCTTTTGGCAAAGAAGACTGCATCAAACATAAAGTCGAAGTATTTTGCCTCAACAGGCAATACAATGGAGGAAGCTTTAGACAATTTCGGTTTACTGAAGCAAAAGCTTGACAGTTTACAAAAGCTTGGCCTTGTAGAAGGATATACACCAACCGATTTAATACTTGTATCTGAGAAGAAGCAACAGCAACGCATTAATGCTTGGAAAAATTATTGGACGCCAGAGCGTATAAGTAAAGTACGCACTCTCATTGCCGCTACAGCTCCTGCTGCAGGCTTTACAAGCGATGCTTACGATGCTTTCTTCGATGTCGCAGACGCCGACTATGAGCCAGACAAGCTTTATAACGCTAACATTATCCCCTATGGTTACCAGTCGACGCTGATGGAGAAGACATACGGTGGCAAGTATCTTTGCTATACATCCGTGCGCTATGACAAGGCAACGGAGAAAGATCCTAACGGAGCCTACCAGCGCATTTGCCGAGCCATTGCCGACCAGCCAAACATGATGGTTCTCGACACTTCCTATTATACACAAGACACGCTTGCTAAGCTGAATAGCGATTTCAACATTTTGCAATGGGTGTCTATGGCTTTTGTGTTTATAGTATTGCTTGTAAGCTTCCGAGGTAACATTAAATATACGTTGCTCGGCTTCATGCCCATTATCCTTAGCTGGCTCATCGTGCTTGGTGCAATGGATATTTTCGGCATGAAATTCAACTTGCTGAACATCATAATATCAACATTCATTTTCGGCATCGGTGTAGACTATAGCATATTCGTAATGAACGGGCTCATAGATAGCAACCGTGACAACAAACTACTCTATATGCATAAGAGTGCCATTTTCTTCTCTGCTTTCATACTTGTAGTAACGGTTTCGTCTATGCTCCTTGCGCAGCATCCAGCCATACGCAGCGTAGGTTTCTCCACATTAGTCGGTCTCCTTTCGGCTGTTATTCTGTCATACGTCCTGCAACCGGCAATATTCCGCAAGCTAAAGAAATGACAAGCTAAAGAAATGAAAAAATACGATACCATAATAATAGGCAGCGGGCTCGGCGGTCTCGAATGTGCACACGTACTATCGTCAGAAGGTTACAAAGTGCTCATTTTGGAACGTGAGGCTCAGCCAGGCGGATGTATGCAAAGCTACCGCCGGCAAGGACTTGATTTTGACACAGGCTTCCATTATATTGGCGGCTTGAATGCAGGAGAACCCCTTCATCGAGTATTCGGCATGTTGGGACTGCTAAAGCTGCCCTGGGTTCAACTCGACAAGGACTGCTTTGACCGCATTCATATTCAAGGGAAAAGCTTCGACTTAGCACAAGGAAGGCAGAATTATGTCAATCACTTGGCTGAATATTTTCCAGATGAAAGACATGCATTGACCGACCTGGTAAACATACTAAGTGAAAGCACCGAGCATCAGCTTGACGCCTTACTCCCTGGTATGGAGTCAAAAGGCATAGACATACTGCCAGAAGCGTTTGCCAAGCCATTGTCTACATCGGCATGGGAATATCTTAATAGCACTTTCCACGACAAGCTGCTCATAGACGTATTATCAGGCAATGCCATACGCGCAGAACTGCGAAAAGACACATTACCTCTCTTTACACTCGCTCACATCAACAGCAGCTATATCAGAAGCAGTTGGAGGCTAAGGGGCAGCGGAAATCTAATTGTGAAATCCTTACTGCATGATATCGAAGCCCGTGGCGGAGAAGTGAAATGCAATACTGAAGTAAAACGGCTTGTGGAGAAAGACGGGCGCATCGTGGCGGCAGAATGCAGCGACGGCAATCTCTATGAAGGCGATATATTCATAAGTGATGCACATCCCGCAATAACATACAACATG
>CAZZNO010000045.1:15343-17115 GCA_964655685.1 uncultured Prevotella sp.
AGCAAATATGTAAGAATTATCGACCTGCTCACTCCTCTAAGATGGGAAGCATGCAGCCAATGGGCAGACACACATGTCGGCCATCGCGGTGACAGTTATACAACGTGGAAACAGCACAAGGCAGATGAATGCATAAGCTTGGCTGAGACAGTAGTGCCAAGCCTGAGAGAGTCTATAGAGGCAGAATATATATCCTCACCAATTACTTACCGCGACTATACACTTACCCCACAAGGGTCGGCATACGGACTACGGAAGGACTGTAACAACGCAATGTTCACAGTTCTTTCTCCACGGACACCAGAGCCAAACCTTCTGCTCACCGGGCAAAGCCTTATGTTGCACGGCGTAGAAGGAGTAACCATTACCGCACTTTTAACATGCGCTGAAGTGATTGGACGGAAACGCATTTGGGATAAGATTGAAAATTACAATTCTCAAACATCATAAAGATGAAATACGCATTAGTTACAGGCGGAAGCCGTGGAATAGGACGCGCTGCAAGCATAGAGCTGGCGCGAAGAGGATACAATATCCTCATAAATTATGTTCATAAGACAGATGCAGCCGAAGAAACCCTAAAGCTTGTCCGCGATGCCGGGCAGGATGGCGAGCTGCTGATGTTTGATGTCAGCAATCTGGAACAGACGCACACAGCAATAGAAACTTGGCAAAAGGCGCATCCTGACGAATACATAGAGGTGCTTGTAAACAATGCCGGCATACGCCGAGACAACCTCATGGCACTTATGCCTGCCGAGGACTGGACACGCGTATTGCAGATAACACTCAATGGTTTCTACAACGTCACGCAACCACTGTTGCCTGACATGCAGATGCACCGTTTTGGAAGAATAATCAACATGGCAAGCCTCAGCGGAATAAAAGGACTGCCCGGGCAAACCAACTACAGTGCAGCAAAAGGCGGCATCATAGCAGCCACAAAGGCATTGGCACAGGAAGTGGCACGCCGAGGAATCACTGTCAACGCCGTGGCTCCAGGTTTTATCAAGACTGACATGGTAGAGGGCCTTGACGAGGCAGCCTTGAAAAAGACAATACCGGCAAACCGCTTCGGCAAGCCTGAGGAGGTTGCCTCACTTATAGGCTTCCTCGCTTCACCTGAAGCCGGCTATATTACAGGAAACGTCATTTCTATCAATGGAGGACTATATACATAACATGAAAAAATTATTATTTCTTATGTTGCTGTCACTAACAATGGTGACAACAGCCTTTGCTCAAGAAGCAGTATTCGAACAGGCAGTAGCCAAATATCGCACTGCAAAAACAGCCACTGCAAAAGCCGTAATGGTCAAGCATAACAAAGCTATGACCAAAAACAAGACTTACAACGGCACCCTTTACATGAAAAGCCCTGACAAGGTGGCAATCACTTGTGACAACGGCAAAGAACAGCTTGTGATGAACGGCAACACCTTCACAATGGTAATGGGAGGTCACAAACGCGTTGCCTCAGCCAAGACAGCCGCACAGTTTGCTGCATTCAAGACCGTACTGCAAAGCGTGCTCAATGGTGGCAAAACCGACATTTCGAAGGTGCAGGGAGTCAAGCTGGAGACCGATGGCGGAAACGTCGTCATAACCATGACCCCGGCTACAGAAAAAAGAATGATGTTCACATCATTCATACTGAGCATTGACCGCAAAACCGGCTCACTTGAATCTCTTTCACTCAACAGCAAGCGCGGCTATACCAAATACACGTTTACAGGCTTTAAATTTGGAGGGGCTGTAACCGACAAAGTATT
>CAZZNO010000045.1:17215-19648 GCA_964655685.1 uncultured Prevotella sp.
GAAGACATTTGCCGGGTGCAAGTAAGATTCAGTGAGATGGATCCCATGAACATTGTGTGGCACGGCTCTTATGTCAAATACCTGGAAGACGGCCGCGAGAGTTTCGGCCGTCATTATCCAGGCATTGACTATAAGACTATGGGAGCCATGCGCATGCCTGCCCCGGTCTACGATGTCCACATGAAATACTTTGCTTCTTTAGGCTACGGCGATGTGGCAGAGATACACACTTTCTACGTCTACCACATTGGTGCCCGTCTTGACTATCGCTACGAGATTTACCGTGAGCGCGACCACGAGCTTTGCATGAAAGCCGAGACCACGCAACTGTTCATAGATGCCAATGGCGAGCTCATGCTTGAAAAGCCCAAGTATTTTGAGGAGTGGCAGGCAAAATACTTAGACGATTAAAAAGCCTGCCATTATATTTCTTTCGTAGCTTCTTTCAGCCATTCTTTATCCTCACCGTCAAGATGCGGGGCAAGAACTTCATACACGTGCCTATGATAAGCGTTAAGCCAACTTACCTCCTCGGAAAGAAGCATCGACTTGTCAATAGGCTCTGTATCAATCGGGCACAGAGTCAAGGGTTCCATTTGCAGGAACTTTCCGAACTCAGTTTCCTTAAAGCCGCTTATCAATAACGTGTTCTCAATGCGCACGCCAAACTTGCCGGCAAGATAAAGCCCGGGCTCATCGGTAACAGTCATGCCGGCATGCAATGGAGCCGGCACATACTCCATACGTATCTGGTGAGGGCCTTCATGAACATTCAGATAAGACCCGACGCCATGACCTGTGCCGTGGAGGAAGTTCATGCCCTCTCGCCACATTGCTTCACGGGCAAGCACGTCAATCTGCGTGCCACAAGCCCCGTCAGGAAACTTGGCGAGTTCCAACTGTATATGCCCTTTTAACACAAGAGTATAGACATGCCTTTCTTCTTCAGTTATAGAGCCGAGAGGAATTGTTCGTGTGATGTCTGTAGTACCGTCTTGATACTGAGCGCCACTGTCAAGCAACAGCAAGCCGTGCGGCTCAAGAGGCACGTCCGTCTCCGGTGTTGCCTCATAATGCACAATGGCACCGTGAGCGCCATAGCCGGCAATAGTATCAAAACTTATATCCTTGAACAAAGGCTGCTCCGCACGCAAGGAAGTCAGCTTGCGGTCAATGCTCATCTCTGTCTCGCCACCTGCCTCTACAGCCGGTTTCAGCCAACGCAAGAACTTCACCATCGCTATGCCGTCCTTCAGCATCGCGCTGCGATAGCCTCTTATCTCAGCCTCGTTCTTTATTGCCTTCATTGCCGGTATTGGCGACTTATGGCGCACTATTTCTGTCTTCTGTCTTCCGACTTCTGTCTTCTTGCTTACTATATTATATAATGTGTAACAAGTTTCTACAGGGTCAAGCAGAATATTATATTCAAAGTAATCGCGCAAGCCTTGTCCAATCTTATCATAGTCGGCAATGCGCACACCTTGCGAGGCGAGATACACCTCAGCCTTCAACGTTATTTTCTCCCTATTAATATATAATGTGACATCTTTCGAGCTTATAAGCACGTATGCCACAAACACCGGGTTGCAATGCACGTCGTTCCCCCGCATGTTGAGCAACCAAGCCACATCGTCGAGTGCTGACACAAGCATGCCGTCGGCATGAAGCTCACGCAACGCCCTGCGCACACGCTCAACCTTCGACTTAGTGGTTTCGCCTGCATACTCCAACGGCTGCAACGCCACTTTGTCAGCAGGTATAGCAGGGCGGTCTTTCCAAATATCACGCAACGGGTCAAAGTTCGTACGCACAGTAATGCCCCCCTCCCGCCGCAAGTCGGCAATGAGAGCCTCTACGCTCTGAGCCGAATTGCACATGCCGTCAACACCCACTTGCGCGTTCTG
Source organism: uncultured Prevotella sp. (assembly GCA_964655685.1). Classification (GTDB taxonomy): domain Bacteria; phylum Bacteroidota; class Bacteroidia; order Bacteroidales; family Bacteroidaceae; genus Prevotella. The sequence goes on from CAZZNO010000045.1 coordinate 19,123, forward strand.
ATTCTTCAGCTTTACGCCAAGCCACTCCGCAACAGTAGGGGTACCCGGCATTTTCAGCTTCATAAGCTCATATCCGGTGCCTTGCAGCTGTTCTTCAGCTGCAAGGAAATAGCGGCTGTCAGTCCACAGTGCCGCAGCATCCATAGTTACCACAGCCGTGCCCGCAGAGCCGTTGAACCCGCTTATCCATTCGCGCCCCTTCCAACGGTCGGGCGTATATTCACTGTTGTGAGGGTCAGTGCTTGGGAATATAAACGCATCCAGTTTCTCACGCCGCATCACCTCACGCAAGTCGGCGAGGCGTTGAAGAATAATTCCTTTGTCCATAATTCTTGTTCTATTATCGTTTTTACAAAGATAGAACAATTTCCGCAAAAGTATAATCTTTACGACAAAATATTTTTGTTACTATAAAAATATGTCTACTCTGTTACTATGTCTTCAAACACTGACATCGTTACTATGTCATACAAATATTTTTGTTACTATAAAAATATGTCTACTCTGTTACTATGTCTTCAAACAC
>CAZZNO010000046.1:0-16013 GCA_964655685.1 uncultured Prevotella sp.
ACAGGGCGACGACATGGTTTACGCACGGTGGAATCACGGCAAATCAGAGCTGGGGCTGACCTACGGTTTCGGCTACAGCGACGCACACAAGAACCGAGGAAGGGAGGAAGCCGACTACATGCTCAACGACGGCTCCCACCACAATATCCTACGTGAAGACTCGGCGAGGCGCGACCGAAACTTCTCTAACAACATACAATTGAAATACAGCCTCGCCGACTCGTCGTCATACGTCTTCCAAGCCACGCTATCAGCCGACTTCCAACACAGCCCCGGCGACTGGCGACGGCAAATCTTTACAGAGACGGGCATGGCAAGGACAACTACGGAAAAGCTCCTGCAAGACAATAGCTTCTCGCCGGTCATCGACCTGTATTTCTACCACGACATAGGCAAAAGCCAGTCGCTGACGGCAAACGTCACCGCCACATCCATCTCCACCGACGAAAGCAACTTCAGCAACGAAGGCTCAGCCTACGCCTACGACGTCGACGGCAACACGTGGTCATTGACATCAGAGGCTATATACGAGAACCGGTTGAAGCCCTTCACCCTCTCCATTGGCATAAACCACAAGTGGAAATACACCCGCAATATTTATTCGGGCAACGTTGAATCAACCAACAACCTACACAATAGCAACCTATACCTTTTCAGCCAACTGAAAGGCAACCTTTTGATGCGCAACGAGTTGCCCGTCATAAGCTATTCGCTGGGGCTTGGCGTAAGCAATGCCCGATACAGGCAGAGCAACGCCCGCTTCAACCATTGGCTTTTCCGCCCGAAAGCCACGCTCACCTACCAGCCATCGCAGCCCTGGGCGCTTACTTACGACTTCGAGGTGTCGCAGCACGTATCGCAAATAGCCATGACGAGCGACACGCGGATAAGAACCAACTCAATGGAGTGGACCGTCGGCAACCCACACATAAAACCAAACAGCGTCATCGTCCACAGTCTGAAGTTGGCTTACACCAAGCCACGCCTCTACGCGGAGCTGTACACCGAATGGAGGCGAAACAAAGACTGTAACCTGGCAAGCTACGAGCGCACTGCCGACAACCAATTTCTCTACACACAGAAGAACCAGCCTCACTGCAACATGCTCTACGCCGAGAGCTACGTCAGTTGGACGATAATGCCCGACAAACTTAAGGCCACAGCCAATGCCGGCATCTTCCGCTTCTTCAACAATGGCGACAACTACAGCCACACACTCACCACCTACAACGCTGGCGGCACCATGCAGGCGTATCTCGGCAACTGGACACTGACGGGAGCGGTGGACAGCGGATGGAAATTCATGGAAGGGGAAACTTGGAACCATCAAGGCAACGGCAACACCCTGCAATGCAGCTACCGCATGGGCAACTGCCTGCTAACCCTGACCTGCTACCACCCCTTCGAAGCCAATCCAAAGTTGAACCACGCACACCTCGTCAACCAATACATACGCAAGGACATGAGCATAAGCTCAGCCGACAGCGGCAACGCCATCTTCATCAGCGTATCGTGGAAGCTCAACCGAGGCAGAAGCTATAAAAGCATAGGGCGAACCATGAAAAACAAGGACACGCAAACAGGAATAATGTAGGAAAAAACAAAGAAGCCACTCCCAAAGCAATCGTTTTTGCTATGGGAATGGCTTTAATAATGTGGGGAAGCTGACGTTTACTCCTCTCCTGCATCATCGGCAGGCTTGAGGTTGGTGTAGACGTTTTGCACGTCGTCGAAGTCCTCAAGTTTCTCTACCATCTTATCGATGGTCTCGCGCTGGTCAGCAGGAATGTCAGTAAGGTCGTTTGGTATGTAGGTGAATTCGGCAGAGGTAATCTCGAAGCCGTTGTCCTCCAAGTACTTCTGTATGTCACCGAAGCTCGTCGGTGAGCCGTAAATGGTTATTTCGCCCGTCTCCTCGTCGGTATCGTATTCATCTTCAACGCCGTAGTCGATGAGCTCTAGTATAAGGTCGTCCATGTCGGTATCTGCCTTTGGCTTGAACGTGAACACAGCCTTGTGGTCAAAGAGGAAGCTCAGAGAACCTGTGGTGCCGAGGTTGCCGCTGAACTTGTTGAAAACCGAACGCACGTCGGCAACGGTACGTGTAGTGTTGTCGGTAAGCGTGTCAACGAGTATAGCCACTCCATGTGGTCCGTAGCCCTCGTAGGTCACCTCCTTGTAGTCGCTCTGATCCTTGCCCATAGCGTTCTTTATAGCGCGCTGTATGTTGTCCTTGGGCATGTTCTCACGCTTGCAGGTGGCTATGATGGCGCGCAGGCGTGGGTTGTTCTCAGGCTCTGGACCGCCAGACTTCACGGCAATGGCAATCTCCTTGCCCAGTTTTGTAAACGTGCGGGCCATGTGACCCCATCTTTTCAGCTTAGTAGCTTTACGGTATTCAAATGCTCTTCCCATGATTAAATTTCCAAAGCCTCACTCAAGCTCTTCGCCCTTTCCACCGAACAGGAGGGATGCCTGTTTATATAAAGAGCCACACTTGAGGTTGACCACTATTGTTTTTTTATTTGTTTTTACTGCTATTTAGTTCGATTTTGTTTATTGCCATGCACCAGCTGCCTTTACCTCAGCTCAGCACCAAGTTGCTTCTTGAGGTTAGCTATGAGCTTCTGCATCATAGCGTCTATTTGCTTTTCGGAGAGAGTCTTCTCGTCGTCCTCGAGCACGAAGTTGACGGCATAGCTCTTTTTGCCGGCAGGCAGATTCTTGCCCTGATAGACATCAAAAAGGGTGACGCTCTTGAGCAGCTTCTTCTCCGTCTTGCGTGCTACCTGCTCAATCTGCGCAAACTCCACGCCGTCGTCAACCAACAGGGCGAGGTCACGGCTGACCGATGGGTATTTTGAAAGCTCCTTGAACTCTATCTTGCTGTTTTTCGTAGCCTTGACGATGGCACTCCAGTTGAGCTCGGCGTAAAAAACATCCTTGTCTACGCCGCACTCGTGAGCCACCTTTTTGGCGAGTTTGCCATATTCGGCTATAGTCTTGCCCTGCCTGGTCTTGAGCGTCAGTCCGTAGGCGAAAGCGTTGTTCGTAGTTTTGCTTTCCAATGCCAGCCCCTGAGGCATGCCAGCTCGTGCGAGAATGTTCTGCACGTAAGCCTTCAACTCGTAGAACGAAGTCTCCTCGTCGGGATGTGTCCAAGAGCCCTCCACGCGCTTTCCCGTCACCCAAAGGGCGAGATGGTACTCCTGCGAATATGCCTTGATGGAAGCGTCGTGGTCGTCCTTCTCGGGGTCGTAGCGATAGACATTGCCCACCTCGAAGAACTTCAGGTTCTCGCGCTTGCGGTTGATGTTGCGTGCAAGCGACTCCAGTCCTCCGAAGACCAGCGTCTGGCGCATCACGCCGAGGTCTGCCGACAGCGGATTCATCACCTTCACGGTGTTTGCCCACGGGTAGGCGTTCAGCTCGTCGTGGCTGTAATAGCTGTCCTTGGTGAGGGAGTTGTTCAATATTTCGTTGAATCCGCAACCTACAAGCTGCTCAGAAACAATGTTTTCAAGCTTGTGCTCACGGTCCTCGCTATTCTCCACAGTAAGCGACGATTTCAGCTGCGTGGGTATCTCCACATTGTTATATCCGTAGATTCGGAGAATATCCTCTACTACGTCGCACGGGCGTTGCACGTCCACGCGGTAGGCTGGGACTGTGAGGTTGAGTCCAAGCTCGTCTTCCTTGTCAATTCTCATTTCGAGGCTCGTGACAATGCTCTTTATTGTATCCTTGCCGAGCTTCTTGCCGATGAGGCGGTCGCAATATTCATAGTTAAGACGGACGGCGAAGTCGGGCAGCGGCTTCGGGTAGACATCCTTAATCTGCATCGACACCTTGCCACCGGCAAGCTCCTGGCACAGTATGGCAGCCTGTTTCAGAGCGTAGATAGTGCCGTTGGGGTCAACACCGCGCTCGAAGCGGAAGCTTGCATCGGTAGACAGCCCGTGGTGGCGCGCGCTCTTGCGTATCCACGTCGGGTGGAAGTATGCCGACTCCAGCACCACATTGCGTGTGGTCTCGTATGTTCCCGAGCCTTTTCCTCCAAAGATGCCGGCAATGCACATAGGCTCTTCGGCGTTGCAGATGCTCAGGTCATGCTCGCCAAGGGTGTGCTCCACACCGTCAAGCGTAACGAACTTGGTGCCCTCAGGCTGCGTGCGCACCACTATCTTGTGGCCAATGACCTTGTCGGCGTCGAAACAATGCATCGGCTGACCGTAAGCCATCATTATGTAGTTGGTTATGTCCACGATGTTGTTTATCGGGCGTAGACCTATGACCGTAAGCTTGTCTTGCAGCCACTTCGGGCTTTCCTTCACGTCGCAGTCGGTCACCGAGAGACAGTCATATCGCTTGCAGGCATCGGTGTTCTCTATCTCCACGTCGATGGGCATCGTCTCGTTGTCCACATGGAAGCGAGAGCAGTCGGGGCGATGCAGGCTCGTCTTGTAACCTCTCTGCACGAGCCATGCGTAGAGGTCACGTGCCACGCCGTAGTGGGAAAGTGCATCGGCACGGTTGGCGGTTATGTCGATGTCTATCACCCAGTCACTGTCGAGGTGGTAATACTCTGCTGCAGGTGTGCCCACCTGTGCGTCGTCTGGCAACACTATGATGCCGCTATGGTCGGTTCCCACGCCAATCTCGTCCTCAGCGCAAATCATGCCGTAGGAATCTATGCCGCGCAGGCGGCTTTTCTTTATGGTGAATTCCTTGTCTCCGTCGTAGAGCTTGCAGCCGAGCACAGCCACTATCACCTTCTGCCCAGCCGCCACGTTCGGCGCTCCGCACACTATCTGCTGTGGTTCGCCCTGTCCCGTGTCCACGGTCGTGACGTGCATGTGGTCACTGTTGGGGTGAGGCTCGCATGTGAGCACCTTGCCCACGTAAAGCCCTTTCAGCCCTCCCTTCACGGTTTCCACCTCGTCAAGTGAGTCCACCTCCAGCCCGGTCGATGTCAGCGCATCGGCTGTTTCCTGCGGTGTGAGGTCGAAATCCACGTATTCCTTAAGCCACTTATATGAAATTTTCATCGCGTATGTCGTTTGTAGTGCAAAATTACAAAATATTCCTGACATACATGCAAATTGGGACTTTTTTTGGAACAAGTTTAGAAAAAAGTCACTGATGACACTTTGTCATGTCTACTTTTCCAGTAGCCGTTGCCCACACAAACAGTCGTTTCCAGTCTCCACTCAGCAAATACAGCCAAGCCCGTGAAGGCACGGCAGCCAAACCACACAAACCACAAAAAGCCGACACTACTTCTCACCCTTAAGCACGGGTAGCGAGATATGATATTTCACGGCGAGAATCCTTATCGCGACGATAAGAGCGAACACGGAGCCCACAGTGAAAGCCACGTTCACGCCAAGGAAAGTCAGGAGCCAATAGAGCAGTCCGCCGGCAATGCTCGCCATAGCATAGATTTCCTTGCGGAAGATAACAGGCACCTTGTTGAGCAGCACATCGCGTATAACGCCGCCGGCAGAGCCTGTGATGCAGCCCATAGCTATCGCCACCCAGAAGGGAAAGCCGCAGTCGAGCGTCTTCTGTATGCCGGTGATGGTGAACGAGGCGAGACCGAGGGTGTCGAAGAAGAACCACGCATTGTCAAGCTTGCGCAGCGAGCGGGCGAAGACGATGACGAACGCCTGGGCGGCGAAAGTACAGACGACGTACATCGGCGAGGTCATCCAGAAGGGAGTCTGGTCGAGCATTACATCGCGCAGGGTTCCGCCACCTATTGCCACGGCAAAGCCGCAGACAAAGCCCCCGAACCAGTCATAGTGTTTTGCGGCAGCATGGCGTATACCGGAGATGGCAAACGCCAGCGTACCGAGAATCTCGATTATGGTCTGTATATAGTACATTTCAAAAAAGTCTGAAAAAACTTTCCACGAGGTTTATTTCAAAAAGGTCTGTAAAACTCCACGAAATTTTATTTCAAAGAAGCATGTAACCCCGAGGTCTTAAACAACATTCTGTGGTTCACCCTTGACGAAAGCCCTGACGTTTTCCACGCAAATGTCCATGAGGCGAGTGCGCGCTTCCTTGGTTGCCCATGCTATGTGGGGCGTGAGGAAGGCGTTCGGCTCAGCGAGGAGCGGATTGTCCTCACGTGGCGGTTCCTGCTCCATCACATCGGCGCCATAGGCGGCAAGGTGGCCGCTGCGCAAAACCGCAGCCACGGCAGCCTCATCCACGAGGGCTCCACGGGCAGTGTTTATGAGTATTGCCCCGCGCTTCATCAGCGACAGCCGCTCGGCGTTGAACAGGTGGTGGTTGTCCTTGGTGAGTGGGCAGTGGAGGGTTATGATGTCAGCTGCGCCAAGCAGTCCTTCGAGCGTAGCTTTCTGTATGCCGTCGGGCAGGTCGGCAGCCGCCTTTGATGTCACGGCGAACACGTCCATGCCGAACATGCGTGCCAGCCGCGCCACGCGCATGCCAATGTTGCCGAACCCCACCACTCCGAGCGTCTTGCCACTGAGCTCGATGAGGGGAGTGTCCCAATAGCAGAAGTCGAGGTTGTGCGCCCACCTCTTTTCTCTGTTCTCGCGAGCGTAGTGGTCAACGTGCGAGGCTATGTTCAGCATGTGGGCAAAGGTCATCTGCACCACGCTGTCGGTGGAATAGGCTGGGATGTTGGTCACAATGATGCCGCGCCTGTGAGCCGCCTCAGTGTCGATATTGTTGTAGCCCGTAGCAAGCTCTCCTATGTATTTCAGCTTGGGCAGCCGGCTCATCACCTCGTCGGTGATGGCGCACTTATTGGTCAGTATGATGTCGGCATCTTTCGCCCTGTCCACAATTTCCTCCGGCTTGGTTCGCTGATACACTGTGAGCAGCCCCACCTCCTTCAATGGCTCCCATGACAGGTCGCCAGGGTTGGCAGCGTAGCCGTCGAGCTCTACAATGGTAATCTTATTTTCTGACTCTTTCTCTGTCTTATTCATATTTTTACTGTCCATAATATTCTCTATCTCTTATGTTTTTTATTCTTTTGCCTTGGGTGAGGCTTCTTGGATTGGTGATGCCATTGCTTTCCACCTCTGCGTTTGCTTTTCTTCCTGCGGCGAGTGTTGCGGCTGCCAGAATTGCTTGCCCAGCAAGTCGTCGGGCAGGTATTGCTGGCTGACGTAGTGGTTGGGGTAGTCGTGCGGGTATTTATAGCCGTCGTGATAGCCAAGCTCCGCCATGAGCTTCGTCGGTGCATTGCGCAGGTGTAGGGGTACCGGCTGGTTGCCGCTGCGGTGCACCTCGTCTATGGCGGCGTTTATGCCGAGGTAAGCCGAGTTGCTCTTTGGGCTCGTGGCAAGGTAGACTACGGCTTCAGCAAGCGGTATGCGCCCCTCGGGCCAGCCAATCTTCATCACCGCGTCAAAGGCGGCGTTGGCAAGGAGCAGGGCATTGGGGTTGGCAAGGCCTATGTCTTCAGCAGCCGATATGACGAGGCGGCGGGCAATGAACTGCGGATCCTCACCACCCTCAATCATGCGCGCCATCCAGTAAAGAGCAGCGTCGGGGTCGGAGCCGCGTATGCTCTTGATGAACGCCGAGATGATGTCATAGTGCATGTCGCCCTGCTTGTCGTAGGCGAGCGGATTCTGCTGCAGCTGCTCCTCCACCAGCTTGTCGGTCACTACTACATGGTCTGAGCCGTCGGCTTCCACCACCAGCTCCAGTATGTTGAGCAGCTTACGCGCATCGCCGCCGCTGTATCTCATCATAGCTCCCGTCTCCCTCAACTCTACGCGCTTTCGAGAGAGCTCAGTGTCGGTGGCTATGGCACGGTCAAGAATCTTTTGCAAAGCGTTCTTGTCCAAAGGCTTGAGCACGTAGACTTGGCAGCGCGAAAGCAACGGGCGTATGACCTCGAACGAAGGGTTCTCGGTTGTGGCTCCTATGAGGGTTACCGTGCCGCGCTCCACAGCTCCGAGCAGCGAGTCTTGCTGCGACTTCGAAAAGCGGTGTATCTCGTCGATGAACAGTATGGGCGAAGCCGAATTGAAAAAGCGTCCCTGTCGGGCTTTCTCTATCACCTCGCGCACGTCTTTCACGCCGCTTGTGACCGCCGAGAGGGTGTAGAACGGCACTTTCAGCTGCGATGCCACTATCTCGGCAAGGGTGGTCTTACCCACGCCCGGCGGCCCCCAGAGTATGAACGACGACACCCTGCCTTGCTCTATCATCTTGCGCACCACGCCTCCAGCGCCAACAAGGTGCTCCTGCCCCACATAGTCGTCAAGGGTGCGCGGGCGCATGCGCTCTGCAAGAGGGGGTAGCCCTGAGCCCCTCCAAGCCTCTCCGGAAGGAGAATTGTTGACTATATTATCGTGATTGCCTGAATCCATAGTTATCTTTATTCTTAGTGCTTATACTTTTTTGATGCTTATAAAGCTATCTTTCTTGCCATGCCTAAACGCCTTCTCAAGCCTGGACTATGACTCCTGCCTTGTCTCTTATTCAGGCCTCACCACTCTTATTCCCCTTGCCGACTTCTGCCGTTTAAGATATGTGCGGAGCAGGTTGCTGTCTTCTACCACCTTGTGGTAGAGCGAGGAGGCGTTGAGCATGTGTATGCCGTCGGTGTGCCAAACGGCAATGCCCACGTGGCTTATCTCCAGCCCCTGCTTAGTGGTAACTATGGCTATGATGTCGCCGTCATGGACCGTTTGGCGCAGCAGTCGACTGTTGTCTATCGCCGCTGTCGGTATGTATCGAGGGCGAAGTCCTGTGATTGACTTTTCCATGCTCCTTATCTCGCTCACCCATTGTGGCTTGCCCGTGAGCATGGGGTATTGGCTGAGGTGGTTGGTCATGTAGTCAGCGTTCACTGTCTGCACAGCTTTGAACGGAGGGTTGGGACCCTGTATGTCCTTCACCAGTCCTTGCTTCACGCCTTGCTGAATCCAATAGGTGAAATAATGTTTGCGTGTGGGGTAAGACACCACACCACCAGCATAGCGTATGAGGCGCAACTGCGTGAGATAGTTGGCAAATGTCGGCTTGCCCTGAGCCATGCAGCGACTCAACGCCAGCACAGTCTCAACATAGGTGGTGCAGTCAAGCTGCCTCAGGTTCACCACGAGCCGCTCTTCCTTGTTCACTTCCAACGTCTTTGCCACGTATGGCAAACCTTTCAGCTGTCTGCCAAAAAAGACCATATAGTTCCCTATTGTCTTCTGCTTCAGAGACTTCGCCTTTTGAAAGAGAGACATCACACGGGCGGAATCGGAAGGAGAGATTGACCTCCGCTCAAGACGAGTGCCTCCCCAAGCCCCTCCAAACGAGGGGAGGTTGATTACAGAAAGAGCTATAATCAAACAACCCTTCAACAGATAATTATGTATAGCATCCTTGCTCATTTTCTTCAAATCTATTTATAAGCATATTCGCTCAGTTCTTCAATTATATAGCTTCTTTGTTCATTTTATTATTCTTGCCGCTTACAGTGGCTTTCAGCCTTACCTCTTCCCAAAGTTAAATCCCACGTAAATGTTCACGTTGCCGAAGGTGGTGTTTGAGCGGAAACGCTGGCGACGGTAGTTGTAAGTGTGGAAAATAGCACTTGCCCCGGCATACCATCGCATGTTATTCCACACAAGCCCCACGCGCCCAACGCCATCGACGTTGAAGTTGTGGAAGCTGAAGTCGCGGAAGAACCTCTCACGGCGACCTGCCACATCGCTATGCGATTGCTTGTAGCCTAACGCCAACTGCAATGAGACATCAAAGAGCCAATGCTTGGCGAACACCCAGTTGTAGGCGTAACCTCCACTCAGCGAGAAGTCGGTGTAGTGGGCGTTTGCGCGGTGTATGGTAGTGTCGAGGTTGGCTGCCGCCGTGCTCTCCCCTATCTTCTCGTCAAGCAGCTGGTAGAGCTCTTGCCAGTCGATGTTCAACGTATGGCGCGAATAGCTCACTCCTGCAAGTGCGCTGCCGCACGATACCTTCTGTATGGTGCTCTGGCTGTATGCCGCAGGATAAGAGAACTTCTTATGGTTGAAGATATAGTAGAAGTTGAAACCGCTCTCGCTCGAGCTGAAGCCATCGAATTCTGTATTACGCATCAGGCTGGCATCATAGCCTGGGAAAAGCTTCACCCGCCCAATGCGATAATTGCTGCCCGACTTTCTCAAAAACAAGTCAATACCCACTTGGTTGGCATAGAGGCTGAGATTTAGTGCTTGGCGCGCGCCTCCACCCGTAGCTCTCAGGTCAAGCGTATATCCAAGGAAAATCCACCGCCAGCCAACGTACGGTCCCAGCTTGTAAGACGGACGCGGCGAAAACCTCACACCGTTGCCATTATCGAAGCGCATGGTGTAGCCTTCGAAACTCGTCGTATTCTGTAGCATCACTGTGAAGTTGTATGCCTGCGGCTCTATGTAATTGGTGTCAATCTTCGAGAAGCCGCGCACCACCCTTCTTATCCAGCTGAGCTTTCTTGGAGCCGCAGCATTAGTATCAGCCACAATAGAGTCTGTGTGTGAATCGGTAATGCCTTCCTGCCCTATGACAACGCCATTCTCCTGCGCCATCACCTGGATAGCGCAAATGAGCAACATCATTATGGACAATACACACTTCACATTATTTTTTTTAAGCCTCCTCATAGAGTGGAGGAACCTACTGCCTTCCGTCTTTTTCAGAACTTCCCCAGTATCCTGTCCATCACCCAGTTGACAGGCGTTGCACTCACCGACGTAGACGTACACACGCCCAGCCCTTGCAGATGACGGATGACCGACGTTATGATGGGCAGCTGCACGTATGGCGGATTGGGCACTATGATACTTTGTGAGCCTTGCCCGTTGACAAGGTGTATAGGCTCATAATTGTATATACTGAAGGAGAGCGTACCCCTGTCGCCTATGACCATTACACGGTCAATCTTTGAACTCTCATGCCCCACAAAGCACCACGACGCCGACCCAGAGATGCCACTGTCGAAGATGAACGCCGCCGAGATGGTGTCCTCAGCTTTGTATAGATGCTCGCGGTTGGTAGGATAACCGTGCGCACGCACTATGACTCCGAACAAGTTTTGTATCATGTCAAGCTGGTGAGGTGCAAGGTCGTAGAAATAGCCGCCGCCCGAGATGTCGGGTTGCAACCTCCACGGCTGGCGCGAAGAAGCCTCATAGTCAAGGTCGCGGGGTGGAACCGCAAACTGTATCTGCACCGTGAGCACTTTACCTATGTCTCCTTTGTCTATGATTTCCTTCACCCGCTTGAAGTAAGGCAGGTAGCGGCGGTAGTAAGCCACAAAGCAGGGCACGCCCGTCTGCTCCGATATGCGATTCACACGTATGCAGTCCTCATAGCTTGCGGCAAGCGGTTTCTCCACATAGCAGGGCTTGCCACTGCGCATGCACATTATCGCGTATGTGGCGTGTGAGGAAGGCGGCGTGGCAATGTAAATGGCATTGATGTCAGGGTCGTCAATGAGTTGCTGAGCGTCACTATACCATTTCTTTATGCCGTGGCGTTCGGCGTACGACTTTGCCTTCTCGCCATTACGGCTCATGACGGCTTCCACGTGAGAGCCACTAACCTCATTGAAAGCTGGGCCCGATTTCTTCTCCGTGACCTCGCCACAACCGATAAATCCCCAACTAATTTCCTTCATCTTTTAATAGTTCCTGCTAAATAATTATGCAAAGATAGTGAAAAAAGACGAACTGTTGTTAGTTTTGTTATTTTTTTGCACTATCTTTGCAGTATGAAACGCATAATCATATTGGCAATTGCCCTAATGGCTGTCTTGCACGGCTTCGCACAAAGCAACCGCGTGGAGTGTGAGGACACCTGCACCCATATACATGGCATTGACCTCAGCCACTATCAGGGCACCGTGTTCTGGGAGACGATAGGCGAGACGAAGATGGCATACGTCTATCTGAAGGCAACCGAGGGAGGCACCAATATCGACGACCGCTATAAGCAAAACATTGACTTGGCTCACCAATACGGGCTGAAAGTGGGCTCATACCACTTCTACCGCCCGAAGATAGAGCAAGAAGTGCAGCTTGCCAATTTCATGGCTCAATGCCGTCCTGGCGACCAAGACCTCATACCAATGATTGACGTTGAAACACGCAGTGGACTTCCAAGGGAAGCTTTCCGCGACTCGTTGGCAAAATTCCTCAATCTCGTGGAGAAAGCCTACAAGCAGAAGCCTCTGGTCTACACTGGCACCAACTTCTACAACGCCAACCTGCAAGGATTGCTCGACGACTATAAGCTTATGATAGCGCAATACTCTGAGCGCGAGCCTGAGCTCGACGACGGCAAGGAGTTCATAATGTGGCAATACACCGGCAAGGGCAGGCTCAACGGCATTAACGGTTACGTGGACAAAAGCCGATTCATGGGGCGCCACAAGCTGCGTGAGATACGCTTCCGACACCGATGATTATTCCTTCTTAACTCATCACTCTTAAAATTCTTCACTAATAAAAATTCTTCACTAATAATAATACTATGGCAATGATAAAATGTCCGGAATGCGGACGACAAATAAGCGACAAAGCTCCTTTCTGCCCCAACTGCGGCGTAGCTATTGCCGGCAAAATAATAAGATGCCCACAGTGTGGCGAAATATATTTCAAGGATCAGGAAATGTGCCCCAACTGCCACCACCTGACCAGCCTCACCACGCAAGGCAAAACCATTCTTTCTGGGCAAGTAGGCAACTCCCAAAATGGACGGCAGACCACGCCACCTACTCCACCCACGACCTCAACCACAACCACACCGCCAACACCACCCATTCCTCCTACGCAGCCAACGCCGAAGAAGAAAGGCCACACAGCTCTCATCGTAGCAATAGTACTCGCTATAGTGGTGTGCGGCGCATGCTTCTATTTCTACAACAGCGCAAAGTCTACAAAGGAGCAAGATGCTTATGAGTTCGCCATGAAAAGCAACGACCCACTGGTATTGCAGACTTACCTTGACAACTATAAGGATGCCCCAGAGGCTCACCTCGATTCCGTAGCCACACACTTGGAGATGCTCCGGCAGATGGATGCCGACTGGAGCAATGCCGTAGTGAGCAACTCTAAGCAAGCCCTCATGGATTATCTCGCCAAACACCCCGACTCTGAGCATAAAGCTGAGGCTCAACGCAAAATCGATTCGCTCGACTGGGTGGAGGCTGTCAACGAGAACACTATCGACGCCCTGCAAGCTTACCTCAACGAGCATGCCAATGGCGATCACGTAGACGAAGCTAACGACGCTATCAAGCAGCTGAAGGCAAAGACTGTGCAGCCAGAGGAAAAGACCCTCGTGTCGTCGGTGCTGCGCCACTTCTTCCAAGCAATAAACTCGCGTAGCGAGGCAGGGCTCGAATCAACCGTCGCCCCTCTGCTTACGAGCTTCCTCGGAAAGCAAGACGCAACAAAGTCTGACGTGGTAACGTTCATGAACAAGATTTACAAGGACGACATCACCAACATGAACTGGCACATTGGCAACGACCTTAAGATTGACAAGAAAGAGATAGGCGACGAGGAATATGAATACACCGTCAGCTTCTCTGCCACACAAGACATAGAGCGCACCGACCCCAACAAGGAGAAGCATGCCAACTACAAAATCACGGCAAAGATAAACCCCGACGGGCTTATTACCTCCATGTCAATGACAAAAATATTGGAATAGGTCTATAAAAGCAAAAGACCTGTAAAGTCTATAAAAGCAATGGAAATAAAAACCGTAGGGCTGGCAAGCGACCACGCTGGCTTCGCCCTGAAACAGTTTGTCAAGCAGTATCTTGACGAAAAGCACATTCCCTACAAAGACTATGGGTGCTACACTGACGAGCGATGCGACTATCCCGACTTCGGCCACGCCTTGGGCTACGGCATAGAAAAAGGAGAAGTATATCCGGGCATCGGCATTTGCGGCTCAGGGCAGGGCATTGCCATGACGCTCAACAAGCACCAAAAGGTAAGAGCCGGACTGTGCTGGATGCCGGAGATGGCAAGGCTTACGCGCCTCCATAACGACGCAAACGTCCTCGTGATGCCAGGCCGCTTCATCGACGACGACACTGCCCGCGAAATCATGGACACATTCTTCTCTACCGAATTTGAAGGCGGAAGGCATATTGCCCGAATAAAGAAAATACCACTGCAAGCTGAAGACTAACAACTGTAGCTCTATTTTTACAATTCGCTTTTAATTCACACTTTAAGAATATTCACTCTCAAATTTCAATCTTGTCCACCCCTTTCAAATATCCAATATCTCTTTCGGGCTGCTCACAAGTGTTGTAGCCCCATGCTCAAGCAGGAATTCTTTATCACGGAAGCCCCACAACACGCTAATGCAGGGCATTCCACAGTTGCGAGCCGTGTCAATGTCAACATCGCTGTCGCCAATATAGACAGCCGTTGACCGAGACGCGCCAAGTTGTCGCAACGCTTCGTTCACTGTGTCTGGAGCAGGTTTCTTGCGAATGTCAGGCCGCTCTCCTATCGCCACCTTTATCTCTGAGCCAAAGAAATGAGCTACCAGCTCTCGCGTAGCCTCATAAAACTTGTTGCTCACCACGGCAATATGCTTGCCATTGGCATTGAGCGCAGCTATCATCTCCTCAATGCCTGGGTAAAGAGCAGTAGTGTCAAGACTATGGCGCAGATAATGCTTGCGGAAAATGTCGTAAGCCTCGTTAAAGCGCGGATTGCTCTCGCCACCCTGTATGGCACGCGTCATAAGCAACCTTACACCATTGCCCACGAAGCGTCGCACATCGTCTACACTATGTTCAGGCATGCCACAAGCCCTAAGGGCATAGTTGCAGCTTGCGGCAAGGTCGCCAAGCGTATTGAGCAAAGTACCGTCCAAATCAAAGATGTAACTTTCATATTTCATGCCTGCAAAGTTACACATTTTTGAAAAAGAAAAAGCCAATCTTCTTTGCCATATCCGTAAATAAGACTAACTTTGCACTTGTTTCTTAACACACATCAAAAAGATGAAAACACAATTGAGAAAGAAGTATCTCATACCTGCCGGAGTCTGCGTGGCAATCCTTCTTGGCATGGCTTATTTCTACTTCTTCACTTCATTCACAGGCAAGGCTTACACTACATATATATATGTAGACCAGGATGACAACTACGACTCGCTCATGTACAAGCTCGACACCGTGGCAAAGAAGCATTGCCTTCATGCCTTCTGCATCCTCGCGCGCCATAGCGACCTCACCACACACGTACGCACAGGCCGCTATGCCATAAAGCCCACAATGGGAGCATACAATGTCTTCCGCCATTTTAAAAACGGCATGCAGGAACCACTAAACGTGGTGGTACCAAGCGTGCGTACTATGCAGGACATGGCTGGAGCCCTGAGCAAGAAGCTCATGATTGACAGCGCATCGCTCGAAAAAGCCCTGACCGACGAGGCAACATGCCAAAAATACGGATATGATACTACCACCATTGCCGCCCTTTTCATCCCCAATACCTACGACATCTATTGGGACACTTCTATCAAGGGACTGCTCGACCGAATGCAGAGGGAGAACCGCAACTTCTGGGGCTCTGAGCGCACGGCAAAGGCTTCCAAGCTCAATCTAACGCCCATACAGGTCACCACACTCGCAAGCATAGTAGACGAGGAAACAGCCAACGACAAAGAGAAGCCAATGATTGCCGGCATGTATTATAACCGCCTTATGCTGCGCAACTCCGAATACCCCGATGGTATGCCGCTGCAAGCCGACCCTACCATTAAGTTCGCGTTGAAGGACTTCTCCCTTAAGCGCATCTACCATAATATGCTCTTTACCAAAAGCCCTTACAACACTTACACCAACCCCGGCCTTCCCCCTGGGCCTATACGTGTGCCGTCAATTGCCGGTATCGATGCTGTGCTTAACATGGTTCACCACAATTATATATATATGTGTGCTAAGCCTGACTTCAGTGGCACCCACGACTTTGCCGCCACTTACGAGGAACACATGGCAAACGCCC
>CAZZNO010000046.1:16113-19478 GCA_964655685.1 uncultured Prevotella sp.
ATACAAATTGCTACGTTTTACAGCAAAATTCTTTGCATATTAAAAGTATTATCGTAACTTTGCATTAAAATATAAACAACGAACGCATAAAGGTTCGCAGACATAACATTTTATGGCACAAAACATATTCAAGGGGCTTGGCATCGCGCTCATCACCCCGTTCACCCCAGAGGGAGAAGTGGACTACAAAGCACTGACCCGCCTTGTAGAGTATCAAATAGAAAATAACGCCGACTTTCTTTGCATTTTGGCAACCACTGCCGAAGCTCCATGCTTGACGCAAGAGGAGAAAGACAAGATAACAAGCGTAATAAAAGATGTCAACAAAGGGCGCGTGCCTCTCCTGAAATACTGCGGCGGCAACAACACACGTGCCGTCATAGAGGAGATGAACAATACCGACTGGAGCGGCATTGATGGCATCCTCAGCATCTGCCCTTACTACAACAAGCCGTCACAGGAAGGTCTCTACCAGCACTTCAAGGCAATAGCCGCTAAGAGCCCATTGCCATTGGTGCTCTATAATGTGCCGGGGCGCACAGGCGTAAACATGAAAGCTTCTACAACCGTGCGCCTCGCCAAAGACTGCCCGAACATTGTTGCCATAAAGGAAGCAAGCGGCAGCCTGGAGCAAATAGATGAGATACTGAAGAACAAGCCAAGCCACTTTGATGTAATCAGCGGCGACGATGCACTGACGTTCTCCATGATAGCAAGTGGAGCAGTGGGCGTCATATCCGTCATTGGCAATGCACTGCCAAAAGAGTTCTCAAGGATGATAAGGCTGGAGTTCAACGGCGAATATGATGCCGCAAGGAAAATTCACCATAAGTTCACCGAACTCTACAAGCTCCTTTTCGTTGACGGCAACCCTGCCGGCGTGAAGGCGTTGCTCAACGATATGGGCTTCATCGAGAATGTGCTTCGCCTGCCACTCGTGCCCACAAATATCGAGACAAAACAGAAAATGGCAGACATACTGAAAGACTTAAGAATATAATCAGAACGGTACACGGTAGTCGCATCCCTCTTTCCACCGTGAGCAACCATACGCGGTTTTGCCTTTTATGATATGCCCCTTGTGGCACTTCGGACAAACATCGCCCACCTTCGGCACCTCAGCCACCTTGGCAGAGGTGCTTTTTTTCGTAGCGCGTTTCCTTGCCCCGTCAGAGGAAGGAGCCTTCGGTTTAGGCTTTGGTTCGTTGTCAGTATAGTCAATGCCGCGGCTCGTGTTGTCGCGCAACACATCCTGCACTATACGTGTCACCTGATCCTTAAGCTCATTGATAAACTGCCTGGCATCATATTTGTGCTGCTCTATGTCACGCAGCTTCTTCTCCCACATACCCGTCAGCTCCACGCTTGTGAGCAGCTTCTCATGTATAGTGTCTATGAGCTGTATGCCTGTCGGCGTAGCCAAAAGGTTCTTGCGCTCCCGCCTTATATAATGACGCTTGAAAAGAGTCTCTATGATGCCTGCACGCGACGAAGGTCGTCCTATGCCATTCGCCTTCATAGCCTCTCTCAGCTCCTCGTCGTCCACAAGCTTGCCCGCCGTCTCCATAGCCCTGAGCAGTGTCGCCTCAGTGTAATGCTTCGGCGGCGTGGTCATCTTCTCTGTCAAGGTAGGCTTGTGAGGTCCCGATTCTCCTACTGTGAAAGAAGGCAACAGCCTGTCGCCTGGCGCTTTACCATCCGAAGAAGCAGCACCTGCAAGTTCTCCATTGTCAACCTTTTCCTCATCAGCATAAACGCGGTGCCATCCCGGGTCAAGGATTTCCCTGCCGGTTGCTTTAAACTCAATCGGCTTCCCGTCTCCTTCGGCATTAACATTGCCTTTCCCGCATTCTCCAAGCACAGTAGTCGTAGAGAATTTGCAATCTGGATAAAAAGCAGCTATAAACCGGCGTGCCACGAGGTCATAGACATTCTGCTCCACGTCGGTAAGTCCCGCCGGCGTTTGTCCTGTAGGAATAATGGCATGGTGGTCGGTGACCTTCGATGTGTCAAACACTCTTTTAGACTTGGGAAGCTTCAAAGGCTGAGGATTGGCTGTTGGCTTTTTAGGCTTGCACAGGTCAGCCAAATCCTTTATCATCTGCAAGTATGGCTTTTTGCCGTTTATGCGGTATTGGCTCACACCGTTCAGTATGCCTGGGCATTTAGGATAAATGTCGTCCGAAAGATATTGGGTGTCCACACGCGGATACGTAGTTAGCTTTTTCTCATAAAGCCCCTGTATGAGCCTCAGTGTCATGTCGGCTGAATAGCCGAACTTACGGTTACAGTCCACCTGCAACGACGTCAGGTCATAAAGCTGGCGCGGAGCCTCCTTGCCCTGCTTCTTCTGTACGTCGGTCACCACGAACGGTATACCCTCTATCAGCTTGAAAGCGGCTTCACCTTCCTCCTTCGACGTAAACTTACCCTTGGTGGCTGTGAAAAGCGTGTCACGATAGATAGTAGACAGCACCCAGTAAGGCTCTGGCTTGAAATTGGCAATCTCCTTATCGCGGTTCACTATGAGCGCAAGCGTAGGGGTCTGGACACGCCCTATCGAGAGCACCTGCCCACGTGCGCTGCGATACATGAGCGTATAGAGGCGTGTGCAGTTCATGCCCAGCAGCCAGTCACCTATGGCACGGCTTAGTCCGGCAAGATACAGGCTCTCATAATCGCCCTGGTCTTTAAGATGAGCAAAGCCTTCCTTGATAGCCTCATCTGTCATCGACGAAATCCATAGCCGCTTGACGGGGCATTTCACCTTTGCCATCTGCATGACCCAACGCTGTATCAGCTCGCCCTCCTGCCCGGCATCACCACAGTTCACTATCTCGTCTGCCTGACTGTATAGCTTGGCGATAATGCCAAACTGTTTCTCAATGCCTTTCTCCGGAATGAGCTTTATACCAAACCGCTTAGGAATCATTGGCAAAGCGGCAAGCGTCCAGAAACGCCAGTTCATCTCATAGTCGTTAGGTTCTTTCAGCCCACACAAGTGGCCGAAAGTCCAAGTCACCTGATAACCGTTGCCTTCCATGTATCCGTCCTTCGACGCGTTTGCGCCAAGTATGCGGGCTATGTCGCGTGCCACACTGGGCTTTTCTGCTATACAAACAATCATTTATATCAAGACTATCATTTCTTTATGCAAAGTTACTGAAAAAAGTGAACAGAATGAATTTCTTCAAAGAATATCTTTGAACGTTTTGGAGCTTTTTGGGAATGTCATAGGAGATAACTTCTTTCTCATAAGTTCTTTCTCCACACTAATTTCCGATTTAATTATCCATGAAGATCTCATAAATTTTAATGGCTGTAATTTATGAAAAATTCGTGGGAAATTCATGGTAATTCATGTT
>CAZZNO010000047.1:0-7599 GCA_964655685.1 uncultured Prevotella sp.
TCGGCACCCTTTTGCCCACCCCCACTCACCTCTCGCTTCGCTTCGAGGATGAGTGGGGGTTATGAGTGCGGCGAGCCCGCTGGGCTCATTTTGACACACCCTCATAACCATCAACTATTTCTTATGCTCACGGTAAAAGTTTATGAGGCAGCCGTCCGCGAGTATTTCGCGCTCGTCTGGCGTAAGGTTTTGGAAATACAAGTGTATGTCTTTTACGCCGTCTTTTGTTATGACCTTTGCGTCAGCTTCTTCCTTTCCGCCGAGTATGGCTTCACGAATGCCTGGGATGAACACCATGTCGCCCACTTCGTATTCGAACGGAGTGTCCTTTGAGATGGTGAATGGTATGATGCCCCAGTTGATGCAGTTGCTGCGGTAGCGCTTTGTAGCGTATTCGTAGCAAATATTAGCATCGCCGCCGAGCACTTTCTGGCATGAAGCAGCTTGCTCTCGTGCTGAGCCGTCTCCTGGTTTGTTTGCAAACACGCATGAGCCAAACGATGTGTCCTCTGCTTTTGCTCCTACCTTAGCCAATGCCTCAAGCACATGTTGTGGTGCATTTCCTGCTCGGCGCTCACGATCCATCTGCTGAATTTCCTTGCTGCGTCCTACGTATTCAGGCACACGACGTGAAAGGGCAAACTCTGAGAGGCGGAGCGGATTGGAGCGATAGCTTGAAGTCTCGCCTGAAGGGATAAGCTCATCTGTCGTCGTCACGGGGTCGTGTATTACTGCTGCAAGCTGTACGAGCATGTTCTTTTGCAATGGGAACATCTCAGGCCAGTCCTTTATGTTCGGGCCATAGCGCAATGGTATGCTTGGGTCGGCTTTTCCAAAGCCACGGTAAACACGATGCTCGTAAATCCTGTTGTCGAACGAATAAGGCTGATAGTTATCTTCATAGTCTACATCTGTGGCTGCCGTTATCACTCCGCCGTTGGCTGCTGATGCGGCTACAGAGCGGGCATCCATAAGCGCAACCATTGAGATTTGACCTTGCCCCGGCTTTGATCCTTCGCGATTAGGGAAGTTGCGGGTGGTGTGGCGTATGCTCAGTCCGTTGTTGGAAGGCACGTCGCCGGCTCCGAAGCATGGGCCGCAGAAAGCAGGCTTTATCACTACGCCTGCATCCATGAGGTCACTTGTGACTCCGGCGCGATTGGCAGCAATATAAACAGGCGACGACTGTGGATAAGCAGAAGCCGTGAAGTAGTCGTTGCCTACTGAGTGGCCTTTAAGTATTGCCGCTGCCTCGCATAGGTTTTCATACGTACCTCCGGCGCAGCCAGCAATGATGCCTTGGTCTGCATACACCTTTCCGTTGCGTATCTTGCTCATCAGGTCGGGATGAACCTTGTCGCCAAAGCGGCGCTTGGTGTCTTCCTCCACGCGTTTCAGCACGCCTTCCGGGTCGGCTTGCAGTTCATGAATAGTCACGGCATTTGACGGATGATAGGGTAGGGCAATCATAGACTCTTGCGTTGACAGGTCTATGCGCACCATGCTGTCATAATAAGCCACTTTGCCCGGACGCAACTCACGGTAGTCTTGTGGACGGCGGTGCATCTCATAGTATTCGCGCACCTTGTCGTCTGTAATCCAGATGGAGCTGAGACAAGTCGTTTCCGTTGTCATGATGTCTATGCCGCTACGGAAGTCTACAGACAGGTTGGCAACGCCAGGGCCTGCAAATTCAAGCACTTTGTTCTTTACAAATCCGCTCTCGAAGGTAGCCTTGACGAGTGATATTGCTACGTCGTGTGGCCCAATGCCGTGGCGTGGGGTGCCTTCAAGCCATACAAGCACCACCTCGGGAGCTTTTATGTCCCAAGTGTTGCGCAAAAGTTGCTTTACGAGTTCTCCACCGCCTTCGCCGACTCCCATGTTGCCGAAAGAACCGTAGCGTGTGTGAGAATCGGAGCCAAGTATCATGTTGCCGCACTTGACCATCTCCTCACGGGCAAACTGGTGTATCACGGCTTGGTTTGCCGGAACGTAGATACCGCCGTATTTCTTTGCGGCAGAGAGCCCGAACACGTGGTCGTCTTCATTGATGGTTCCTCCTACGGCGCACAGCGAGTTGTGGCAGTTGGTCATTGCATACGGCAATGGGAACTCCGTGAGCCCGCTTGCCCTTGCCGTCTGTATGATGCCTACGTAGGTTATGTCGTGCGACATCATTGCGTCAAAGCGAATGTGCATGTCTTTACCCTTGCCTCCCTCAACATCGTGCGAGCGCAGAATGCCGTAGGTGATGGTGTTCTCACGGGCTTCGTCCGGTGTAGGCAAGCCTGCTGTGTCGGTGGCTATGCGGTTGCCATCGATAAGGTACACTCCATGTTTAATCAATTCGATCATAATCTATTTGTTTTATATTAATAGTTTTTACTTTAATATGGCGTTCACGAGGATGGTAAGCGAAAGCATGTCGGCACTGCCTCCAGGAGAAATATTGTGCCTTATAAACTCTTCGTCGGCTTCCTTCAAGGCTGCCATTGAAAAGCGTTGAAGCAACAAGTCTGCCGAATGGCGTACAGCCTCGGCTGTCTCCGCGTCTGTCCGATGGTAAACGTTGGTATCTTCAAGCATTGACATAATCTTCAGCAGCGTCTTGTGCGGACGGTAACGGTCGTCTCGCAAACGGCGGTAAAGAGGCATCCATGTCGTGAAAAGATCAGGATAGCCTTCCACGGCGTTTTCTCTTGCGCCTTTCACATGAGCCTTTGCCACGACCTCGGCACCGTGCGTGCCCTTTGTAGGCTCAAAGCCTGCGCCAATATCAGATATTAGCTTCTGCAAGCCTTCAGCCGTTACCAAGCCAAATGTCTTGTAGAGCCAAGCCGTTGCCGCAACCGTTATGCCAAGAGAGAATATAGCCCCACGGTGAGTGTTTACGCCGTTGGTCGTTTTCAGCATTGCCTGCTCAGCCTCAATGCCTATTTGTTGCACGTCGGCAGTGGTTAGCTTGTCGGCTTCCATCCCGAGCTTTGCCAATCTTACAAAATAAGGTCGCAGAGCCTTGATGCTTCGTCCCATGAGCGTATAGTTCATGTCAGTGTGTGCACCATTATTGTCTTTATCTACAAGTCCGGGCTTAGGCGTGGTTTCAAGTTCTTGCCACAGGGCATTTACCGCAAACTTTGCCAAGATGAAAGACTGTGATGTCGCAGGCACCAGTTCCATCGCCGCGTGCATTTTGTTTGCTTCTATGAAGGCACGCACACGTGAGGCACTTACAGCCTCTCCCTTTCGATACGTGCGGTCAACCAATCTTACGTCTACACCGTACTGAGGCAGCAGCTGTTGCATCATCTCGTTGTAGTGCTTTGTGAGAGGGTCGAATGGCTCACTGCCGATAAACCTGATCGTCGCTCCAAGCGCAGGGGCAATATAGCGTCCGAATATTTGCAAGTCAAGCTCTATCTGGTGTATTGCCGCTCGGTCAAGCTGCTTAAGGAAGTAAGTCGGGAATGTGGCGCGTGATATAGCGTAAGAACTGCCGTCGCAAACCTTCACGTTTGGCAAGTCTGCCGTGCCCAGCCGCATCATCTCTCGTCTTTCTTCGTAGTTGAAGCCGCAACCGTCCTCTATTAATGGGATTAAGAAAACGTTGTCTACTTGCTGCGAAGCCTGTTCTACGAGATAGCGATGTCCGAGGGTGAAAGGGTTACAGTTCATGACTATCACGCCCGATTTGCCCGGCTTACGCAGCTTTTCCAGTTTGTGGATATAATTGCGCAAAGGCACTTGGCTGTTTTCCATGAACAGCACGCTTTCGGTTTCGGCAATGGTCTCGAAAGCCATGCTCTGAAACACAGTCTTGCTTTGAGGCCGTGTGAAAACCTTTACGGTGGGGTAGCCGCGCCTTTGAACAATGACCATGAGATGAGACACAAGGCTGTTGGCAAGATGCTCGTCAGCCATGTCTTCCTTTACGGCAATGCAGCGGATGGCGTCCTTCAACAAGCCTCCAGCTGCGAGGATTTCGTCTTCGCCTTGCGCGAATATAGCCTCGTAGTAGTCGACCTTGTCAAGTCGCAACCCACGCTCGGCGAGGAAAGCCTCAACCTTTCTTCTTGCCGGCGCATAGCCTATTGGAATTTCACGTATCTCGTAGTCAGAGTTCATACGCCTCTACCATTTCCGTTATCTTAGCTTGTATTTCTTCCTGTGTATGGGTGTGGTTACGCATGCACCATCTTGCCTCATGCTCGCATAGGAGGCATCGGCGTGGAGCAAAGCCAACAGCTGTGCGCGGTATCGGCACAGCATTCTTGCCCAGAATGTCGATGTCAAAGAGCCGTCCCAAAGGATGGGTGTCCTCTATAGCGCACAGCTCCCGTTTAATATCCAGCGCGTTGCCTTGCACCACCCAATAGCCTTCGAATCCTGTTTCCAAGTCTCGGGTCAGCGATGTAATGACTTTGCCTCCAAGCTGGCTATTGACAGCATCTACGGCAGCATGAGCCACCACAAGCGAACGCCAGTCACGCTTGACACTGCCCGGCATGACGACGGTTAGCACCACTGTTACCGCCTCTGGGTATTCGCGTTGCAATCGTTTTTCTGTCTCCCACCGTTCGTCACGGCTGCGGAGCAAAGCATCAAGCGTCACTTCCATTATTTTATATTCTTTATAACATCCAGCACTTCGCCGTCGCGATTCATAACTACGCCTATCACCCTGTCGCCGAATGGCAATTGGGCAGGAGTTCCTATGACGTGCAGCGCACGGTCGCGCAGGCTTTCAAGGGTTACGAGGCGTATGCCTGCCTGTTGCAAGCGCTCGGCAACGTCAGGACGGCGCGGATTGACCGCAACGCCATATTCGGTCACCACTACGTCAACCGAAGAACCTGGGGTGATGAGCGTTGTAACCTCGTCGACGATGCACGGGATGCGTCCTCTCAGCAGAGGGCATACCACAATGCTTAGCGCCGAGTCGGCTGCTGTGTCCTGATGTCCTCCTATTGCGCCACGTATGATGCCGTCGCTTCCCACAAGCACATTGACATTGAAGTTTACATCCACCTCAAGTGCTGAGAGGATTACGATGTCAAGATATTTAGTCGCTGCTCCAGGCTCGTCAGCCGAGGCATACTCGTTGGCAGACACTTCCTTATGTGTAGGGTCGTTTTTGAGCGATTCCGCTGCCACCTTGTCGAACGACTGCACGTCAATCAGGTGGTCAATGAGCCCTTCTTCATGCAGCTTCACCATGTGAGCCGTTATGCCGCCAAGCGCAAACGAAGCCTTTACGTTTTGGTCTATCATGCTCTGGCGCAAATACTTCACCACGGCGAGCGACGCGCCGCCCGAACCTGTCTGTATGGAGAAACCGTTCCTGAAATAACCGCTGTTTAGTATTACGTTGCAAGCCGCCTTCGCCAACAGAATGTCTCGCGGATTCTTTGTGTCGCGTATTGCCCCTGATGCTATCTTTGATGAGTCGCCTACAGAGTCTACTACAACCACATAGTCTACGTCGTGCTCTGATATAGAGGTCGGGGTGTTGGGGTAAGACACGAGGTCGTCGGTCAGGATGACTACCTTGTCGGCATAGCGCGCGTCAGGCATGGCATAGCCGAGAGAGCCGCATATCGACTTGGCGTTTGGCGAGCGTGAATAGCCGCAGGCATTGCCGAGCGGATCACACGACGACGCTCCGAGGAATGCCACGTCTATGTGTAGGTCGCCATTGGCAATGACGCTGCCGCGTGCACCGTGCGAGCGGAATATCACAGGCTCCTTCATTAGCCCGTGGGAAATGGCTTTTGCCAGTTCGCCACGCATGCCCGACGTAGATATTTGCGTCACCACACCGTTCTTGATGTGCTCTATGAGAGGCTTGTGTACGTCGTTGAGGCTTGACGCGGCTATATGGATGTCCTTGAAACCCATTTCGGCAATCTTGTCCATCACCATGTTAAGCACCTTGTCGCCACCGCGGAAATGGTGGTGAAACGAGACCGTCATGCCGTCCCTAAGGCCGCTCTTGCGTATGGCATCCTCAAGGGTTACGACCTTTTGGCTTTCTTTCTGATATTCTTTTCGTGGAGTCGTAATCTTCTTTGCCCCACCTTCGTATGTATGTTTTTTCAAATGCTCAGCCATCTCAGCAATGAGGGCTTGCCTTTCCTGTAAGTTGCTCATGCCAGATCCTCCTTCTTTAATACGCCTGCCGCAATGGCAAGGTCTATTGTTCTTTGTGCGCGAATGACCACCGGTTTGTCTACCATCTTGCCGTTGAGCGCAATAACGCCGGAGCCACGACGCTCGGCTTCCCTTATGGCTCCCACTACGGCTATAGCCTTGTCTATTGCTTTTTGCGATGGGGTGAACACTTCGTTTACAATCTCTATTTGCCGAGGATTGATAATCGACTTGCCGTCGAAGCCCATCTTCTTTATAGTCTCAACCTCCTTACGGAAAGTCTCCATGTCGTTGAGATTTGAATAGACGGTGTCGAGTGCGTCGATGCCTGCGGCACGTGCGGCAACCACTATAGTCTGGCGTGCGAGCAGCAGCTCTATGCCCTCCGGCGTACGCTCTGTCTTAAGGTTGGCACAATAGTCCTCGGCTCCGAGGGCTATGCCCATCATGCGCTTCGATGCCGTGGCAATGGCGTAAGCATTCACCACGCCGAGCGCGCTTTCTATGGCTGCCATTATCTTTGTTCTGCCGAGGCAGCCTATCTCCTTTTCTATCTTTTCAATTTCTGCCTCTACCTCGCGCACCTCGTCGGCAGTTTCGGTCTTCGGCATACGTATCACGTCCGCTCCGGCTTTGACCATAGCCTCAACATCCTTCTTGCCGTAGGGTGTTGATAGAGGATTTATGCGCACCACCATCTCAGTGTCGCCATAGTCGATGGTCTTCAGTGCATTGTAGACGAGCAGGCGGGCAGTGTCTTTCTCTGCCATCGTCACCGAGTCTTCCAGGTCGAGCATAATAGAGTCTGGCCCGTAGATGAATGCGTCTTGCATCATCCCTGGATTGTTGCCCGGCACGAACATCATGGTTCTTCTTAGTCGTTGCATAGGTCTTTTTGTTTAAATTAGTATTATGCGTGGTCAGTTCTCTTGCCAGACATCTTTTCCAGTAGCCCTTACAGCTGCGGCAGTGGCACGGGCACGAATCGTACAGTCGAGTGCCCCCTTGTCGGTTGCCTTGACATCGGCATCGGTTATGCCAAGCCCTGTAAGTGTTTCGGAGATTACTTTGCGTATCTGCGCGCCAAACTGGTAGTCAACAGTGCTGTCGAGATCAATGTGAAGACCTTTGTCTTCGGCAGGGGAAATCTGGATTAGGATGTCGCCCGACTCCAATGTCCCCGCAAATGCATCTTTCAATTCCATGTCTTTAGTTATTGGTTTGTGGTAATAAATTCGGTTTATATACATAAAACGCGAGAGCGTAGGGAAACAATTACTAAGAACAACATTTATCGTGCTGTACCTTTCGTCAATTTCCTTACGCTCCCGCGAGTAGTGCATTGTAGCGTGATAATCAATCACGTCGCAAAGTAAATAAGAATTTTTCAATCGCGCAAATATTTTTGCAAATATTTTGCAATAAAATTACTTTTTCTTTCATTCT
>CAZZNO010000047.1:7699-19277 GCA_964655685.1 uncultured Prevotella sp.
TGGGACTGTATGTCACCTTATTTTACGTTGCCGACCTTTATAAGGTATTCGGCAATCTGCACGGCGTTCAGAGCCGCTCCTTTTCTGATTTGGTCGCCGGTGAGCCACAGCGTGTTGCTGTTGTCGTCGGCAAGGTCTTTGCGTATGCGGCCAACGTAGACATCGTCCTTGCCGGCACTTTCGAGCGGCATCGGATATACATACTGGTCGTTGGGGTCATAGACGAGACTCACGCCTGGAGCCTTCTGCAAGGCTTCGCGTATTTCTTCAACGCTCACCGGGCGTTCTGTCTGGAACCACACGCTCTCTGAGTGGCTGCGCAGTGAACTCACGCGCACGCATGTAGCAGAGGTGCGCACGTCGCTGTGCATTATCTTGCGAGTCTCGTTGAACATCTTCATCTCCTCCTTGGTATAGTCGTTGGGCGTCATCTTGTCAATCTGCGGGATGACGTTGTAAGCCAACTGGTGGGGGAATTTCTCTATGGTCGACACGTGTCCTGTCTCCACCATTTCCTTATATTGCTGCTCCAGCTCCTTCATGGCTGCGGCACCGGCACCCGACGCGCTCTGATAGGAAGAAATGTGAATCTTCTTTATGTGGCTGATCTTGTCTATAGGGTTCAGCACCACAACCATCATTATTGTTGTGCAGTTGGGGTTGGCGATAATTCCTTTGGGGCGGTTGAGCGCATCTTCCGCGTTTATCTCAGGCACCACGAGAGGCACGTCCGGATCCATACGGAATTGCGAACTGTTGTCAATCATCACCGCGTCATACTTGGTTATGGTCTCGGCAAACTCTGCTGATGTGCCGCCGCCAGCCGACGTGAAGGCAATGTCAACGTCGCGGAAATCGTCGTTGTGCTGGAGCTCCTTGACGGTGTACTCCTTGCCTCTGAACGTATATTTGCGCCCGGCACTTCGCTTTGAGCCGAACAAAAGAAGGTCGTCGATGGGGAAGTTTCTCTCTGCAAGGATGCGCAGAAACTCTTGCCCTACTGCGCCGCTTGCGCCTACAATAGCTACTCTCATAATCTTGCTTTCGTTATAATAATTTTGTTTTTCTGTGGCAAAATTACAACTTCTTATCCAATCAAACTAATAAATTGACAGATTTCAGCAAAAATATTGTTACCTTTGCGCCGTAGTAGCTAAAAATGACCACTTTGCATGGCACATCTTGCGTCATATTTCCCTATCACCGACCCCACGCTTATATTTTTCGTGGTGCTGCTGATTATATTGTTTGCTCCTATCATTATGGGCAAACTGCGCATTCCGCATATCATCGGCATGGTGTTGGCGGGCGTGCTTGTGGGCAAATACGGGCTTAACATCCTTGAGCGTGATGCCAGCTTTGAGCTGTTCGGTAGGGTGGGGCTTTATTATATCATGTTCCTTGCGTCGCTTGAGATGGACATGGAAGGGCTGAGACGTAACAAGTGGCGCACACTCATCTTCGGGCTTCTTACGTTCAGCATACCTTTTATCCTTACGTGGACTATGGGCATCAACATCTTGGGCTATTCGCCGATAGCGGCGTTGTTGCTTGGCTGCGTTATGTCGTCAAACACTCTCGTGTCCTATCCTATAGTCTCGCGCTATGGTTTGCAGCAGAAGCCGAGCGTGACGCTTTCGGTTGGCTCCACCATGATAAGCCTTT
The DNA here is from genome assembly GCA_964655685.1 of uncultured Prevotella sp. Classification (GTDB taxonomy): domain Bacteria; phylum Bacteroidota; class Bacteroidia; order Bacteroidales; family Bacteroidaceae; genus Prevotella. Next base: position 9,365 of record CAZZNO010000047.1, read on the forward strand.
TCCTTGCCCTTATATTCCTTGCTGCCCTTGTGGCTGCAAATGGCGGTCATTCCAATGTGCTGTTCTGGCTTTGGTTTGTATTGAAGCTTGTGCTGTATGTTGTGGCGAGCCTTTGGCTTGTGCCTCGTTTGGCACGGTGGTTCCTGCGCCGTTACAGTGATGCCGTCATGCAGTTCATCTTCGTCATGTGCATACTTTTTCTCAGTGCCGCCCTTGCCGCCCTTGTGGGTCTTGAAGGAATCTTCGGAGCCTTCTTTGCCGGACTGGTGCTCAACCGTTACATCCCGCACGTGTCGCCGTTGATGAACCGCATTGAGTTTATAGGCAATGCTCTCTTTATACCCTATTTCCTTATCGGTGTGGGCATGCTCATCAATGTGCGGCTGCTTTTCCAGGGAGGAAGTATTCTGTGGGTTGTAGCCTGCATCGTGGTCTTCGGCACCGTGGGCAAGGCTTTGGCAGCCTACGTGGCGGCGTTCCTTTTCCGAATGCCCGTCAGCTCCGGCCACATGATGTTCGGTCTAACCTCTGCCCATGCCGCAGGTGCCATCGCGATGGTCATTGTCGGCATGAACATGCACTATAGCGACGGTCGCCCGCTTGTGGACGAGGGAATGCTCAATGGTATCGTGATAATGATATTGTTCACGTGCATCATCTCGTCGCTTGTAACCGAATGGGCTTCACAGCTCATTATCTTGCGTGACAAAGAATTGCCAATAGACGACAAAGCCGACGACGATGAAAAAATACTTGTTCCTGTAAAATACAAAGAATATGCCAACAGGCTTATGAACCTCGCCATCATGGCACGCAATCCTAAGTTGCAGCGCAGTGTGGTGGCTATTAATGTGGTATATGACGACGAGAACATGCGCCACAATCAAGAGGAGGGACAGCATTTGTTGCAGCAGGTTCAGGAATATGCGGCAGGCATGGATGTGCCTGTAGATACGCAGGTTCGTGTTGCCGCCAACATCGCCAATGGCATAAAGCACGCCTTCAAGGAGTTTCAGGCTTCGGAAATTCTCATTGGCATGCACATGCACGAGAACGTCTCGCCTAAGTTCTGGGGGCAGTTTCATCAAAGCCTTTTCAACGGGTTGAATCGCCAGATAATCATGGCTCGCCTTTACCAGCCGCTCAACACTTTGCGCCGCATCATTGTGGCTGTGCCGTCGCGCGCCCAGTATGAGCCGGGCTTCTACCGTTGGCTTGAGCGGTTGTCGCGCATTGCCGAGAACCTGGAGTGCCGGGTCCAGTTCAATGGACGCACCGACACGTTGCAGATGATTAACCAGTTCATTACAAACCGTCACCGCAATGTTCGTGCCTCGTATATAGACATGCCCCATTGGAACGAGTTGCCGCGCCTTGCCTCAACCATTGCCGACGACCACCTTTTCGTGGTGGTTACAGCCCGTAAGGGCACCGTGTCTTATAAGACGGCAATGGAGCGGTTGCCAATGGAGCTTACGAAATATTTCAAGGGCAAGAACCTTATGATAGTCTTCCCCGACCAGTATGGCGACGACAAGACGATAATGACATTCTCACAGCCACAGCATACAGAGGAACTGTCAGCATACGATGTGCTTGCGGCATGGCTTAGAAAAAAGTTTAGAATATGATAGACATTAAGAATATAACCAAATCGTTTGGGAAGTTGCAGGTGTTGAAAGGCATAGACCTGCACATTGACAAGGGTGAGGTCGTGAGTATTGTCGGGCCTTCGGGAGCCGGCAAAACTACGTTGTTGCAAATAATTGGCACCCTTGACAAGCCCGACACGGGCACTATTGTCATTGACGGCACTGACGTTAGCAATCTTTCGCAGAAGAAACTTGCCGACTTCCGCAACCGCCACATTGGCTTTGTGTTTCAGTTCCATCAGCTGTTGCCCGAGTTCACGGCGTTGGAAAACATTATGATTCCTGCCTTTATAGCAGGCAAAGGACGTAAGGAAGCAAAGGCTCGCGCCGAGGAATTGCTTCAATTCATGGGGCTTGCCGACCGCGCCGACCATAAGCCAAGTGAGCTGTCGGGTGGTGAAAAGCAACGTGTGGCTGTGGCAAGGGCTTTGGTCAACAATCCTGGCGTGGTGCTTGCCGATGAGCCGTCGGGCAGTCTTGACACCAAGAACAAGGCTGAGTTACACCAGCTTTTCTTTGACCTGAGAGACAAGTATGGGCAGACATTCGTCATAGTGACTCATGACGAGTCGCTTGCTGCCCTCACCGACCGCACCATACACATGAAGGATGGCTTGCTTGAACCGACGCCGGAGCAGAAAGCGGAATCAGTCCCTGCGTCTGAGCTAAAGGCTGAAGCTGTGCCCGAAGCACCGTCTTCGCCTTCTCAACCAACTATGGCTCCGGAAAATCCATTAACCCCAGAAACACCTGCAGAATGATTAAACTTGGCGATTACAACCTTTTGAAGGTAGTGAAACTTGCTGTCCGTGACAACCCCCATGCCTATGGGGGCAAGGAAACATTTGGCATCTTTCTTGACGGAGGCAAGGAAGGCGAGATACTGATGCCGCAGAAATATGTTCCTGAAGACACAAAAATAGGCGACGAGCTGCGTTGCTTCGTTTATCTTGACCAGGATGAACGCCCCATTGCCACCACGGAGACACCGCTTGCCAAGGTTGGCGACTTTGCTTACTTGAAGTGCACATGGGTCAATGAGTATGGGGCTTTCCTCGACTGGGGACTTATGAAAGATGTCTTTTGTCCGTTCCGTGAGCAGAAAAAGAAAATGGAAATTGGCGAAAGCTACATTGTCTATATTCATGTTGACGAAGAAAGCTACCGCATAGTGGCTACGGCAAAGGTTGAGAAGTTCCTCAGCGTCCCCACCAACAGTCCTTCTCCTGAAGGGAAGGCGGAATTAAAGGTGGGCTCGCCCGTTCCTATTCTTATCTGGCAGAAGACTGACCTTGGCTTCAAAGTCATCGTTGACAACCAATATCAAGGGCTTGTCTACAAGGATCAGATATTCCAATATGTGCATACCGGCGACAGGCTGACCGGTTACATACAAAACATACGTCCTGACGGTAAGCTTGACATTAGCTTGCAGCCCACTGGCAGAAAGCAAACAGAGGACTTTGCAGCCACGCTCCTGCAATGGCTTAAAGACCACGACGGCTTTACGCCATTTGGCGACAAGAGCGCTCCCGATGACATAAAGCGCACGTTCCAGGTAAGCAAAAAAGTTTTCAAGAAAGCCGTTGGCGACTTGTACAAGCGTCATTTGATAACGATTGAGGATGACGGCCTGCACCTGAATGCCAATTAAGTGTTTTGATGGCATTAGAACAGACAGTAAAAAAATATATTCTAAACAACCGTCTCATGATTGATGACGGTGTTTATGTGGTGGCGTTGTCAGGCGGGCCTGACAGCGTAGCCTTGCTTCGTGTCCTTGCAAACCTTGGCTATAAAATACATGCCGCGCATTGCAATTTCCATCTTCGAGGCTCGGAAAGTGACCGTGATGAGGCTTTCTGCGTCAGCCTTTGCAAACAGCTTGGCATACCGTTGCACATAGTTCATTTCGATACCGTGGCTTATGCAGATCTTCACAAGGTCTCGATAGAAATGGCTGCACGCCATTTGCGTTACCATTGGTTTACGCAGCTTTGTAGAGATCTCGATGCCGCCGGCATTTGCGTTGCCCACCATCAGGACGACCAAGTGGAGACTGTTTTGCTGAATATGTTGCGCGGAACCGGCTTGAGAGGACTGACAGGCATGAGGCCTCAGACCGTCATTTCCAATGCGGCAGGCACGTGCTGTGTCATACGTCCTTTGTTGTGTGCCAGCGAGGCTCAGGTGATGGATTATCTTTCGCGCCTCGGACAGTCTTATGTCGTTGACAGCAGCAACCTCAACGATGACGTAAAGCGCAACAAACTGCGCCTTGACATAATCCCTTTGCTTGATAATGTGACACCTGCTGCAAGGCAGAACATAATCCGTATGACGGAAAATCTACGGGATATAGAGGCGATAGCTACCGACAGTCTTAATGCCGCAAAGAATATGGCAAGAGTGGATGCATCCACTTTGCTGCCTTTGGCTTGTTCGTGTCCTGACATCGTGTCGGCTGCTTACGACATGTCCAAGATTCTTGATTATATTGCGCCGGCTACTCTTTTGTGGGATATTCTTTCTCCTTACGGCTTTAACCGCTCACAAATAGAGGAAATAGCCAATGGCAAGAATGACAATAGGGAGTGGCGAAGCAACACCAATATAGCGTTGGTAAACAGGGGCTTGTTGATAGTTGCCGACCTTAAGCTCTGGGACAAGCCGTTGGCGAGGCTTGCCATTCCTGAGCCTGGGCTTTATCGTTACGTCGACAAGCACATTCGTGTTAGCAATGTCAACTTGGGAGAAGGCTTTAATGTTTCCAAAAATCCTTCAAAGGTAAGCCTTGATGCAGGCAAGGTGAGTTTTCCTGTCGTTATTCGCCAAGTAGCTGTTGGCGACCGCTTCACGCCATTTGGCATGAAAGGCAGCAAGCTTGTCAGCGATTACTTGAAAGACCGCAAGCGCAATGTCGTAAACAGGCACTTGCAGCTTGTGCTGACCGATGCCGATAATAATATTATCTGGCTTGTGGGTGAGTGCATAGACGATAGGTACCGGATACAGCAACGCGTAACCACACTGGCAGTTGAAGTAGAATTGTATTAATAAAAAACATTAAAGCTTATCAGCATTTAGAACAGTTTTAGTTACCTTTGCACCTCTTTTAGCAAAGATATTAAATCTCTACTATAGCGTACAAGCGTGTACGTTGAGATTAAAGATTTTCACCGTAATAAAAAGAAGATGAAGACAAGGATGTATCTGTTGTCATGTATCTCCGTCATGCTGTTAGCTTCGTTGGATGCCTCGGCACAACTTACGCTTGTAGACGAAAAGCTTGACAACTCAAACAATGAGCCTGCTCCGGTGCAGCCTGTGCCGAGCGAAAGGCAATTGAAATGGAATGAAACAGAGTTTTATGCTTTCTTTCATTTCGGTATGAACACCTTCACTGGTAATGAATGGGGTGAAGGCAACGAAAAAGAAACCACCTTTGCTCCTACTAAGATTCCAGACACCAAGCAATGGCTTACGGCTTGCAAGGCTGCCGGAATGAAAGGTGGCATAGCCGTGGTAAAGCACCACGATGGTTTCTGCCTGTGGCCGACGGAAACAACAACCCATAGTGTAAAAAACAGTACAGGCTTTGGCGCACAAACCAACATTCCGGAAACATTTGCCAATGCGGCAAAAGAGCTTGACATGAAGTATGGCTTTTATGTCTCGCCGTGGGATGCGAGCAGCTCTTATTATGGTTCTCAGGACTATATCGACAAAGTGTTCATTCCCCAGTGCGAAGAACTTGCCAATTATGGTGCTGACCAATTTGAGATGTGGTTTGATGGTGCCAATGGTGGTGAAGGCTATTATGGTGGCACTACAAAAAAGAAAGTCAGTATTGACCGCTATGTCTACTATGATATTCCCAACCTACGCTATAAAGTGCATAAGTTGGCTAAGAACTGCGTGATGTGGGGCGTAGGCGGCGAAGCGCGTTGGATTGGCACAGAAGAAGGATATGCTGGTGAGACCAACTGGGCTACACATCCGTGGGTAGAAAACCAAAGCACATGTGGCACTGGCGTAGAGGATTACTGGCTGTGGAACGCCGGCGAGAGTGATGCTAAAGGCACCAAATATGGCAATAAGAGCGGTTGGTTTTGGCATCAGGGTGATACCCCAAGGAGTGCAGAAGAACTATTCAAGATGTATCTTGAAACGGTAGGCAGGAACTCTACATTCATTCTTAACTTTCCGCCAAACAGAGATGGTGTGTTGCCGGAAAAGGATGTTACTGTTTTAGCAGACCTTGGCAATATGTTGAAGACACGCCTTGGCGTTGGTGACAATACTAAAGACCTCGCTCTTAATGCCACGGTTGAGGCTTCTGAAGAACGCACGCAGGGCACTGGGCGCAACTATTTGGCTACAAATGTCAAAGACGGTGATAAAGATACCTATTGGGCTACCAACGACGGCACTACTAAGGCATCGCTGACCTTTGACCTCGGCTCTATAAAGACGCTCCATTACGTCATGCTGCAAGAATACATTAAGCTTGGGCAGCGCGTAAAGGGTTTCAACATTCAGTATAGTACAGATAAAAGCAATTGGACAACGGCTGCAACCGGCATCATGCAGACGACTATTGGCTATAAGCGTATCATCCCGCTTTGCGGCAGCACACAGAATAGCTATGCAAAAGGCATTGACGCACGCTATATAAAGATAAACATCACCGACAGCAAGGCTTGTCCGTTGCTCCACACGGTTTCAATATACTAAACACAGGAGGAAATGAACATGAGAAAAATTATACTCGCTATATTGTCATTCCTTCCTTTGGCAATATCTGCACAGACAAAGATTACTTTCGACACTAATCCTGCGGAATATAAGAGTATTGGTGTTTATGATACGTGGGAAGATTCTCCTTTCAGGAAAGGCAAACTCAATGGTAACGCGGAAGTTATAAAGAACTTTACAAAGGACCAGGAAGGCTCTAATGATCAGACTGACTACATTCTTGGTGTGCAGCGTTCGCGCTTTGGCAGTAACACCTTCGGCGTGCGCATTGACTTGAAAGAGCCTTGGAAAACATCAGAGGCTACACAGTATGTGCATGTCTTTGTATATAAGCCAAACACTTCAAAGGTGCTGCTTGTTGGTCTTGGCAAGCGTACGACCTCTGCCTTCACCGACGAGCCAAACGATGTAGAGCAGTTTTGGGTGGAGTCTAACTACAGTTACGATCATGCTGATGAGTGGACTGATATGGTGTTCCCAGTGAAGACGGTATCAGGCGTACAAATCTACAGCCTTGTAGTTGTTCCCGACTTGCAGTCGCCACACAACTATAAAGAAGACTTTGCCTGCTATATCGACCAGATAGAGATTAACAATAATGGGGCTCAGCGCGGTGGCATGACCGACTATCCAATCAACTTCAGCAATTCACAGACTAATAAACGTAGCAATAGATACTTGCGTGGCATTAGCATGACTGGGCAAGATGGTAGTTCTTTCAGCTATAGTTTAGGGGCAACAGATGCCAATTACAATACCGTTAAAGTCTACAATGATAAGACTTTGGCTGTGACGTGGGATGTTAAGGCGGGACAAACTTATACCCCAGCATTTGACTTCAAAGGAAATTGGATGCATGGCTATGCATATATTGACTACAATAATGATGGACAGTTCTCTCCTGTCATTGGAGGTAATCATGGAGCTGGCACAGGAAGTGAAGCTGTAAGTTGGTCTTGCTATGCTGAAGGTAGTAGCGATCCTATGTATAATAGTGAGGGTAAGGCATTCAGTCAAGGCAATCGTAATAATATTGTTATGCCATCATTCACAATTCCTTCTGATACCAAGCCGGGTATATACCGTATGCGCTTTAAGGTAGATTGGAACTGTATTGATGCAGGTGGAGGTAATATGGACACTAATTCAAGTGTTAATATGCAATCAACCGTGGATAATGGTGGCGGCATAGTTGATATTCTCCTGAATGTCCACGAGGACAATGTAAACGTTACAGTGCAGAACCGAAACGGCTCCTTAAAAACTTCCGACGGAAATGATATCATCAACGACTCCCGCATTCCGTTCCGCAAGGACTTTAAGATAATCAGCACTCCTGCCGCTGGCTTTGACAATGACTATATTGTGGTGCAGCATGGTTATAATCTTAGCGGCAGCCAGTATGTGCACCATAACCGACAATGGCAGAGTGTGACATACATGGCTTCAGAGTTTGGCGATGACGGCTCATTCACCATCCCTGCGGACATAATAGATGGTAATGTTAGTCTCCTTGGAGAATATAGGCGAAAGGGTTATATGGTGCTCGATGAAGCAGAGGATCTCTCAACGCTTGGCACTGACATTTATGGTTCGGCTAAGAATGTGGAGCTTCACCGCAGGCTGAGCAATACGGCTTATAACACGGTTGTCCTGCCTTTCGACATGACTGCCGAGCAGCTGAAGAATACCTTTGGAGAAGATGCTGTGGTTTATAATTTCTCCAATACCGATGGCGAGAATATTTACTTTACGACTTCAGCTGAAGGAATCAAGGCAAATGTGCCGTTCCTTATGAAAGCCAATACTGAAGAAAGTATATTCCATATTGAAAACGTTACGCTTGCGCAGAACAGCACTCCTGTTGCTTCCGGTACCAATTACGACTTCGTAGGCAACTATGGTGGAAAGATAACATTGCCAGAGGGCGTATGGTTTCTTAGCGGCAACAAGTTCTATCGTTCTGTCGGCAAAAGCACGTTGAGTGGCTACAGAGCTTATTTTAGGCCTACTGCGCCGTCCGGGGCAAAAGCCAACAAGCTGAACTTGGTGGTAGACGGCATTACGACAGGTATATCTTCTGTAATCAATACGGACATTGATGCGGATGCTGACACATACAATCTCCAAGGTCAGCAAATGCCAAGCAACGGCAGTCTGCCGCATGGCGTGTACATCAAGGATGCAAAGAAGGTTATTGTGAAATAATAGTAGGAATAAGACCGATGATTATAAAACAAAAATATGCTGCCCCACAGTTGGGAGTAATAAAGTTAAACTTACCAAATTCGTTCATGCTCATGGCTCCATCGGGGGATACAGACTCTGGCGTACATTTCTCCAATGGGGGCGATGACGAAGAAGGACGTGAAGGCGATGCTAAAAAGTATCATTTCAGCGTTTGGGATGACGAAACGGCTCACCCAAATGTTTGGGACGAGTGGGGTTAGGCTAATAACACTGTGATATAGAAACACTGTTTATGAAAATATGTGTTATAGGAACAGGCAAGATTGCCAACGAGGTTGTTGCCGCTTTGCGTAAGGAAGCGCCAGAGATAGGCATTACGGCTGTTTATGCACATAGCAGCATGGCAAATGCGGAGAAGCTGGCGCAGGGATACGATATAGCAAAAGTCTATACCGATTATGAAAAGCTGCTTAAGGAAGACACGGCAGACTTCCTATATATAGGTATTGTAAACACTGCCCATTATGATTATGCGCGCCAGGCTCTGCTTGCAGGGCGCAATGTGATAGTGGAAAAGCCGTTTACTTCAACTTATGAGGAAGCTGCCGAGCTTGCGGCTTTGGCAAGGAGCAGAAAGCTTTGGCTGTTTGAGGCTGTCACGACGCTGCATCTGCCAAACTACATGCTCACTAAAGAGCTGCTGGACAAGATAGCGCCAATACGCATTGTGCAGTGCAACTATTCGCAGTATTCCAGCCGATACGACCGCTACCTTAGAGGCGATGTGGCTCCGGCTTTTGACCCGAAGCTTGGCGGTGGAGCTTTGAACGACTTGAATATCTACAACATCAATGTAGTGGTAGGATTACTTGGTTTGCCAAGGACTATGCATTATTATGCCAATCGTGGTTTCAATGGTATTGATATTTCCGGCGTTCTTGTGATGAAATACGATGGCTCCGTTGCAGTCTGCACGGCGGCAAAGGATTCTGCCAGCCCTTCATCGGTAATCGTGCAAGGTGAGAAGGGAACCATTGTGATTCCTTCGGCTCCGAATGAAGTTAAAAAGGTTACTTTGACAGTGGGTGGAAGTGTGCAAGAGTGGCAAAATAACAAGTATGACAGCCGCCTTGTGCATGAATTTAAAGACTTTGAGCGTATTTGGCAGTCCGGAGATTATGATTCTATGAACCGATATTTGGGAACGTCGCTTTCAGTAATGCAGGTTCTTGATTCCCTTCGAAATAATAATTGCTAAAAAAGAGGGTGTATCAAAATAGCCTATAGAGCCTGGAAGGCTCTACGCTTGCTTA
>CAZZNO010000048.1:0-19161 GCA_964655685.1 uncultured Prevotella sp.
CTTTTATTAACTTAAAACCAATAACACGATGAAAAAACTATTTTCTTTAGCATTATTGTTTCTTGCCGTTGTTTCTGCCAATGCAGGAACGCCGATAAAATACAACAAAGGCACTGCCACCATACTTTGCTCTCAAGGCTTCCAAGGCCCTGAGCAGTGGGATGCGGAAGTATTTCCGGTTGACAAGAAAGGCTACATAACAATCTTTGACGGAAAGACCCTGCGCGGATGGCGCAGCTATGGCACACACGGCGTTTCGCCGAAATGGACTGTTGAGGACGGCTGCATCCGTTTCAATCCGCAGGCTAAGGGCGCAGGCGGCGACATCATCTTCGCACATAAGTTCAAGAACTTTGAGCTCACCATGCAGTGGAAGATTTCCAAGGGTGGCAACTCCGGAATCTTCTATCTTGCACAGGAGACAACCAACAAGGACGGCAACCTGGAGCCTATATACATTTCCTGCCCTGAGTGCCAGGTATTGGATAACGAGAACCACCCCGACGCTAAGCTTGGCGTAGACGGCAACCGCAAGGCTGGCTCGCTTTACGACATGATTCCGGCAAAGCCACAAAACGCAAAGCCATACGGAGAATGGAATACCATCACTATACGCGTTTATAACGGTCACGTTACACACATACAGAACGGAGTACAGGTATTGTCATACGACCTTTGGACACCGGAGTGGACTGAGCTCCTGCAAAAGAGCAAGTTCTCTGAGGCAAAGTGGCCCCATGCCTTCGAGCTCCTCAACAACTGCGGAGGCGACCTGCATGAAGGACTCATTGGCATGCAGGATCATGGCAACGACGTATGGTTCCGCAACATAAAGGTAAAAGAACTGAAATAATCAACCAAAAACTTTAAGAAAAAATGAAAAAAACAACGATATTACTCGCTTCAGCCTTCGCGCTGATGCTCGCCGCATGTGGCGGCAAGTGCAAATGCAATTGCAACTGCGGTAGCGACAAGTGCACCTGCACTCAGGATTCAACAAGCAACGATAGCGCAGCAGTGGCTGTTGACGCTGACGGCCCACAGACAGACATGGCTCAGTTTAAGGCAGACAAGGACGGTTATATAACCCTGTTCGACGGCAAGACCCTCAATGGCTGGCGCGGCTATGGCATGGACAAGGCACCTAAGGCTTGGGATGTCAAGGACGGAGCCATCCACCTCAATGCTACAGGCACGGGCGAGGCTCATGCCGACACGGGCGGCGACCTCATGTTTGCCCACAAGTTCAAGAACTTCGAGCTCACTTTCGAGTACAAGGTTTCTAAGGGTGCCAACTCTGGTGTGCTCTACATGGCTCGCGAGGTGAAGGACAACAAGGGCGAGTATCTCCCGATATGGCAGTCGGCTTCAGAATACCAGGTGCTTGACAACGCCAACCATCCCGACGCACAGCTCGGCGTAGACGGCAACCGTCAGTCGGCTTCCCTCTATGACATGATTCCCGCCAAGCCCCAGAACGCTAAGCCTTACGGCGAGTGGAACACGGGTAAGATTATGGTTTACGAAGGCACTGTGGTTCATGGACAGAACGGCAAGAACGTCGTAGAGTACCATTTGTGGACTCCGAAGTGGACCGAGATGCTTCAGAACAGCAAGTTCAAGAAAGGCGGCGAGTTCCCATATGCATTTGAGCTCATGAACAACATGGGCGGCAAGAACCACGAAGGCTACATAGCTCTTCAGGACCACGGCGACGAGGTTTGGTATCGCAACATCAAGGTTAAGGAGCTTAAGTAATATTCTATGCGATGAGAAACAAAGCATTAGTTTTAATAATGGCGTTGCTTGCCGTAGGCATCACTACTGTCTCGGCTCAACGCCGTGGGCAGCGTAACCGTGTGCAGCCACAGAAAAAGGAAATGTGCATTCAGCTCTATTCGCTACGCGATGTCATTGGCAACCCTGAGCTGTATGCCAAGAACCACGTCAAGGCTTTCAACGACCTGAAAAGCTACGGCTACACGTCGACGGAGGCTGCCAACTACAATGACGGTAAGTTTTACGGCGTGTCTCCGGAGCAATACCGCAAAGACAACCTTGCGGCAGGCTTGACACCGCTGTCTTCTCACGTTGGCCACTGGCCAAGCGACGCAGAGCTTGCAAACCACGACTTCACCGCAGCTCTGAAATGGTGGGACAAGTGCATCGCCGCACACAAGGCAGTAGGCGTGAAGTACATTGTCTGCCCTTGGGGTCCGGTTCCAAAGAACTTGCAGATAGCCCAAAACATGTGCGACTTCCTTAGTGCCGTGGGCGAAAAGGTGCGTGCAGCTGGTATGCAGTTCGGCTACCACACCCATTCTCATGAGTATCAGAAGGTGGACGGGCAGATATGGATAGAGTACATGCTCAACCACATCCCCGCAGCCAACATGTTCTGGCAGATGGATGTTTACTGGTGCGTAATGGCTCAGCAGGCACCCGTTGAGTGGTTCAAGAAATATCCGGGTCGTTGCAAGATGCTCCACATAAAGGATCATTACGTTCTTGGAGAGAGCGGCATGGTTGGTTTCGACGCCATCTTCCGCAATGCCAAGACCTGTGGTTTGGAAAATTTCGTGGTAGAGCTTGAAAATACCGACGGCACCATAACTTCTATGGAAGGCATCAAACGTAGTGCTCAATACCTGCTCAGACAGCCTTTTGTAAGGGCAAAATATCCTGTAGGGCAGGGTGCAAGATAAATGTTTTTAGGTATGGTAAAAACTTTTTTTAAGTTTTCGGCAGCCACAGCTATAGCTTCATGCGTTATGGCTGTGGCTGTTTTGCCTGTTTCAGCGCAGAAGCGCAGCTTCCTTCCGCCCACTATGGGCTGGAGCTCTTGGAACACTTTTGCTCTCAAGATTAACGAGGAAGTGATTTGCGGACAGGCTGACGAGATGGTGAAACTGGGCCTCGACAAGGCGGGTTACAAATACATCAACATCGACGATGGCTATTGGGACGGCAGAGGCAAGGACGGCAACCTTATTGTCAACAAGAAGCTTTTCCCCAATGGCATGAAGCACGTAGCCGACTATATCCACAGCAAAGGGCTTAAAGCCGGCATCTATTCCGATGCAGGCGACAATACCTGTGGGTCTGGCGGAGGCAAGCATGCCTACGGCGTAGGTGTAGGATTGGCAGGTCATGAGTATCAGGACTGCAAGCTCTACTTCAACGACTGGGGCTACGACTTCATCAAGGTGGACTATTGCGGCGGCAACCATTTAGGGCTCGACGAGCGCAAGCAGTACACCAAGATTGGCGAGGCTATAAAGCGTTGCGAGAAGGAGACGGGGCGCAGGATAGTGTTCAACGTCTGCCGTTGGGCTTATCCCGGCACGTGGATTAGCAATGTTGCCGACTCGTGGCGCACTACAGGCGACATCTATGACGGCTGGCAGTCGTACAAAGGCATCATAAAGGAGAACCTTTACATTCAGGCTTACACCGGCGGCGGTCATTACAACGACATGGACATGCTTGAGATTGGGCGCTCGCAAAGCCTCGACGAAGACCGCACGCACATGGCTTACTGGTGCATTGCCAGCTCTCCGCTGCTCATAGGTTGCGACATGCGCACGCTCAGCGACGAGACGCTTGCCTTGCTCAAGAATGAAGACCTCATAGCCATGAACCAGGACGTGCTCGGCATAGGCGCGCCCGTGGTGCAGCGCCAGGGCGATGTTTACGTCGTGGCAAAGGACATGGAGAAGCTTCATGGCCCGAAGCGCGCGGTGGTGGTGATGAACCTCACCGACCGTCCTCAGACCATAGCCGTTTCGTTGGGAGCCTTGGAGTTCCAAGGCACCGTGAAGGTTCACGATTGCTTTACCAAGGCTGACACTGAGGAAAGCGGCACCACGATGAGCGTCACCGTTCCTGCCCACGGCTCGCAGGCTTATTTCCTGACTGGCACACGTGCCGACAAACAGGTTTATCAGGCTGAGGAAGCATGGCTGCACGACTATCAGGAACTGGAGAACCGCCTGAGTGCCGAGCCTAAGCAAGACGAGTCGGCTGACCAGGGAGCGTATGTTGGCAATCTTGGCAACAAACCGACAAACTACCTTGAATGGCGTGATGTCTATGTCACGAAGGCAGGCAAATACAAGCTTTCTATAGTCTATGCAGCAGGCAAAGACCGTGATTTGGAAATTACCGTCAATGGCAAGCACGTCAAGACCATGACCTGCCAGAACACGGGCAGCTGGGATAAACAGTGGTCGGTAATACCTGTCACCGTCAACCTGCATGCAGGCAGCAACCAGGTGCGGCTCGGCAATGCTGATAATCTTGCGCCGAATATCGACTGCATGAGAGTTGAGCGCCAATAGTCTTGACTGTCAAGGAGCATGACTTATAATGCTCTGAAATATTCTTACAACACCCCTTTCATGAGTAGCGTATTTGCGACAAAGCAATGACTTGTTCGCAAATACGCTATTCTCAGCTACGGTTGCAAACGGTTGGGAATCAATTACTTGTAAAAATCCATCATTTTCCCCTGTTTTTGGTCATCTTCTTTACGGCGTAAAGGTCTCACCTTTACGCCTTAAACGTGTCTTATGTACGCCGTAAATGCGTCTTATGTACGGCGTAAATGCCTCGTCTTTACGCCGTACATGCGATTCACGCGCGGCGATCGTACGTCTCAGAATAGCCGTGCGTCGCTTCGACACCCGTTTTTCTTCATTTTTTAGACCAATTTTGTACACCCCTGTTTTTTGTCATTTTTCTTTAATTATTGGCGGATATTTATTTTTTAATTATCACTAAAACAAACAAAAAACTTGGTTGCATGGGAAAAACTTTCTATATTTGCAAAATAAAATAAGAACGCAATGGAGCAGACGACGAGACGTTACCCGGTTGGGATTCAGACATTCCCAGAAATTATACGTGAAGACTATCTTTATATCGACAAGTCCGATTTAGTATGGGAGTTGGCGCATTACGCCAAGTTCATTTTCATGAGTCGTCCGCGCCGTTTCGGCAAGTCGTTACTCGCATCAACGCTTGAATCTTATTTCAGTGGCGACAAGGCGCTTTTCAAGGGATTGAAGATTATGAATCTTGAAAAGGAGTGGAAAGCCTATCCTGTTCTGCATTTTGATCTTAGTTCGGCAAAGCATCTTAATGCAGATGGCGTGAAAGAAGAAATAGGATTGCAGCTGGACGAATACGAGAAGGTGTATGGCGCTAATCCAAAGGAAACTTCTATCGGCATGCGCTTGGGAGGACTAATCCGTCGCTCGTGTGAGAAGACTGGGACTCAGGCTGTGGTTCTTATTGATGAATATGATGCTCCACTGCTTGATGTATTGCATGACGATGGCAGACTTGTGGAAATGCGTGAGATTCTGCAAGAGTTCTATCAGCGTTTAAAATCTTTGGAGGCAAACATAAGGTTCTGTTTTATCACCGGCATTACGAAGTTCTCGCAGCTCAGCATCTTCTCTACGTTGAACAACCTCACCAATGTGACTCTTGACCCAAAGTTCTCTGCCATCTGCGGCATCACCGAGCAGGAGCTCACCTCCTGCTTGTGGCAGGATGTGGAGATTCTTGCCAAGACGTATAAGGAATCTGCGGAGGCAATGCACCAAAGGCTGAAGTATCAGTACGACGGTTATCACTTCTCAGAGAACTCTCCCGAGGTTTACAACCCCTTCAGCCTTCTGAAGTCGTTCATGGTTCAGAAGATAGGCAGCTGGTGGTTTGAGAGCGGCACGCCCACGTTCCTCATCCGCCAGATGAAGCACTTCCATACCGACATCACGTCCCTTGACAAGATAGAGGTGCCTGAGACATCGTTCGACCAGCCCACGGAGAACATGCAGGACGCATTGCCGCTGCTTTACCAGAGCGGCTATCTGACGATCAAGGATTACGACTTCGAGTCTGCCACATACACGCTTTCCATTCCCAACCAGGAAGTGCGTGTGGGCTATACCAGAGGCCTTCTGCCTACTTATGTCGGTCTGAACGACGGCAACGTGCAAGTAGGCTTCGCGTTGAAATTCTGGCGTGCGCTGAAGGCAGACGACATCAACCTCGCCCTTCAGCACATGCAGTCCTACCTGTCGGGCATCCCATACGTCGAAGGCTTTAAGAAGAAGCTTGCCGAGGCAGCAACCAAGGAAGGCTTCTACGAGTACACGTTCTATCTTGTCTTCTCCATGCTGAACGTCTATGTCCGCACGCAGGTTAAGGTGGCAGGCGGCAGAACCGATATGGTTGTCTTCATGCCGGACGCCATTTATGTCATGGAGCTGAAAGTAAACGACACAGCCGAGAATGCCTTGAAGCAAATCAACGATAACGGCTATGCAACACCGTATCAGACGGATGGCAGAAAGGTTGTCAAGGTCGGCATCCGCTTCAATCCCGACAAGCACACCATTGATGAGTGGAAGGTAGAATGATTGATTTCACTTGGTTTTCCTGATTGCCTTTCCGGGGCAATTGCTTTTGATTTTTAGCCTTGCTATTCTTTTCCTGTCATTTTTAGAAAGTTTTTGGAGTAAAAAGGCAAGTATTCATGCACAAAATATCATTTTTTGCTTGAATTATGCCCTTTTTATGTCTCTAAATGTTAAAAGGTTGCCTATTTAGTTATCTTTAACTTTATTTAGGGGGGGTAACGCTTATTTTATTATTTTTGCAATCGAAAAGCATGTATAACCAATCAGTATCAATTAAAACTTAAAAAATTATGCATTTAAACCTTAGTCACTCATTGGTGGCGTTTGTCGTGGCTTCCGCCTTGCTGTCGTCATGCAGTGAGAATGTTACTTTGGAGAAGGAGCTGGTGAGTCCCGATCCAGGTAAAGCAGTGACGTTTTCCGACTTTCAGCCTAAAGAAGGATCCAGTAGGACGAGGATGTTCATCACTGGTTCCAATTTCGGCACAGATCCGTCAAAAATCAAAGTTAGTATTGGTGGCAGATCCACCGATGTCATTAGCAGCGACGGAGACGTAATCTATGCAATGGTTCCAAAATTCGCCTATTCGGGTGAGGTGTCTGTGTCAATTCTTGGTGATAAGGGAGACACTCTTGCCACCCACACGTTTGACAGAACTTTTGGCTATCAAAAGCGACTTACTGTTGGCACGCTTTTCCGCCATGCCGACAAGGATGGCAGACCTTTAAGATATGAGCTTATTACCGGCGATTATGACCATGCGGCTACGGGCAGGGTAAGTTATGCCGTGTTGGATTCCAAGCCTGGTGAGTACAAGCAGATTTTCTTCTCGGACAATCTTAGCAAATATGGTATAAACATGATAGACTTGATGAGCAATCAAGTAAAAACAGTCGTTCCGCAGAAGCAAAATGAAATATCGAGTTTTTGTTTCGATGGTGACACGCTGTTCATTCCTGACATGAACAATCGTTACGAGTTTGATGACTATACTTTGCCTAACTGCTATTATGCCCTTCGCAGTGAGAACTTCGCGCGCACTTATGTATACAGCTATGGTCCTGCTGCCTACACCATCGCCATAAACCCGAAAGACCACACCAAGTTTTTTGACTCATGGATGCGCGGTGCATTTTTCAAGCTTCGTGACCACTACAACGAGCAGGCACAGAGATGGGAGAGCCGCCACTTGTTCGACTTGAACACTGTTATCACTGCACGTGCAGGCAAGGGATTGAGGGCAAACTGCGTCGTCCATCCGTCCGGCGACTATCTCTATTATTTATGCTCGGTGGATGGCGGCTACCTTGTCAGGTCAGACTATAACTATGAAACCCATGAGTATGAAGTACCCTACTTGGTGGCAGGTTCTTTCACCGATTGGAACAACTATGCAGAGGGCGTGGGCACTTCTGCGCGCTTCCGCTCAGGCTTGACCAATGGTTGCTTTGTCAAGAATGAAGAATATGTCAAGCAGGGCAAGAAAGATGTCTACGACTTTTACCTGGCAGACGTAAACAATCATTGCATCCGCAAGATTACGCCCGAAGGAGTAACGTCTCTTTTCGCAGGCCGCAGCAACCAGAACGTTGACGGTAATGTGTATGGCTATATCGATGGTGACCCAACCAAGGAAGCCCGCTTCAACATGCCGCAGGCAGTGTGCTACGATGAGGAAAACCACACGTTCTATGTCTTCGACTTCAATAATGCTGCCGTGAGATACATAATGGAAGAATAACACCCAAAAACAATCCAAATGAAAAAAGCAATTGCAGCCCTTGCGCTGCTCCTGATATGCGCCGTGCAGGCGATGGCGCAGAGTTTCGACCTGGAAGGCACTGTGACCGATGAAAAAGGCGAGCCGCTTACCGGTGCGAGCATCGTGGTGAAAGACAGGCCCGGCATGGGCGTGGTGACAGACATCGACGGCAACTTCAAGATAAAGGACGTGGAAATAAACATGCGCCTCATAGTCTCCTACATCGGTTTCGACACGCAGACCATACAGGTGAAGGACACAAAGCCGCTGAAAGTGGTCATGAAGGAAACCAAGGACAACGTTCTTGACGAGGTGACAGTCACCGGTCTTGGGCGTGAGAAGAAAATCACCGTGACAGGAGCCGTGTCAACGGTCAATCCTGACGACCTAAAGGTTCCTACGGCATCAGTGGCAAACTCTCTTGCCGGCAACGTGCCGGGCATCCTCGCCCGTCAGGTGTCCGGCCAGCCGGGACGCAACGTGTCAGAATTCTGGATACGCGGTATCTCCACCTTCGGCGGCGGCAGCAGCGCGCTGGTATTGGTCGACGGCTTCGAGCGTGACCTCAACCAAGTGAACGTAGAGGACATAGAGTCGTTCACCGTGCTGAAAGACGCATCCGCTACGGCAATCTACGGCTCACGTGGTGCCAACGGCGTAATCCTCATCACCACAAAGCACGGTAAGGAAGGCAAGGTGCACATCAACGCAAAGGCAGAGTTCTCCTACAACACACGCACAATGACTCCGGAGGTCGTCGACGGTCCCACCTACGCCCGCATGCTCAACGAAGCGCACACCACCCGCAACCAGGAAGCAGCCTACAGCGACTACGACCTTTATCTCATTGACAGTGGACTTGACCCTGACCTGTTTGCCAACGTCAACTGGATGAAGCTCTTGATGAAGAAAGGCGCGCCAACCTATCGTGGCGACCTCGAGGTGAGTGGCGGCGGCTCGCTGGCACGCTACTATTTCTCCACATCCTATATTGATGAGGGCGGCATGTACAAGGTGGACAAGGACATGAAGAAGGATTACAATACCAATGCCGACTACCGCCGCTGGACCTATCGTCTGAATGTGGATGTGAACGTCACCAAGACCACCCTGCTCACCTTCGGCGTGGCAGGCTCCTTGGACAAGCGCAATGAGCCGGGAGCCGATTACGGCGACATCTGGAAATCATTACTCGGGCAAAACCCTATTTCTGTGCCGGTGAAGTACAGCAATGGATACATCGCCTCGCGTTCCGACCACGGTTCATGGGTTAATCCTTGGGTGCAAATCACGCAGATGGGTTATTCGCAGAATTGGAACAACAAGGTGCAAACCACGTTCAACCTTGCCCAAGACTTGTCGTTCATCACCAAGGGTTTGAATTTCTACGCACGTTTCGGCTACGACTCCAATACGCGTAACACTGACGCACACACCAAGTCTCCCGAGACATGGCTCGCCGAGCGGCAGCGTGACGGCAATGGCCATGTGGTCTACACCAAGATGAGTAACGAAAAGCTTATGAGCGCCGATCCGCACTCATACGGCGACCGCTATGAGACATTCGAGGCGGAGCTGCACTGGGACCGCAAGTTTGTGCGCAACATCCACAGCCTTGGAGCAATCATTAAATACTCAGTGGACAAAAAGGTGGACAACTCCGAGAACCCGTCAAAGGACTACATACAGGACATTGACCACCGCCATCAGGGGCTTGCCGGCCGCTTCACCTACGGCTACAGGAACCGCTACCTGTTCGACTTCAACTTCGGTTACAACGGCTCGGAGAACTTTGCCAAGCACCACCAGTATGGTTTCTTCCCAGCCTACTCCGTAGCATGGAACATCGGTGAGGAACCGTTAATACAGAAGCACCTGCCGTGGATGGAGATGTTCAAGATTCGCTATTCCTACGGCAAGGTGGGCAACGATAACCTCGGCTCTGACCGTTTCCCATATCACGCAACGTTCCAGAACACATATTCCTATAACTTCGGAACAGAGACTTCCAGTTACATGTATAGTGGTTTGACCTATGCCACACTGTCTTCGCCCGCCGTCACATGGGAGGTTGCCAAGAAGCATGACCTCGGTCTTGACTTCTCGTTCTTCCACAATGCCATCAGCGGAACGATTGATTACTTCAATGAGCGTCGCACGGGCATCTACATGGCGCGCAACTACCAGGCGCAGATTATAGGTATACCTGACCTCAAGTCGGCTTACAAGTCAAACTATGGCGAGGTGAAGTCGGAAGGCTTCGACGGCAACATAGGCCTGCACCAAAAGTTTGGAATGGTGGATGTCACCGTGCGTGGCAACATCACTTATAGCAAGAACACCATAGAGCAATACGACGAGGAGCTGAGCCGCTATCCATATTATAGATATACCGGGCACAGCGTAGGCTGGCCGCGTGGCTACATAGCCCTCGGTTTGTTCCAGAGCTACGACGAGATTCGTGAAAGCCCGACGCAGAACTTCGGAGGCGTGGACGTGGCTCCAGGTGACATCAAGTACAGGGATGTCAATGGTGACGGCGTTATAAATTCTAATGACATGGTGGCGATAGGTACCACTACGCGTCCTAACGCTATATATGGTTTCGGTGTTTCAGTGCTATGGCATGGCTTGGACTTCAACGTTCATTTCCAAGGAGCAGGCAAGTCGTCGCTACCTATCAGTGGTACCCTCGTCAGGGCTTTCTCCAATGACAGTTGGGGTAACGTGTCTTCTGACCTGATAGGCAACTACTGGTCGCTCGGTACCAACGAGGATCCGAACGCCAAATATCCGCGTCTGACCTACGGAAGGAATGACAACAACTACCAGCCTTCGACCTACTGGATGCGTGACGGTTCCTACCTCCGCCTGAAAACGTTGGAGATAGGCTATACGCTGCCAAAGAAGTTTACAACGCCCTTGCGCATGTCAAAGGTGAGAATCTACTTTATGGGCACCAACCTGCTGACGTTCTCCAACTTCAAGCTTTGGGACCCGGAGCTTGGCAGCAGTACGGGTATGGAATACCCCTTGTCGAGAACTTACACCGTGGGAATGACCATTAACATGTAAACAAGAAACAAACCATGAAAATGAAAAAAACACATATCCTCGCATTGGCGCTGTCTGCAATAGTCCTCATGCCCCTTGCGTCATGTTCCGACTATCTTGACGAGGAAAGACACTTCAAGGACCTGCAGACCGAGGACCGCATATTCCAAAAGCGCGACTACACCCTCCAGTGGCTTGCCTATTGCTACGACTGCCTGCTCGACGACAACCAGGAGATAGGCGACGTCAAAACGTCCATTACCAACTTCTCCGACGACGTAGTTTTCAATGAGAATGAAGGCTCCACCTACAAGCAGTGGAGGCTTGGTGAGTATCAAAGTATGTCGCAGGTGATGAACGACTGCTGGAAAGAGTGCTATCAGGGCATTCGCCAGGCTTCCATCCTAATTAATAATGTATATAAGAACCAGGAGATGGATGCCGACGAGATTACCGATGCCCGTGGACAGGCACGTTTCCTGCGTGCTTACTTCTACTGGCTGCTCATGCGCAAGTACGGCCCCGTGCCAATCATGCCTGTCGACGGCGCCGACTACAACAAAGGCTACGACGAGCTGTCATACCCACGCTCGCCATACGATTCTTGCGTTGCCTTCGTAGCCCGCGAAATGAAGGCCGCCGCCACGGAGCTGCCGCTCACACGTACGACGAACAACATTACCCGTCCCACCCGTGGCGCCGCGCTTGCCGTGCGTGCCAAGGTGCTGCTCTATGCCGCAAGCCCGTTGTTCAATGGCAACGAGGAGATGGCGGACTTTACTGACAAGGCTGGCAACAAGCTCATTTCACAGATCTACGACGAGCGCAAGTGGGCACTTGCCGCGGCAGCCTGTCGTGACGTTATGGAGATGGGGCAGTATAGCCTCTATACGGCAAAGCCTCAGCAGAGTACGGGATTCGACTATCCTTCCACCATAACACCTCCCCACAACGATAAGTATTCCGACAGGAATTTCCCCGACGGGTGGGCTGACATAGACCCATTTGAGTCGTATCGCGCCATTTTCGACGGTGATGCGCAGATGAACCAGAACCCTGAACTTATTTTCACACGTGGCGTGAACAATAAGATTGATGGTGCAGATGCCATCAATTATGGTGGCTACTATTTTTGGTGCTGCCAATTACCTGCCTCATGTGGCGGATATAACAATCATGGCCTGACCCTAAAGCAAGTGGAAGCATACGACATGGCAGACGGCAAGCCTTTTAACCGTAACGCCGCCAAAGACTTCAATTATGTCACGGCTTCCAACGCCTCACAGCATCCATACGACCATTGCTCAGACGGTGTAGCGTTTGAGTATTGCAATCGTGAGCCGCGCTTCTATGCCTCGGTTAGCTACAACGGAGCCGTGTGGCCATGTACAAGTGCCCCCTATACCTCTCAGCAGAATCAGCAAGTATTCTACTACAGTGGTTCATCTGATGGCTATACCAGTGGCAACGAATACAGCAATCCTACAGGCGTAGGTATCATGAAGTATATGAATCCGGTCGACTATCGCGGCATCAACGCTGGATGGAAAATTTCATCCAAACCAGAGCCAACTATCCGCTATGCTGACATCCTGCTGATGTATGCCGAGGCATTGAACGAGCTGACATCTTCATACGAAATCCCATCATGGGACGGTAGCACTACATACACAGTCAGCCGTGACGTGGAGCAGATGAGACGCGGCATAAAGCCTGTGAGGATGCGTGCAGGCGTGCCCGACTACGATGATGACGTGTATGGCAGCCAGACGGCGATGCGTGCCAAACTAAAGCACGAGCGGCAGGTGGAATTCCTGTTGGAGAACCAACGCTATTTCGACCTGCGCCGCTGGAAGGACGCGCCTAAGGAGGAAGGAGAACAGACCTATGGCTACAACATCTACATGTCTACAAGCAACCGCGACGAGTTCTACGTGCCGATGCGTGTGCCGGGCGTGCAATGCGCCTTCTCACGCAAGATGTACTTCTGGCCAATAAGCGATTCTGAGCAGAAACGCAACAAGAACATGACGCAGGCTCCGGGCTGGGAGATTGCCGACTAAGGTTCAAACGCATGATAATACTATAAACGATACAGACAAATGAGAAAACTTCATATAATAGCCCTTGCGGCAATGGCAATGGCAACGCTCGCCACGTCGTGCAGCGATGACTGGAAAGAGGAGCAGTACACGCAGATGGTATCGCTCAAGGCTCCGCGCAACAGTGACGGCGTGACCAACATATATATCCGCTACCAGGCTGACGGCTCCGGGCAGTATAAACTGCCGGTGCTTATCAGTGGTTCCACGCCGAGCACGTCTAACCTTGACGTAAAGGTAGGCGTGGACAATGATACCCTCCAAGTCTTCAACGTATGGCGGTTCAACGACAGAACCGACCTGTTCTACAAGCAACTGTCTTCTGACCATTTCTCCCTTGGCGACGGCATGTGCCGCATTCCCAGCGGGAGCACCGAGGCTACCATTCCCATCAACTTCGACTTTAAGGGACTGGACCTCGTAGACAACTATGTGCTTCCCATAAAGGTGGAGCCGAGCGCCTCTTATACCATCAACAACTATAAGGGATGGGACAAGGCTTTGCTCAACATAAATCTTTTCAACGACTATTCGGGCACCTATTCTGCCACTACAGTGTTGGTAAACTATGCGGGCAACAGCGGCGTGCCGTCGTTTGCCACCACGCGTACGGTAAAGGTAGTCGATGCCAACACCGTGTTCTTCTATGCAGGAACCGTGTGGGAGCAAGATCCAGACCGTGCGCTCTACAAGATTAATGCCAAGTTTGAGAATGGCGGTAAGGATGGCACGGGAAAAACTACCGGCACGCTTACGCTCACGGCGGGTGACGCGCAGAACCGCATCAACTTTGCCACGACAGGCAACTGTACTTACGAGATTGAGGAATCGATGGACAAGCAGAAGCCGTACCTCAAGCACTACTACGTGCGCATGACGCTCCACTACAAGTATCAGGACATCACGATGAATCCGAACAAACCCATTGATGTGAATGTCAATGGCACTATGGTCATGGAGCGTCAGCTAAACACCCTTATCCCGGACGAGGATCAGGCTATACAGTGGTAATAAAAATCAATCATTAGCAAATAAAAAAGAACAATGAACATCAAAAATGAAATTATGCGAAATGTCAAGTTTGTGGGCATTGCCATGTTGGCAAGCTTCGCATTGTCGTCTTTCGCCTCGTGTGCGGATGATGAATACGCAAGCAGCGGCGTAGAGGTGAAGAAGGTAATGATGCCCAATCCTCTCATTGTGGACTCCACAGGCGTGGAGGTCACACTTCTTGGTGAGGGCTTTCATAAAGGCGACCAGCTGTCGTTCGTCTCTACTGTTGATACGACTGTTGCTTACAGCATTAATGTGAGCAAGGCAAAAAAAGACTCGTACACATTCGCTTTTCCTACAGACTTCGCTGAGGGGAACTACAACGTAACTTTGAAGCGTGGACGCAAACAGTTTAGCCTTTCCTCAAATGCTGTTGAGGTATTGTTCAAAAACTCTACTTCACCGTATATATTGGAATGGTCGGACGAGTTCAATGGTGACAAGCTTGACCTGACGAAGTGGTATTACCCTCTTCGTGAAAACGATGGCGCTCGCGCCTATTGGTCGTCAGACCCGAGTGTTAATGTGGTCAAGGATGGTACATTAAATCTGCGGGGTATAGTGAACGACTTCTTGCCTTCTGACACTGCCACTTATCTCAATGGAGCAGTACAGAGCTATCAGACATTCGGTTTGGGACGTTATGAAGTCCGTGCCAAAATGAAGGAGACTAATGGCTCTTGGCCGGCTATTTGGTTGCTAACTAATGGGAAATGGCCAGACTGTGGCGAGATTGACATGATGGAGCACAAGGATCATGAGCAGTGGATTTTTGTTACTGCACACAATTATTACAATCACCATCCATATGAACTGCGCACTCCGCCAGTGAGCCAAGGCTGGACAACATTCAAGCGTAATGAGTTCAATGTCTATGCAGTGGAAGTGCATCGTGACAAGTTGGATTTCTTTGTCAACGACCGTCTTGTTCTCTCTTATCCCAGAGTGGATTCTTTGAACAATCAGTTCCCATACGCTGATAATAAATATTTCTTCATACTCGACATGCAATTCAGCAACAAAAACGTGTCGTATGTTAAGCCTGTAGATTGCAGTGAGCTTCCTGCGGAGTTAATCATCGACTATGTAAGATATTACAAATTTAGGAACGAACAATAGCTTTTTATCAACATAAAACCACAACGATATGAAAAAAGTAATTTTTACAGCAATTGCATGCCTGTCTTTGGCATGTACGTCAGTCAGTGCCTTTGCTGACGAACCTGTCAACCCTAATAATAATTGCGCAGAGCGCATTAGAAGGGCTGCCGGTCTTGTTGACGAGTATCCTATCAATCCTAAATTCAACAAGGCTACGACCAGGGTCAACAGTTTTAAGTATCTGGCAGAAGTTTCTGTGGATGGAGTAACAGCGCCTGCATGTGACAAAGCTGATCACATGCTTTACATAGACAAGCACAATGAGACTGTATTCACAGTTGAGCAAGGGGCTACGGTTAAAGTGGACATGATATTTGGCGAAGGAGCAAGTTGGATTCATGGCTATGTGTATGTCGACTATGATAACGACAAGCAATTCACCCCTAAGATAGACACAGAAAACAATTACACTCCTGCGGCAGGCTCCGAGCTTGTGTCCTACAGCTGCATCAGTGGTAGGGGGAACAACAACCATTTTGATAGTGCAGGAGATAATTTCCCTGACAATGATCCGCGATGGAACAAAGCCTGCACTGGCCTCTTGCCTTCATTCAAAGTTCCTGCTAATTTGACCCCTGGCGATTATCGTATGAGGTTCAAAACGGATTTTAACGCTTATGAGCCAGGAGGCAGCGATAACATAGTAAATAATGGTGGCACCATAGTGGATGTTACACTGCGTGTCATGCCCTCTGATCCAACAGGCATCAAGAAAGTTGAGGCATCATCTGACGATTCAGCTCCAATCTATAACTTGCAGGGTCAGCGTGTTAAAGCTACCAAGTCAGGTGTCTACATACAGGGCAAACATAAATTTGTTGTAAAGTAATAAAACCTCAAAGAGTTTATCTTTATTATGCTTAAGCTCAAGGCCATACGTTGGTCATATCCCATGTAAGGCCTTGGGCTTTATGCGATTACAGCTATATATCAAATATGAAAAAAACAAATCTCTTGCATTTGATGGCTATAGCCATTGTTATAATTCTTTCTCAAAGTGTAATGGCGCAAAAGCGCAACTTCCTTCCGCCCACTATGGGTTGGAGCTCTTGGAACACCTTCGCTCTTAATATAAATGAAGAAGTCATTTGCGGACAGGCTGACGAGATGGTGAAGCTCGGGCTTGACAAAGTGGGCTACAAATACATAAATATTGACGACGGTTTTCAAGATGGCCGTGACAAGGATGGTAATCTGCGCATCAATACCAAGCTGTTCCCAAATGGTATGAAACGTGTAGCCGACTACATTCACAGTAAAGGACTGAAAGCCGGAATCTATTCTGATGCAGGCGACAATGCTTGTGGCTCATCCAATGGTACGAAGGCATACGGTGTAGGCGTAGGCTTGGCAGGACATGAATACCAGGATTGCAAGCTTTACTTCAACGACTGGGGCTACGACTTCATCAAAGTGGACTATTGCGGTGCCAGTAATATGGGACTTGACGAGCGCAAGCAGTACACTAAGATAGCTGAGACCATCAAACGTTGTGAAAAAGAGACAGGACGCAGAATAGTGTTCAACGTCTGCCGCTGGACTTATCCGGGCACATGGATCACCAATGTCGCCGACTCTTGGCGCACCACGGGAGATATAATTGACAGTTGGGATGGCGGCAAGGATTCGTGGTTTAAAGGCATTAAAAACATCGTTATAGGTACTCTCTATGAACAAGCTTATACTGGCGGCGGACATTATAACGACTTAGATATGCTGGAGATAGGTCGTACGCGCACTGCTGCCGAGGACCGTACACACATGGCATACTGGTGCATTTCGTCATCACCGTTGCTCATTGGCTGTGACATGCGTACGCTTTCCGGTGAAGCATTGGATTTGCTGAAGAACACCGATCTCATAGCCATGAACCAAGATGTGCTCGGCATTGGCGCGCCTGTGGTGCAACGTCAGGGCGATGTTTACGTCGTAGCAAAGGATATGGAGAAACTGCATGGACAGAAGCGCGCCGTGGTTGTGATGAACCTCACCGACCGTCCACAGACCATTGCCGTTGATATGGCGGCATTGGGCTTCACCGGCAGTGTACAGGTGCATGACTGCTTTTCAAAAGCCGATACGAACCAATCAAGTGCTACGATGAGTGTCACCATTGCTCCGCACGACTCAAAGGCTTATTTCTTTACCGGTGCACGGCGTGACAAGCAGGTGTATCAGGCTGAGGAGGCATGGTTGCACGACTATCAGCATCTGGAGAATCGCCTTTCGGCAGAGCCGATGTCAGCAGCCGCCGCAGATCTTGGCAAATATGTAAGTAATCTTGGAAACAAGGAATCCAACTATCTCGAGTGGCGTGATGTGTATGTCAGCAAGGGTGGCAAGCATAAGTTGTCGATAGCATACGCCTGCGCAAAGGACCGTGACCTTGACATAAGCGTAAACGGCAAACTCGCGGAAAGGGCTGCTTGCCAAAACACAGGCAGCAATGATGCGCAATGGTCCGTGGTGTCGCTTGTAGTCAATCTTCGTGCAGGCAGCAACCGGATAAGGTTGGGTAATGACAAAGACATTGCCCCAAATATTGACTATATGCGTATAGAGAAGTTGCCTGTCGACTAAACGGTATGCATAGATAATTTATCCAACGGGCAACAAATACATACAAGACAATGAATCGAAGAAATTTCCTAAAAGCGAGTGCCCTCATAGCCGGCGCAAAGGCAGTGGACACAAAGACCTTTGCCGCGCGCATAAGCCGGAAGGGGGCACCCAAGCTCACCATAGGCATCCTGAGCTACATACACATACGCGCAGAAGACGAAACACCTGTTTTTGAAAAGACCCTGAAGCATCTCCGTTGCCGCAATGCAGACGGGGTGATTATAGCAGGAGACATTGCCGGCTCAGGACTTGAGCGGCAAATGAAGCTCGTTGCTGACACGTGGTTCAGCCTGTTTCCAAAAGGCAGGCTGCCCAACGGCAACCATGTAGCGCGCCTGTTCATCTACGGCAACCACCACATTGAGGGCACCAAATACGAAGCCTGCATAGCATTCCTGCCCGAAGCACAGCGTAAGGAAAACGTCGCAAGAGAGGCTATATCCGGCAAGCGGGACTATTACTGGAAGAAATTTTGGCACGAAAGTTATAAGCCTGTGTACATCAAAACCGTGAAGGGTTACAAGTTCGTGGGCGCACACCGGATAGACCTGCCTGCCAACCATTACGTTCAGCCATTTTTCGAAGCACACAAGCGTGAGCTGGCAGGCAGCAAGCCGTTCTTTTACTTCCAGCACCCACACCCCAAGAACACTTGCGGCGGGCCGTGGACATGGGGGCAGGACGACGGTGCGTCGACAGAGACTCTGAGCCAATTCCCCAACTGTGTAGCTTTCTCAGGCCATTCCCATACTATCCTGAATGACGATCGCACGATATGGCAAGGCGAGTTCACAAGTGTTGGAACGGCGTCACTGAGTTACACATATTCGCTGGGAGGGCGTGAGAACACTCGTGTAGATGGTGAGACAAACAAGAAAATGCCTTACCAGATGCCATCGGTAAACCAGCACGACGGCAAACAGGGCATGATTATGACGGTTTATGATGACAACATAACGCTTGAGCGGCGCGAGT